>NZ_LIOK01000015.1:0-56932 GCF_001418025.1 Anoxybacillus suryakundensis
CGGAAGTTTGCCGCCCGCTTCCTTCAGATTCCGCGTCACCACGGACACCCTTGCGTTAAGCTAACTGCTACTTCTGCCTTCGCAGTTCGGGACTTTCACCCTAAAGATTGCACCCATGCCGAGCGCACAAAAGAACCAGAGAGCCATTCGACTCTCTGGTTCTATTAATCTCAGAAGAAGTGACAGGCACAATTATTTCAACTTAATTGTGATTGTCACAGCAGTTGTGTTACCTGCTTTGTCGTAAAGTGTACCATCAAGCTTGATTGAGTCACCTAGACCACGCAATGTCTCTAACGCTACATCTCCACCCGATGCACCAATAAGCGAAGGTGAGATTACTGCAACCCCATCTGTAAAATTCACTTCTTTTGTACCTTGCACTCCTGGGATAGAGAATGCTAGTTTTGTAGCATCCTTAGCTTTAATCTCTACACCAGTAAACGATACAGAATCAGCTAGACTTGATACATCAACAGAAACTTCTTTTCCATCTTTAATTTGAGCTTCTACAGTGCCTAACTGGCTACCGTCTTTATAAGTAGCTTTGGCACTTTCGAGTGTAGCGTTCACTACACTAAATACAAACTCATAACCACCTTGCAACACAGAACCTTGTGCAGATTGTAAGTTTCTGTTCACAGTAATTGTGTTAGATTTCTCTAATAACGTACTATCTGGAAGTGTGATAACTACCATTTCGTATCCATTTTCAACATTGTTATCGATATCTTGCACTTCAATCTTCGTTCCTACTGGTAGGTTCTTACCGTTCAACGCATATTGAGCTGGATTTGTCGCATCATATACTCCACCACGGTATTGAACACCAGAAGTAAACGTAATTTTCACAACATCTTTTGAAGAGTCTGCTAGATCACCTTTAACTTCTTTCACTTTAAAGACTTGACTTACAGAAGTTCTAGGAACTTTAAATTCTTTTGTCAGAGAAGATGCAGTATTTCCTACGTCATCAGAGATTGATTTGACAACAACTGTCCAATTTTCATCGTATCCTTTATTAACTAAGTCTTGCAGAGAAGCATTCACGTTGAACGACATATCACTAGAATCTGCATAATTCACAACTTCTCCACTAATAGTAACCAACTTTCCTTTTTCGTCTTTACCGATGAAATCTACTAACGTTTTAGGTAAAGCGCCTTGTCCTTGTGCAATTGTATCAGAATCATCTAATACAACACCATTCTTTCCAACTAATTTTACTGGCTCACTCATTTTTACAGTGAAAGTCGTTTTGTTTGTTTCACTTTGAATGATATCCAAAATTTTCGGGCTTTCTGTATCTGGCTGGTTAAGTGGTGAGCCTGCATAATTTAGATCAAGGACAATCTCGGCGTTTTTCTCACCATTTGCTTTATTTGTGACTGCACCTTCTGCAATAACAATACGGAACTTATCATTGTAATAGTTAAGTTTCGTGTTCGCAGTATCGTAAATTTCTGTCCAGTCTTTTTTCAATTCTACAACGTAAGAAGAAGGTTTGTTAGAGTCACGTTTCACAGATAAAACACTTGAAACGTCTGAAGGATCGTCTGACCAACCCGCAAAACGTCCGTTTTTGACTGTTGAAGTGACTTTCTCATATTTCTTCGTATCTTCGTTATAGAATTCCAACTGGAATTTATTTAACAAATCCTCTTCTTTTAAAACTTTGTCAAATGTAATACGGAATTGCTCAGGTGATTCTACTTTTACTTCTGCTGTTGGTTTTGTTGTATCTTCAATCACATTAAATGTTAAGTTTTGCGTCGTACCAATGTTTTTAGGATCCGTTAACGCGGCAAAATCTTTCACTGAAGACACCTGTAAAGAATGTTGCCCCGGTGTAAAGTATCCTACTTTCGCCTTATCATTTTCTTTGAAATTATCATCCAACTCAATTGTAACAATATGACGCTCATCCTTACGTGTTATCGGATCAAAGTCGCCATAGTTAACTTTAAAGCCTTTTCCTTCTACAAACCGACCATCAATTACAAAGTGAGCAGAATCAACTGCTTCAGAAAATACAACCTTAATCGTGTTCAACCCTTCTACTTGAACAGATGTCACTTCAGCAGGACGCGCGTCTGTCAATACAAAAGTTGTTGAAGATGTTGATGGTTTTCCAATAGCATTTGGAACATTTGCGATGACAGTAACTTCTTTATTATCTGTTAAGTATTCACCTCTTTTAAGAATAAGTTCTACAGCTTTCGGATTGTCTTTCACTAATTTAAATCCGAGAGGTATCACCTCTTTGCTTCCTTGCTTCACAACAAACTGGCTTTCTTTTAATTGTTGTTCAGTTGGTGTTTTATCAAAGAACAATGTAACACGATCGGCTTGGTTTGACTCACCACCAACTAGAGTAATTGTTTCAACTACACCACTCGCAGCTGGTTTAAATGCAATAACTCCACTTCCAGATACTTTACCAATTAAGTCTTTGTAGTCTCCTGAAGCTTCGATGATTTGAGCATCAATTTTCGCGATAACTTCTTTTGCGCTAAATTCAGATGTTAAAATGACAGTTGCTTTGCCATTTTGAATCGTTACACGTTTTTGTGATAACGTTCCGTATGTTATATTTAAATCTAATACGATATTATCTGCTTTCGCATCGACTTCATTTGTTCCTTTGCTTACAAGTTCAAACGTAACAACTGTATTGTCTGCACCGTTTGCTACTAAAGAAGCATCTTTTGTAGTCACGCGAACTCCCCAAAGCTCTGAAATAGCTGGAGTTTTGAAAGATTTTGTTCCAAAGCCCACTGTTTTACCATTTACTAAAACATCTTTTACTACAACCGTATAGTCTTTTCCATATTCAAGATTTGAAACTTCTAAAGTTGCCTGTTTTTTATCTGCACTTAATGTAGCAGAGACAACAGTTGCACCTTCAATAGCAAAATTTTCGGCCTTCACTGCATCAACAGCTGTATTAAACGTTACTACTAATTTTGTTTTTGATAAAACTTCTACTTTTTCAACAGCTGGAGTAACTTCTCCTTTCACCGCCATCGCACGTACGACGAATGAAGCGAATTGACCGCGCGTAACGTTTTGTTTTGGTGCAAATTCTGTGTTTTTCGTTACACCGTTTGCTTCTAATGTTTGGATGTATTCACGCGCCCACGAACCAGCTTTGTCAAGATCCGTAATTTTTGTCGTGTGGTTTGCTGGTTTTGTTAATTTGAACGCTTCAACAACGACTTTCGCCATTTGTTCGCGAGTGATGTTTGCGTTCGGGTTGAAGTTACCTTTTTCGTCTCCACCCATGACGCCAGCAGCTTTCACGATCGCAACCGCTTCTGCTAATTCAGCTTTGCTCGCTGGAACGTCTGGGAAGCCTGCACCTTGCTCAGGAGCTTTGACACCTGCATCTTTTAAAATACGTGAGAAGATGATTGCAGCTTCACCGCGTGTTAACGGTTTGTTTGGTTTGAATGTACCGTCTGCATATCCTTTAATGTAACCTTTTGCTACTAATGTAGCGATGTCATCTGCATGCACGCTTCCTGCCACGTCTGTGAAAGAAGCTGCGCTTGCTACTGGTGCGATCGCTGAAGCAACAACAGCTGCAGAGACCGTACCAGCTAAAAATTTGCGATAAGACTTTGGTTGGTAAGCCATCGACATATTTCCTCCTTTTGTTTCTGCTTCTATTTAGTTCAGCTAAATTTAAGAGATTATGTATGCTCTCTCTATGAAACTCTTAAACTTAGCGAGTGAACGACTACAAACTACATTATAATTTTTTCCATGATTAAAGTCAACCATTTTTTGAATGACTTTTCTTTGTTGGAATAACAATACTCTTTCATGTGTAGCCTTCCACCTATTCACCATTTTACCGAATGTTCGACTTTTTTCAATACCTTATCTTATAAGTTTTAACAAAAAATTTTGTTACATAACTGTAAAGTTATGATTATCCTATTTATGATACACTTGGAATAGTGTGAAAAATGTCGAGATTGTAAGAACAATGGCGGAGTGAGGTGTGACGTGTGAGGCGGTTTGTTGCAATATTGCTTTTGGTTTTTCTATTCCCTTCTTTCGCTTATGCAAACGAAAGTTACGATCGGCTCATTCCACTGGCGAAAAAATATGTCGGTGTGCCGTATCAGTTCGGCGGAAGTTCGGAAAAGGGGTTTGATTGTTCTGGGTTTACGCGCCATGTGATGAGCGGACTTGGTGTGACGTTAGCGCGTACGACAGCGGAACAATATAAACAAGGAAGCGCAGTAAAGAAAGAAGATTTACGAATCGGTGATCTCGTCTTTTTTGAGACGTATAAAAAAGGACCGTCGCATGCAGGTGTTTATATTGGAGATAATCAATTTATTCATGCGAGCTCATCCAAAGGCATTACGGTCACCTCATTAGACGACTCTTACTATAAAAAGCGATACATAGGAGCAAGACGCGTGCTTGCATACGTGCAAGCTGCTGGGCAGTTTCAAGATGTCGGAGGCGATTTTTGGGCAAGTAAAGAAATTGAGGCGTTAGGTAAAAAAGAAATGGTGCTTGGATATGCGAAAAGCTACTTTAAGCCTGATGAAGTGATGACGCGCGCAGAAGCGGCCGGGTTGATCGCAGCATATTTTAACTTCAACATGAACAATCGAAAAGAAACGTTTTCTGACGTACCGAGCGATCATTGGGCTGTCGGTGCGGTGAACGCCCTTGCGAAAGAAAATATTGTCGATAAAAACAATAAGCAGTTTCAACCCGATGAACCGTTAACGCGCGAACAGCTAGCGATGTGGTTTGCGGAAGCTTGGAAGTTAAAGCGTGGAGCGGATGTGCCATTTACCGATGTAAAAGAAACAGATGCAGCATATGATGCGATTGAAAAACTTGTCGCATCAGGCATTGCAAGCGGCTATGAAGACGGAACGTTTCGACCGAAAGAGACAGTGACACGTGCACAATTTGCGGTATTTTTCTATCGTGCAATCAACGCAAAATAGCGAGAAAGGACAAGCCTTTCTCGCTATTTTTTATCGATCGTTCGCTTTAAAAAGAGCACAAACTGCCCGCGTGTCACAACGTCATTTGGACGATACGGATTGTTGATCGTCACTCGATTATAAAACAACGTCTGAATCGGCTCATACGCCCAGTGAGAAGGAGAAACATCAAAAAACGATTGATTTACCGTCGGGCGTTCATATATATCCGCATATACACGCGTTAAAATCGTTGCCATTTGGGCGCGGGTAATGTAATCGTTCGGATACAGCTTTCCGTTATATCCTGTAAGCAATCCGTATGCTTCGGCAATTGCCATTTCTTTATACCAAGGATCGGTCGTTTTGATATCTGTTGCTTTGACGACATATCCTTCAGGCAGCGTCAGCCTTAACTCACGAATAAGCATAAGCGCAGCATGGCGGCGAAGCAACCGTTCATTTGGACGAAACGTTCCGTCTGGAAATCCCGAAATGACACTCCGTTCATATAATAATCTTGCTGCTCCTTGCAACTCCTCCCCGACGACATCTGGGAAAAGTGGAGGAGGAGAAACAAGCGAGTCAATCGTTCCATATTGGACACGTAGCGTCGCTGAACCACGATTAAATCCTTTTGTCGTCGGCTGAACGACACGAAATAGTGCAGTATCAACAATGGTTGAACGGAACAACCATGATACTTCATGATTTAACGTTGTCCCGTCGTATGTCGTTTCTTTTACTCCTTTTGGCACACTTCCGATATAAACGGAGGCGTAGCGCCCATTCCCCTCTTGCGCGTTCACGTATGCGGCTGTATCAGCATATGTGTAAAGCTTGAGCGCATATACGTTATTTTTCACCGTATAGTTTGTTAGAAATAGTGAAAGCGGTGGCATCGGTTCATACGGGGCACCAAGCTCGTTTTTCCAATACGTTTGTAAAGCTGGAAGTTCAAATGGTGTCGGAAGATGAACGTTCATTTGCATATGTCCTTTTAATGCATTTGGTGATCCGAATAATTGTACGTAGTCTTCTGCTAGTATTTCAGGCATATACCATTCGTACGCTCCTCTTCCGTCCACATGAACAGACGGATAGCGAAAAAGCTCGCGCGCCGCCGCATATCGCGACTGGAGCCATTCGTTCGGAAGGCGCTGTTCTTTATTTAACAAGTAATAAAATGTAAAATGGTGTCCGTACTCGTGCGCAAGCGTCGTCGCCATTTGTTCCACCGTCGTCCATTCGTTGCCACCGTATAAATGAATGTACCGATTTGGAAGTAACGCGGGCTTTGGACTTATTTGATATTGAGTAAAATATTTCCCGAGGATGTTTGCACCGGCAGGATAATCAGGAAAAATTTTAATGCTTCCTAACAAAGCAAGCTCAGCGCCATGTTTGTTTTTTAATAGTTCTTGTTCCAGCTGAATAAGCTTCGTCTTCGTCCAATAAGGGCTATAGCTTTCAAACGTGACGCCGCTTTCCCCTTTATAGCTAGCGATGAGCGAATAGTAGTTTTCATAGCTTTGCGCCTGCGCTTTTTTCGTTAAATCAACGACATGGGCGTGGACAGGCGCGTGAAAAAAGAATAAAAAAACGAATGAAAGCCAAATGAATCGCATGCGCTGCACGTCAATCACCTCGTTATCTATTAATCTACATTTATGTTAACACGTCACACGTGGCGGTGGAAAAGAAAAATAAGGAAGGCTGCCTGTATGCATAGGCAGCCTTATTTTCATCTATTTTTTCATAATCGAGAGCGTGTATGGGTTGGCATTTGACCGAGCAAGCGATTCTTCAACGACGACATAGTACGTTCCTTTTTTCAAAGAAAGCATGCCGATTTCTGCATCGCCATCGCCGTAATGGTCATACGTTTGAACGAGGCGACCTTTCGCGTCGTAAATGGACATCACACCGTCCATCGTACCCGGTACGTCAAGCTTGCATGTAAATGTCCCATCTTGTTCAACGACGAATTTGTAATAATCTTTATCGCCGTAATCAATGATGTTCATGTAGCCACGTGCTTCATACACATTTCCTCTTTTATTGAAAGAAAGCGGTTTTGATGGCACATTGTTTTTCACGACGGAAGACGCATCTTCGTCTTTTTTATTGAGCGATTGAATACTAAAGTTGTACGACTGAAGCGATAGCCCATCCCACATAAACGAGTTGACGACAAAGAAGTAACCAACATTTTTCTTCGCTTGGAACGAGCCGTTTACATCGTATAACGGACTCCATCCACTCGGATAAAATGTGACAGCTTTTCCGTATTCGTCTTCATCAATCGTCATATTTCCGTTCGTATCTTCAACAATAGATATAATTGGAATTAATGTACCACGCAATTGTTTTGGCAACGATGCGTTCGTTTTGCTTGGCTTCGCAAAAAACGTCAACAGCTCCTTCGCTTGACGATGTTTATAGTAGTAGTAATCAACATCGTTCGGAAGCACGAAATTCCCTGTTTTCGATTCATTGACATTTACAACTGTCGCTTGAATTGGCTCGTTATTTTTTTCGTTCACATCTTTCGGGGCATCGACGAGCTTTTTCGATGTCATGACATACGGATCAGCTACCGGTTGATAATTGTCGTTTTGCACCGACATGTAATACGTTTTTCCTTCTTCCAAAATGAGCGTCCAGTTCGTTTGTTTCTTTCCTGTCATCCAATCAAACGACCAGAACGAGTTAACAGGAATGAGATCATCTTTTTTCTCATCGTATTCGAACAACATTGCTGACGGCATCATATCGTCAGGTGTCGCAAACGAAAACTGATATATCGCTGTGTTCGGAACAGTGAAGCGATAAAAGTCTTGGTCACCACTAAACTGGATAAATGCTTCCGTCCGATCACCGATGTTGTAAGGGCGAGCATTTTCTTTAATTTGCTGGATTTGTTCTTTTTCAAAATAGCTCCAGCTTCCGTCATCGCCAATGATGATGATATCGTTTGGCTTGCGCATTTGTTCTTTTATTTTTTCCATTTGTTCAACAGCACCATCGCCCGTTGGCATCGGCTCGCGCGCTGGGAAGTTGTCTTCGTCTTGTGGCAATGTAATGGCTTTTGCGCTCAGCTGATATGGAATGGCTGATGCGTTTCCTTCTTTCACTTGATTGCCTGACATAAAAGAGTCTAATATCATCGGATAAAATCCACTCAGTGGTTCACTTGACGCTTCGAGCACATACTCTACGCCCGGTTGCGCTTCAAACGTCACCGTCTCTCCTTTACCGACACCGTTATTGTTCCCAAACACGATTGGGAATGGAATTTCTTTATGCTTCGCATTCGGATCAACTGGACGATATAGTTCTTCAGCTAAATAAACGTTTAATGACGAATCAATGCCCGGAACAGGCGACAATTCAAACTTTACCGTTGTCGGCTCTGCGACAGTAAAGCGGAAATAGTCGCGGTCGCCTTCTTTCGCATCTTTTTCTGGCACAAACGTTAAGTTTTCTAAGGCAAACGGCAATTGTTCAATGACAGCTGGATTTTCTTTTGTAATGCCATCATCGGCAAGCTCGGTAAACGATTGAACAGCTAACGTATACGTTGATTTTCCTTGTAAGCTATAGTTGCCATTTGCATCTGTAACGCCGATCGCAAGCACGCCAGATTGTTTCGCTGTAAATAGTTTCGCTTCCATCTCGCCTGCTCGACCGTCATTCACTTGAATAGGCTTTTCAGACGCTGTTTTTCCTTCTGGATAAAAGCGAAACACAAGTTTGTAATCGTAAGCTTCAGACCCTTCGAGTAGCGCTTGAACGCTTTCACCTTGTTGAACGTTTACTTTTACCCAATGCACTTCTTCCGGTTTTGTCAGCGATCCTTTTTTCACGTACGGTTCTTTCGCATCAATCACAGGCGCTTTCGCTAAAATTGTTTCATCGTTCCATTTTTCTTTTTGCGGCACGTTTTTGATATTATATTGCAGCGCAGCAACTGGATTGACTAAACCGTTGCCGTACGTTAAATCGTATCCTTTTTCACCTAAATCTGTTGCGGTGCGCTCTAAAATCCATTCAACTTGATACGGCTTTAAATTCGGGTACTTCGATAAAAGAAGCGAAGCGACGCCTGCGACAACTGGCGATGCCATCGACGTTCCACTTAACTCAGCAAATGAAGATCCTTTTGTATAGTCATAAATGAGGCTGTATACATCAACCCCCGGTGCAACGAGGTCAACAGATGGACCGTAGTTTGAAAACTCAGCGAGCTTATTTTTGCTGTCGGTCGCCCCCACGCTAATGACTCCTTCATAGGAAGCTGGAATCGAGTACATGTCCGTCGCTTCATTTCCTGCTGCAGCAACGACCGTAATCCCTGCATCGATTGCTTTTTGAACAGCTTCTTCTAAAATTGGCGAGCTAAAGTAGCCACCGAGGCTCATATTAATGACTTTTGCGCCTTTTTCAATCGCATATAAAATCCCTTGGGCGATCGTATAGTCGCTTGCACCCCAACCGCCACCGAATACGTCAATGGGTAAAATTTTAACATTCGGGTTGACACCATGTGCACCAATGCCGTTGTTTGCATTTGCTCCGATAATGCCAGCAACATGCGTCCCGTGCACGTCTTTGATCGGCGCCCCTGCCGGATTGATCGCATTGTAAGCAGGGAGAACACGCCCTTTAAGCTCTGGATGCTTCGTATCCATCCCTGTGTCGATGACAGCAACCGTGACGCTAGACTTCCCGGCAAGTTTTAACGCTTTATCCATATTTAAAAGCGATAATAAATACATATGGTCTGATTTTGGATCAGCAGAACCGAGCCGTTTATATGTAAAACTTGGTGTCACGCTTTTTACGGCTTTTAATTTTGCATAGTTTCTCATTACGTCTTGTAAACTTTTCCCCTTTTGCACCGTCACAACATCGTATTTTAATTGCGGAAACGACTGCTTCAATGTCGCTCCTAAACTGCGATGCACAGCAGCTGGAATGGCCTCGTTGTACTTTACGATCAATGTATCCGTACTCACTTGGTTTTGTGCATCTTCAAACTTTTTGTAAGCGAGTGGCGCCGATGTTTTCGTCATTTGTTTCTTCCACTGCGCAATCGGCGGTTCCGTCGATGCTTGCGCAACTGCCGGCACGATAAGCGATGAGGCTAAACTAATCGATAATGCGGTTTTCTTCCATTTTTTCATAAAGAGCCTCCTTCAAAAGAATGTAGCATATGTATTCGCCATAAAAGGCAAATACACCTACTATAACGAAAAAAGACAAAAAAGTTTCATATTTTGATAATTTTTTCTAATAAACTTACAATATCACCCAACAAACAAAAAGTAAAGAAATATTTTCCGAGGTCGTGAAACATTTTGGGAACAATGGTATACTGTACGTTGAAACGATTTGATTTACAGCGAAGGAGAAGGTTCCCCATGTTGTCTTACATAAAAAAACTCGTAAACAGTGATGAACGCAAACTGAAAAACTACAATAAAATCGTCGCGCGTATCAATGAACTTGAACCGACATTTGAAGCGTTGACAGATGACGAATTACGCGCCAAAACAAACGAATTTAAACAGCGACTAGCGCAAGGTGAATCGGTATTCGATATACAAGTCGAAGCGTTTGCGACTGTCAGAGAAGCATCGAAACGCGTGCTTGGCATGCGCCATTTTGACGTTCAGCTCATCGGCGGTCTTGTGCTTGCGGAAGGGAATATTGCAGAAATGGCGACAGGAGAAGGAAAGACGCTCGTCGCTTCCGCCCCAAGCTATTTGCGCGCGCTCGAAGGAAAAGGGGTGCACGTCATTACGGTCAACGACTATTTAGCGAAGCGCGACCGTGACTTAATCGGAAAAATTCACGAGTTTTTAGGGCTGACCGTTGGCTTAAATTTGCCACAAATGACACTAGAGGAGAAAAAAGCAGCATACAATGCCGATATTACGTACGGTGTCGGTAACGAATTTGGTTTCGACTATTTGCGCGATCATATGGTGTACAGCAGCGCTGATCGTGTCCAACGTCCATTTCATTACGCGATTATCGATGAAGTCGATAGCGTATTAATTGACGAAGCAAAAACCCCGCTTATTATCGCTGGTAAGACAGGTGTCAGTTCGGAGTTAAGCTATTTATGCGCCCGTATCGTAAAACATTTCGTTCGAGATGAAGATTACGAATACGATGAAGAAACAAAAACTGTCAACTTAACCGAACAAGGTATTGAAAAAATTGAAAAAGGGTTCGGCATCGACAACTTATATGACTTAGAACACCAAGTGTTGTATCATTACGTCATTCAAGCGTTGCGCGCATACGTCATGTTTACACGTGATGTCGATTATATCGTGAAAGATGGAAAAGTGTTGCTCATTGATATGTTCACTGGTCGTCCGATGGAAGGACGCAGTTTAAGCAATGGTCTTCATCAAGCCATTGAGGCGAAAGAAGGATTAGAGTTAACAGAAGAAAATAAAATTCAAGCATCGGTTACGATCCAGAATTATTTCCGCCTTTATCCGATTTTATCCGGAATGACAGGGACGGCGAAAACAGAAGAAAAAGAGTTTCAAACCTTATACGGCATGGATGTCGTACAAATTCCAACAAACCGCCCTGTCATCCGTCAAGACTTGCCAGACCGCGTCTTTGCGACAATCGATGCGAAATATAAAGCAGTCGCAAAAGAAGCAAAGCGCGTGCATGAGACAGGACAACCGATGCTCATTGGAACAACATCTATTTTACAGTCAGAAAAAGTGGCGACATATTTAGCAGAAGAAGGATTGTCGTTTCAATTGTTAAACGCCAAAAGTGTCGAGCAAGAAGTGGAGTTGATTTCACGCGCTGGTCAAAAAGGACAAATTACAATTGCGACAAATATGGCGGGACGCGGAACAGACATTGTGCTTGGAGAAGGCGTAGCAAAACTTGGCGGTTTATATGTTCTCGGTACAGAACGCCATGAAAGCCGCCGAATCGACAACCAATTAAAAGGACGAGCTGGCCGTCAAGGAGATCCGGGACGCTCGCAATTTTTCATTTCGCTTGAAGACGACATGTTCCGTCGTTTTGCTAAAGATGAGTTAGAAAAAATGAAAAAATCACTACAAGTAAATGAAGAAGGCGAAGTATTAAACAAAGAGGTACATGAATTCGTCAACCGTGTGCAGCGCATTTGTGAAGGAAGCAATTTCTCTGTACGAGAATACAACTTAAAGCTCGATGACGTATTAAACGAGCAACGGCGCACCGTTTATACGCTCCGTAATCGCATTCTTGAAGCTAACGATGTGATTCCAATTGTCGCTCATATGGTGCCATCATTTCTTGAAAGAGAAATTCATTATACATGTCCAGAAGAAGTCATTCCAGAAGAATGGGATATGGCTCGGCTAGTACAGACCGTTCAAACAGTGACAAACGAACACATCGATGTAACTGGTATTGTCGATCAAAAAGAAGTGGAAGCGATCGTCCAACAAGCGATTTCGGCATGGAAAGAGCGCGTTCATGCGTTGGAATACACTGAAGAACATCAATGGGCATTGAAACGTGCTTTACTTTCGCTTATCGATTTTCACTGGACAAAACATTTAGAAGCAATGGAGTTATTGAAAGAAGGAATTGGGTTGCGCTATTACGGACAAGAGGATCCGATGCGCCAATATGCAAAAGAAGGGTTGGAGCTCTTTACACTCATGTATCATCGTTTAGAAAAAGATGCTTCCCAACAACTTGCCCAGCTACTTAATTCGAATTGAAGAAAGGAGATGGAACGATGATTCCATTTTTCAAAAAGAAAAAACAAGGGGAAGATAGTACCGTCCAAGCAGGACAATTATTTGACGGAGCAGCTGAACAACAAGATGAAGACGTGCATACCACGTTATCGATTCATCCACTGATGTCGCTAACGGCAGAACAAAAATATTATTTTCAATACGTAAATAACGAACTGCCGCCATTGAAAAAAAATCAAGTATCACTATCAGGAATTGAATGGAAAAAAGAAGATGATCGTTATATTGTTACAGCACTTATCCGTAATGCTTTAGACAAAGCTATTCGATTCGATCAAACTAGACTTTTATTTATTGGAACCAACGATGAAATTATTAGCAGAAAAACATTTCAACTGAGCGAAATGGGGGAAATTCCACCTCGAAGTAGTCGACCTTGGTTTTTTGTTTTTAATAAACACGAACTACTTTTAGATAAAATACCTAGATTCGGATGGAAACTCTCTTTTGAACTAAGGAAAAAGCATTCTTTAGAACTAGATGATAGTTGGGAAAACTCATTGTCTGAGGAAGATAAAAAGGAATTAGAACGTCTTGTCCGCTCTCTTCCTCGTCTGGGTGAAAATGAGGTGAATATTGTAGGATTACAAGCGACAACTGATGAAGAAGGTAACCTAGTTGTAGGTCTACTTATTCGGAATGGAAACCAAAAGGATATTCAATTCAAAAAGTTACCTCTTGTCGTGGAAGATGCATCAGGAGAAGTTATTGCTCGCGGCTTATTTACATTGGATTTACAAATAAAAGCGAATACAAGTAAACCGTGGACGTTTATCTTTCCAAAATCACTTATCCTGAAAGAAAAAATTGATCTAAGGCAATGGCAAGTTTACTCCCCACACCCATAAAGAAAAAGAGCTGATGTTGTCATCAGCTCTTTTTCTTTGCCTCTGGCCACCAACCGCTCTCTATTGTAAACAGAAGGAAATAGTACTACAGTTATATTTTAGCATCTTTTTTCGTGTTTAACAAACATATTTTTAGTTTTTTTGGCATAAATTTTTCGTTGACAAATTTGACATTAAAATAAGCAATATTGAATTTTCTGCCCAGAACGAATGGAAACTGAGCGGAATGTACATAAGATGGCTCGTTCTTCAGCAGCTGTGAGGTCATTCATCGGTGCGGGGATGTAACGTTTCTCGAGGTCACTCCAACGTTTCACACATATTTGAGCTTTTCCTCTTCCGAAGAAAAACGTAATGACAATCATTAATTGATCGTCTATCGTTTTAAAAAATAAAAACAAGTCATCTTTTGTTGTGCACGTAATCATCCGATAACGAATCGGTTCTGGCGGTCGTTTATCGCTTGGTGAAATAAACTGAAGTGAATCAGAAAAGTGAATGGGCTCAATCGTTCGCGATTCGTGAAACGGAGGATTCGGCTTCTCTTTAATAAGTACTTCGCACATTTTTCCTCCTTGTTTCGCTTGATGAACAATGTAATTTGAAAAATAAATATTCACGATTCATCCTCTCCTTCAAGTTTTTCCAATGTATATTTTTACATTTTATGAATATTCAATCAACTTTTTTCGACAAACAAACCGTCGATTCTTGTTCTAAAAATGAACATTTTGTCATTTCGTTCACAAAAAGAACAAAATAAACCCCTCTCTTCTTCTATCGTAAAAAGAAAAAGGGAATTTGGTGGAAGATGATGTTACAACGTATTGGCGAACAAATTAGACGGTTGCGAAACGCTCACGATTGGACGCAAGAGCAATTCGCCCAACGATTAAATGTATCTCGTTCTAAAATAAGTAAATGGGAAAATGGTGAGGTGCTCCCTGATTTACAATCCATTATCGATATGAGTGATATGTTTCGTGTCAGCGTCGACTTTTTGCTTGGAAAACATCCAACAGATGAACAGCTGTTACAAGAAGTGCGATTAGCGTACGGAACGAACGAAATGAGCGATGAGCAATTATCGCTTATTCGTTACATGAATGAACAGCGCGAGCTCGCGAAGCGACTATATGCCCTACAGTCATTACCTTTACATAAGCGAAAGCGAATTGAAGGAGTCGTCATCAAGATGATTGATGAAATGATTGAGGCGTTGAAATAAGAAAAGCGCAAAGCGCCCGCCTATCGGCGAAGAGCGCACAAGCCCCACCGAGGAGGCTCAGCCAAAGCAAAAGCTTTGGCTTGCGTGGGATATTCCAAAGAGGCAAACTCATTGTGTCGCCGCCGCAGTGTGGGGCGAAGCGACTCGAGCCGATGGCGCTTGGAGCTAGACAGCTCCGTAAATCTAAAATTTTATACTTTCTTATCTTTTAAAAAAATAAAAAAGGGGCACTTTTTGCCCGTTATTCAATGCCAATTAATTTTTTTAAGCGATACACGTCTGCTTCTGTTTGCCATTGTTTTTGTGCGTGCAGTTCAAATTTGTCGTGTAGCTTGTCCACTTTTGTTTCTAACTTGTCGGTGCGCACATGCAACTCTTTTATTTCTTCACGTATTTCTTGTTTGAAGCTTTCCATTTCTGTGCGCATCTCTTGCTTGAAACTTTCCATTTCTGTGCGCATCTCTTGCTTGAAACTTTCCATTTCTGTGCGCATCTCTTGCTTGAAACTTTCCATTTCCGCGCGCATTTCTTGCTTAAAGCTTTTCATCTCTTCTTTTAAGCTTTCTATTTCCCCACGCATTTCACGTACTTCATAAAGCAATTCTTTCACCGCTTGTAAAACTTGGCTTTCCATTTTTCATTCACCCCTTTCATTTTTACCCCTAGCATACCACTCCCACAATAGCCGGTCAATTGAAAAAAGAGGCTAGCGAAGAGGATGCTAGCCAAATAATGAGGGAGCAGTAAGAGGACACATTTTGGAAGGAAGTTGAGAGGAATTGTTTTTGATCACCTCCTCGATTCATATGATACAAAAATAAAAAAATGGTGTAAAATTTGGATTTTTCAATTTTCAAACTAGTTTTTTTGTTTTTTTGCCGTTTTTCGGCCATTTTTGACAAAAAAAGCGCCTGAAAATTCAATTTTCACTTTTTCTTTTCTTTTTTTGTTACATTTCGCCCATATGGTATAATAAAGACAACTACTGTTGCGAGGTGGATGTGGTGAAAACTTTTAAGCTCGTTGCTCTTACACTATTGCATGGGCAAAAACAAGACATTTCGCTCATTGACGGGTTAATGATTAATAAAGAAGATGAAAATAAACGTTGGCTTATCGAGGCGTATGTCGAGCAAACATATCGCGAGCTATTTACGTCATTAAAAGAGAGCGAGGCACCGTTTGATGCGCTCGTAACCATTTCGCGCAAAACGAACGATCCTGCTCATGTACGTGCAACTGTTCGCTCGGTGACGATGATGGGAGAACGAATGAGCGTATTAATGGATGCCGTCATCATTCAACGTTCGAATTTAGCTGAAGTCGTGTTAGAAGATTTAGTTCAACGTGGACTACATGGCGAAACGCTCCTGCAACAATTTAAACAACAAATGCATACAAAAAGAGGCTAACTGTTTTCAGCCTCTTTTTTGTTTGGCAACTACCACGTATCGGTTCGGCGCATCGCCTACCCAGCGAAACGGATAACATGTAATTAATGTTAGCGTCGGGTGCGCTTTTGGGATGAGCACCGTTTTGTCATCGGGCTTGACGATGCGAATATGTTGAACGACATACGTCCACGTTCGATTATTCGTTCGAATAACGAGTTCATCCCCTAATCGCATGTCCTCGAGCTTACGAAATACTGTATCGCGATGTCCTGCTAAAATGGTATGATTGCCCTCACCAGGAAGTGCACTTCGTTCATCGTGCGCCACTCCTTTATTTAACTGTTGCATGCCTTCATAAATGGGCATCGCTACATTTAGTTTCGGAATAAATAACGTTCCGATGGCGTCGCCTTGATGGACAATAGGGTAGTTACTTTGTTGGACCGCTTCATACGCTTCATGCCAACCGATAGCGTTTGCCCAAATGAAAGAAGCGCTAAATAAAAATAACGCTATCGCAACGGCTCGCATCGTTTTCCCTTCTTCCATAACACGAAGCTTGCAAAAAGTAAAGCGATACCAATCAATATGTTTGTTCCGTACGAAGAAGCGGTTTTTGGCATGCGCGCAACAAGTAAGCCGCTTTCTAAATCAAGCGCCATCATGCCGATATGCGCGAGCTGTTCGCTTGCATCAATGAGCGCACTTGATCCGATTCGCTCATAAGGAATATATAAATCAGCTACCAATGTGCCGTCGTCATCGTACCATTCCATCACAACAGGCACCGTGGCGGTTTGGAATCGCTCAAACGAAATGGGTTTTCGTCCTTGTTCGTTTACTTCATATACTTTTGCTTGAAGGCGGTAAAGCGACAGCCATTCGTTCCAAAGATGTCGAACGGTTTCTTGTTCTGTTTTTGTTAGCGGCGCAGATGAATCGCGCAATACGAGCGTTTGGATTTGTTCATCAAGACGCGCAAGCGTTTGTTTCGCAGACGGAGGCGTCCGCTCCACTAACCGATGAATTTCATCTTCAGTTAACCCGATCGTTGCTAAAATGTCGGTCATTGCTTGCATCGCATCGTAACGATCACGATAAAACGATAAGGCATATGCTAAATCTTCAATAAACGTATATTGTTGGAGTTGTTCGCCAAATTGTCCGAGAAGCGCTTCAGCTTCTTCTTGCGTCATCTCATAGCGGAGCAATAACTCATCAAGACGCTCCGGAGTGATCGGTGTTCCTAATTGTTTTTTCAATGCTTCCAACGAAGAAAAATCGTTGATCGTCATATTCCATTTCGCTAAATAACGCGTTAAATCGTCCATCGTCCAACCGATGTCTTGTACATATTGTCGCAATGCTTCTTCAGAAATAGCTGCTTGCACAGGTGTCGCACATAATAAACAAATCAATAACCATAGCACGCGCATGTATTTTCCTCCCTTATGTGTGCTATGGTTATTTTGTTCGATTATTCCATTTTTATACGATTAGAAATACACTTCGTATAAGGCGCGCACCGCTTTTTCCACCGCATCCGCTTTGACACCAAACATCATGCTCACTTCCGATGAACCTTGGTTAATCATTTCGATGTTGACGTTTGCGCGAGCGAACGCAGCTGTTGCCTTTGCGGCAATACCGACGCTACGCTCCATCCCTTCTCCAACGACCATAATAAGCGCTAAATCGCGTTCAATCGATACTTCATCGACGCGCAACTCTTTCACAATGCGGTCTAATACGCGGCGTTCTACATCGCCAGCTAATTGTTCTTCACGTAAAATGACAGACATGTTATCAATGCCTGATGGCGTATGTTCGTATGAAATGCCTTCATCTTCTAAAATTTGTAGTAGACGACGTCCAAATCCGATTTCGCGGTTCATTAAATATTTGCTGACGTTAATGCTACAAAAGCCTGTATCGCTGGCAATGCCCGCGACAGGACGCTCGCGATGGTCTCTCGTTGCGACGATCATCGTCCCTTTCGCTTCAGGGTTGTTCGTATTTTTGACGCATACCGGAATGCCACGGCGGTACACAGGTTCAAGCGCTTCATCGTGAAAGACGGAAAACCCTGCATACGACAATTCGCGCATTTCGCGATACGTCAATTCTTTTAATTGGCACGGATGCTCAACAATAGATGGATTGACGCAGTAAATCGAGTCGACATCGGTAAAGTTTTCATATAGCTCAGCACCAACACCTGCGGCAACGATCGAACCCGTAATATCCGAACCGCCACGTGGGAAGGTCACGATATGCCCTGAACGAGAATAGCCGAAAAAGCCTGGAATGACTAAAATGCCACTTCTTTCTTTTAATTTTGCAAGTTGTTCATATGATTCTGGCAACATTTGTGCGTTGCCCGGCTCATCTGTCACGAAAATACCAGCATCTTTTGGATTCACATAATGCGCTTCATAACCGAGCTGACGGAGATAATGAGCCATTAATTTCGCATTGTTATCTTCGCCGCTTGCTTTTAACGCATCAAGTAAACGTTCAGGCTGATCGTGATACGTATCAATGATTTGTTGCAAGCTCGCCGAAATGACGTCTAAAATGTCGCGCGACAAATGTAAATCCGTCACGATTTCATCATAGCGCGCGACCACTTGAGCAAGCACCCCTTCATATAAGTCCTGTTCAATGACTTTTTTTGCTAATGTAATTAATAAATCGGTCATTTTTGTATCGTCTTTACATCGTTTCCCCGGTGCAGAGACGACGACAAATTTGCGCGCTTCATCTGATGTGATGATGTTGGCTACTTTTTGAAATTGCTGTGCATTGGCGACAGAACTTCCCCCGAATTTTGCTACTTTCATATGCCATAACCCTTTCTTTCTATTTTTATTTCATTATCATAGCACATCTTCAGTTATTTTTGTCAGAAAAATTTTTCAATTTTCGCATCCCTTCTTTACAAACTCCGTACGATAACCACGAACATCCTGCGCAAAGTACATCTAAGTCATCCGGTTCAACCGCTTGCTTCGTTCGTTCAATTAACTCGGATTTCATATATACTTGGTTTTCTTCGAGCTGTAAATGTTTTAGTACACGGTGATCCATCGCTAATACATGATCATTTGATTCCTCGTCCGCTTCGCAGCGGTCTACTCCATGATGCGGGCATGCATAACATGCTTCATCGAGAGCCGCAATGACGCGAATCGGACCATCCGTATCATCATCGCGCATAAACGCAACGATTTCCGTCATCTTTTCCACGAACGATTCGCTATACCCCATCCCTTGAAATCCGTGCACACATAATAAATGATGTCCTCGCAACGTCCGCATAATCGTCCTCTTTTCTTTCTTACTCTCGAAATATTATACAATATTTTTAATAGTTATTCATCATTCTTTGTTGCAATGTGAAAATAAGCATCGCCGTTTTATACATTTTTCCTTCCAACGTTCCTTTTTGCATATCAACAATGAGTTCTTGTTTATTTTTTAAAATGACTTTCGTTTTCTTTTTTTCATACCGTTGTATCGTCTTGATGTGGGATTGTGCAATCCATATGCATCGATCGCTGTCAGGAGAACATGTTGGAAAGAAATAGAGCTGAAGTGCTTCACACACGGAGACGGGAACCATTTGCCGAATGCCGAGAATATGTTTTGCTGCATGCACTTTCCCCTCATATGTACTTCCGTAGTAACGGCAACTTTGTTGCATAATTTCTTTTGGCGATCGCTCGACATTGTACGTATTGTACAACTCGTAAACAATCGTGCCAAGCCGACCGTATTCATCGTATTTTGGCACAAGGGCAGCCGTTTCCTCCATAATAATATACTCTTCCATCCGTTCCATCCAAACTCCCCCTCACAAATATATGTTCGCCTTCATTATAATGAATGTTCATAATTTTAACAACAAAAAATCTCGGATCACTCCGAGATTAAACGGTAAATTGCTTCCCTTTTTCCGCTAAATGTTGCGCTTTGTCGCTTAACGTTTGCACATTTGCAGCAATTTCTTGAACGGCAGAAAGCAACTGTTCGTGCGCTGCTGCGGCCGTTTGTGTTTGTCTTTCCGCTTCTTGTGCAATCGTTTCTGTCTCTTTCATCGTCAAGGCAAGCTCGTCAAATGCGCTCGTCATGACTGCAATTTTTTGAGCGACATCGTCCATTTGAACCATCACTTCGTTTGTCGTTTGCTGAATGCGGTCGAACGTCTGATCTGCTTCACGTGCTAACGTCATACTTTTTTCCGATTCATGACGCACTTGTTGCATCGCTTCAACGGATTGCGACGTATCTGTTTGTACTTCTTGCAATAGTTCACGTATTTGTTTTGCTGATAAAGACGATTGTTCCGCTAGCTTCCGCACTTCATCTGCCACGACCGCAAATCCACGTCCGTGTTCGCCTGCGCGCGCTGCCTCAATCGCCGCATTTAACGCAAGTAAATTCGTTTGATCGGCAATATTTGTAATCATTGTCGCCATTTGAGCAATATGGGCGGAACGTTGATGCAACGCTTGAATCCATTCGCTCGATTGCGTAATGAAATCGTTCATCGTTTTCATTTGTTCGATCATTTTATCCATCGCTGCCGTTCCTTTTTCCGCTTCGCTCGTCATTGCCCGCGCCGCTTCTGCCGCTTGCTGTGAGCGAGATAAAATGTAGTTCGTATCATCGACGAGCGTATGAACAGCTTCGACGTTTTGTTGCGCCCACATGCGTTGCTTGCTCGAACCCGCCGCCACTTCTTCCATCGTCGCTCCCACTTGTTCCATGGCATGCGCCGCTTCTTCTGTAATGGCGGTTAATTCGTGCGCGGATGCAGATACGTCGTGGGTCAATTGTTGGTTCGCGCCGATCATGGAACGGAATGAAGCAATAAGCGATTGAAATGACTGAGCAATGCGAGCAAATTCATCGTTTGATGTGACGGACAATTGCACCGTCAAATCACCGCTTGCTGCTTGCATGCTCGCTTGTTCAATCGTTGCAATTTGTTCACGTACCGCCATGTAAAAAGCGATAAATAAGTAAATAACGACCGCCACCGCAAGCGCACCGGCACCAATTGTCACCCATTTTTCAAACATGACTGCTTCATATTCATGTTGTAAATGGTTTTGAAACGCATCTAGTGAAAAGCGGGCAAGCTCATGTAATTTTTCAAACGCGTCGTTCGTTTTCTCATATAACTCAACCGACGTTAACGAAATTTGATTCGTTTGTAAAAATTCACGTTGAAGTAAGCTTACCATGCTTAATAAATCTGTCGAAATGACATCATTATATTGTTGCACTTTTTTACGCAACGGTTCATCATCGACAAAAAGGGGTGCTGTTGAACGGCTGACGGTTTGCATCGCTGTTTCTAACACGTTTGTCCAATACGTCATTTTCGACCGCTCGATTTCATACAATTCGCTCTTTAACGTTAGCTCTGCCGCAAACGATTGCGCTCCCCCGATCGTTTCAGTCAGTAACGGAACTTGTTCAACCACAAGACGAGCTAAATAATGATTGTTCATATCGTTATCAAGCGAGACGTTTGAGCGGTCAGCGATGTGAAGTAACATTTTTTGCAAGTCGTAAACGAGTGCATTATGACGTTTTGTCGCTTCTGACACAGTGAATGTTTTCCAATTTCCTTGTATGTCGTTCATTTGTTGTAAAAGCTGTTTCCATTGTTCTTCTTCAATAAATGAAGCTTGTTGTTGTTTATGAACGGTTTGCATCATGGTCATGGATTTTTTGATCATTTTTTGCGCTTCAGCAACGTTCGCTTCATTCCCATGACCAAGAAGGACGGTCGTCGTATATTCCCGATGTTTTTGTATGCCGTACATCGCATCCATCATCGGAGCGATGTATGCGATGCCTTGTTGTTCTTTTTCAATAAACGTTTCTTTATGTATTAACAGTCGAAGGTATAACACGCTGACTGCAAACAACGTAAACATAAAAATCGTTGCTAACAACACGAATTTTTTACTAAAAGGCAACCGATTGAGCAGCTTTTTTCCGAACGTAAACATCGCGCATCCACGCTCCTTACGAAAACAATATGTATATATTGTTTTCTATTTTATCAGACGATTCATGAAAATTATATAAAAAAAATAAAAATTAGGCCATTAGACCTAATTTTTATTTCGAAACAATGCAAGCGCTTCTTTGGCAGTTTGTTGGGCGGTTTGTTGGAGCGGTGCAACAGCACGAATCATGATTTCTTTTTGTTCTTCATGTTGAGCCATACATTGCTGGATATATGAAAATAGCGCGTCCCCATCCCAACGATCATCTTCGACATGCGCAAATACGGGCTGATTGGCTTGATTGGCAAATGCATTAATTTTCGGATCGTATGATAACGCGATAAAAGGTGTATGACCGACCGCTGCGAAAATTAACGCATGCAAGCGCATGCCGACAAGCAATCGGGAACTTGCAATCATCGCCATTTTTTCTTGTATGCTGGCATCATAAGGTGCAACGACGGCATGCTCTTTCATCATGGCTAATAAGCGACGAGACGTTTCATCATCGTGATGCCCATGCATCGGAATAAATACGACATCAAAGCCTGCTTGAACCGAGCGATCAAGTGCAACGGCTATTTTTCTTTCAAAATCACGACCGCGCGCCCACTCGCGCACCGAAACAGCAATGACAGGACGTGTAAACGATTGTTCTTTCCACCATGTTGTTGGAGATGTCGGTGGCTTCAGTCCCATGACTGGATCAGGCACAACCGTAATCGGCTTTTTTACCCCTAACGTTTTTAATAACTCGGCAGATGGCTCATCGCGCACCGTTAGGCGATCAACTTGATTGAGCGTCCATTTCATGAGCCATTGATTTTGTTTTTTATTTACAGGGCCCATTCCTTGTGCGTAAACCATGACCGGTTTGCCGAGCCATTTGGCCATTTGCATAATGCCTGTATAGTACGGAATGCTGCGCCATCCCGTTTGGTCTTGAAGCAAACTTCCCCCACCGCTAATTAAACCATCGCTTTCACGAAGGGCTTGAATGACGTCACTGATTCGCCAACGATTGACCGCATGAACCCCATACGTTTGTTTTGTAAATGTCGGATCGTTTGAAAGCACCGTCACTTGCACGTTTGGATCATGTGCCCGAAGTGCTTGAATGATGGCATATAAAATCGCTTCATCACCAACGTTATGAAAGCCGTAATATCCAGAAATGACAATGTTCATCGTATCACCTTTTTCCATACCCACTCATATACATAAATAAGCACGATACCGATCAATAACCCAAGCCCAAGACTATACATCGTGCGAATGAATGAAATAAAAAGTGGGATGTGCAAATGTGTAAATGTATTTATCATTGACAACCATCCAATTGTTCCAACGACAAGAAGAATGGATCCTAATTTTTTTTGTTTATTGATGACGAATAAAGCAAGCATGTACGCTGGAAAACCGAGCAAAAATTCTTTCGTACGTGGACGTACATATAACCATTCTTCTAATTTTTGTCTCGCGGCTAGTTCAAGCGCACTCGCCGTACCTGTATTGCCAGAACGTAACACGTAATACGCTAACAAAGCAAAAATAAAGAAACTAACAACGACATGTCCGATCGTAATCGGGTGTTTCCATAGCCGCTTTATAAACGGAAGAAGCGACTCTTGAATGATCGAAGGTAAAACGAGCACAACCATCGCGACAAGTGGAACGACATAAACAAGTTTCACTCCTCGAAACCCTTCGCCGACATAAGCTATATACTCATTGCCATACAACATCGCGACAATCCAACTGATTCCAACGAATGAAATAGCGATGGCGCGACCGTATGCCATAAACGTTCCGCGCCAGCCTTCCCGAACGGAAGAAGGTTTGGCAGCATAAATCGGCGTGACAATCGCTACAAGTAAGGCTAGTGCTTTCAATGCCAAATCGATGGATAACACCGTGCCAGCGATCCCAAGAACGAATGCCCCTCCTGCGGCAACAAATGCCAATAGCGGTGAAACGAGCGAGCGAATAGCAAGAAAAATAAAAGCGGTCGCTCCAACAATAAAGCCAATGGTTGCGATCGGTGAACGTTCAATTGGCGCAAACGGTTCACTTTTTCCAAGCGTATAATGACTTGGCATATGTTGAAAAATTTGTTTCATCACAGCGACTGTTTTTTCAATATTTTGTACTGTCTCTGCGGATGTATACGGACGAATAAATAACGCGCGAATGTTTCGTTCTTTGATTGCACGAATAGCGACATCCACCGCTTCATTTGGTTTTCGTTGTTCTAAGTTCAAGCTATGTAAACGAACGACATTTACATCCATTGCTTTCGCTAATGTCGTCAATCCTTTTGCTTCATAAAACTCGGTGGACAACAACGCATATCCTGCTTTCTTCCATCTTTTTCCCCATTTTTCGACATCGGTCGGATACCCAGCCACTTCTTCTCCCGTCGGCAGCAGTTTAAATGTATGTTCATTTTTGAGCGTTTCAATTTGTTGGAGTACACGCACATTCGCCTCGTTCATATCACGCGCATCTGGAATACGGAGCACGACCATCAAGCCTTGTCCAATAAGACGAGCCATTTTCATTTCATCGTATCCGAGTGGAACGCGTTCAATTTTTTTCGCATTTCCTTCAATTATATAATACGTTTTTCCATTTACTTGTACGGCTTTGACATCGTCACCAAACGTTGCTTGTAGCGATGAAACGATCGGGAACGTCTGATCAAGCGGATAAACGACAAGCCCACGCGATGGAATATGATCGACTGTTTCATTCAATAAAACGAGTGTATGTTTAAATTCATCCATCTTTAACAACAGGACATGACCTGATTTTTCAAGTGAATCGAGCGTTTCTGCTTCCACGCTAACTGTTGTCAAACCTGCTTCTTTCAGTTGCTTCCATACATCTGTTTCATTTTCTTCTTGCAGCCATACTTCGATTTCATCGTATGGCATGATCATTTCATACGTTCGATTGTTCCACTCTGCTTCATGCCGTTTACTCAGTGCAGGGGCGATTAGCATAAGCGACATGGCGATGATAATCAGCAACCATTTTTTCACACGTTTCATCCTTTCTTCTTTTGATTCAACCATTGGCGAAGCTCTTGAAGCGTTACCCCACCGAGCGCGAGTACAATTCCAAAATAAAACAAACCGCCACCGATCGTTGCGATAGCTGCATAAACAAGAGAAGCCATTCTTCCCCACGTCGGAGAAATGAAAAATAAACTTACCCCCATAACAAAAGAGGCAAACAAATAAACGAACACTTTCCGATTCCAAAAGACGAGCGACATACGACGGCGAATGGCAACATGATTCATCCATGTAATGAACGCGTATGTCACAAGCGTCGAAATACCAGCACCAATTAATCCGTACCATGAAATAAACAAGACGTTTGTTCCCCATTTTACGAAACAGCCGATTAAAATGATGACTGCAGCGCGTTTCGAATCGCCAATCCCTTGTAAAATGCCTGTTCCAAGCAATGCAAGGGACGTAAATGCCGAGCTTGCCAACACGACTGCCATCGTCGCGCTTCCTTCATTATTTGTAAATAAAGCGATGTTTAACGGAACAGCAAGAGCGGCTAAGCTAGCTGCGATTGGCCATGATAAAAAGTGCGATAGCTCGAACGACTTTTGAATCGTTTGCTGCGCTAAACTCGCTTCCCCTTTTGCCATTTGTTTACTTAACAAAGGAATAAGCGGAAGAACAAGGGACGATGAAAACACCGTAGCTATTTGCACAAGCGCAGTTCCACGACTATATAGTCCGAATAAATAGCTCGTTTCACCTGCTTCTGTCCCATGCCAATGAAGAGCAAGTGGCACGGAGAGTGAATCGACTAAATTTAAAAATGGCATCGCAAGCGCACCAAACGCAATCGGAATCGACAAAGATAAAATCGTTTTACTTGTCTGCATCCATTGCACACGCGAAAGCCTTACGCGCTTCGGACGGTAAGGAGAGCGAGCATACAAGGCACGTAAGTATATGAGACTAGCAAGTGCCCCAAGCGGTGACCCGATCATAATTCCTCCAGCGATCATATCATCGGCATATGCAGCTTGTACCATATAAAAAGCGACAAGTAAAATAAAAGCGACGCGCACGAATTGTTCGAGCACTTGGGATGCGGCAGTCGGCTTCATATCTTCAAGCCCTTGAAAAAAACCGCGATATACCGCCATATATGGCGAGATGAGCAACGTTGTCGCTACGACGATAATCGCAAATTGCGCTTCCGTACCGCCAAGTGCTTTCGCAATCCACGACGAACCACCTGCAAGAAGCGAAAAACTGAGCACTCCGAAACTAAACGCCAATATGCTTGCCGTCTGCACGAGGCGCGCCACTTCATCTTCTTTTTGTTGCGCACGCGCTTCAGAAATCAATTTCGAAACGGCAATCGGAATGCCTGCAACAGATAAAATTAACGCGACCATATAAAGCGGATAAACGAGACTAAAAATGCCGAGCACTTTATCTCCTGCAATATTTTGTAGCGGAATGCGAAAAATGCTGCCGAGCACTTTCGAAATGATCGTGCCAATCGTTAAAATCATCGTTCCTTTTACGAATGACTGGTTCATTTTCCGACAACCTTTTGTTTTAAAATGGTCCACGCAAAGCGTGGCAATGCTAACATTCGTTTTGCTCGCGTCGGTTGCTTTGCTAAGCGATACAACCATTCGAGATTTAGGCGAATCCATAGTTCTGGTGCTCGCTTAACCACTCCAGCAAGCACGTCGAAGCTTCCGCCAACGCCCATCCATACACCGCGTCCGACTGTATGCATATGTTCAGCGATCCATTGTTCTTGTTTTCCCATACCGAGCGCAACAAATACAAAATCCGGCGCGGCTTGCTTCACTTCTTCTACAATCGTCTTGTCGTTCCAGTCAAAGTAACCGTTACGTACTCCGACTAAACGAACATTTGGATAACGATGGCGAATATGTTGTGCTGCCGCTTGTACGACTTCTTCTTTCGCGCCAATCATATATACGCGATATTGATGCTCATCAGCAAGTTGTAAACAACGACATAACACGTCGTAACCAGCGACACGCTCTGGCAGCGGTGTTCCGAGCCATTCAGCCGCCTTCACAACCCCGATGCCGTCGGCAACGACATAATCGGCTTGTTGGATCGTTTCCATATATGTAGGTTCTTCATTTGCTTTCATGACAATTTCAGGATTAGCCGTCACGATAAAGCACGGCTTTTGTTGTTTGACGTGCGCGTGAATGACAGAAACCACTTCATCCATCGTCGCACGTACAAACGGAACTCCAAGTATGTGAACCGTTTGAAACGACATACAAAACGCTCCTTTAATTCAATTGTTCGACAACACTATTAATCATATCACATGAATATAACATTGACTATTTCTTCTTCGTCATAACATTGGTAAACTAATGGTATCATATACGCAAAAGAAAGGATTGTATTCGCGATGGAATGGACAAACGATACGGTTAATCGAGCTGTCATGGCGCTCGTTCAACAATTAACAAAAGATTGGACGAAAACAAAAGTACATTCAGAAATATTGGAAATTTTTATGAACATGCGTTTAGAAACGAAAACGGAGGAAGAGTATGTTTCGTTACTACTAACGAACGTTGCTTTTGCGACAGAGTCAAGCTTTGCATTAAACAAAATTTTTGAACTCATTTTACTTCATAAACAATTTCCACCTGCTGAAGCCGTGCAAGCATGGTTAACAGATGCGCATGAAAAAATTCAAGAACAATTGCCAACGTTGCGTGAGGTGTATCGCAAACATTTCGGTGACGAGGAAAATATAAAACGAAAGCTTGAACTAAGCTATTGCCCGGTATTGTTAAGCAATCGAATTAAAACAGATTTCATTTTCGCTTTCATTCACGAACAAAACCAACCGATGATGAAAGACTTTTTTGACGCCGATCCAAAAGCGGTGCTAGAAGCGCTTCATCATATTAGCGGCTTTTTCTCTAGCATGATTTTAGAAGGCATCGAACTCATATAAAAAGGGAGCCAGCAGCTCCCTTTTTATTGTACTTTATTCATTAATTTGGCAGATGTTAAAAACTCCGCCAACGCCTTTGCGATTTCTGCACGCTTCATGTAGCCACCTGGCACAAAACGATTATTCTCCCGTCCTGTGAAAATACCAGCTTGGTACATTTTTTCGACGCCGTCTTTCGCCCATGCTTGAATTTGGGCAGCATCTTTAAAATCTGTCACTTTTTTCGCTGTATTTAACTGTGTTTGATCATAATTCAAGAATGAAAGCTCTAGTGCTCTCTTGAACATGACTGCCGCTTCTGCACGAGTAACTGGTGCGTTTGGTGCAAATAGACCGTTTCCTTTTCCTTGAACAATGCCATATTTCACTGCAGCAGCAAGCTCGCCATTTTCGTTAAACCATTCTGTTCCTTTGACATCTTTGAACCGTTTATCATACGATTCACTTGGCAAACCGAGGGCACGAACAAGTAAAACAGCAAATTGCGCACGTGTCATATTTTCTCTCGGCGCAAAGGTTTGTTCCGTTTTCCCTTTAATAATGTATTTCGATGCAAGTGCCTCAATATACGCTTCCGCCCATGTTTTTCCACCATCTACATCCGCGAATGTTTTATTATTTTCAACAACGACATACGTGGAGTTTGTTAATGATTTTACCGTTGCTTGATCGCCGTTAAATACGGTTGGTACAGATACAAGCTTGCCGTTTGCATCAACCCGTACCGCGACCGAACGATGCGGAATAAACACTTTCGAACCTTTTAATTCACGTTCCACATATTGTGTAAACCGTGTAATTGCCTCGCTTTTTCCGTTCGCTGTAGCAACGATGTGAAACTCCAACGCATCCGATACCGCAGATATTCCTTGAGGTGGATTTACTTTTGTGATTTCAATTGCAATTTTAACGTTGTCTATGCTTGAACCTAATTTTTGTGCAACTTGCGCAAGTTTCGCTTGGATTTCTGCCACTGGCAACTTATATGATGCCCGATCCGTTTGAACATTCACTACTGCCTTTGCCTCTTTCGCAAATACATCCGCAAATAACTTTGCCGGAATCACTGCTTTCGCAACTTCATTCGCTACAAGCGTACCAACACCTAACGCGATTTCTTTATTTTGCGCTGAAACAAGATTGACAATATCCGCAATCTTCTCTACTTTCACTTCTGTTACCTTTTCTTTTTGACCTTTGTCGTTTGTTTGTTCCCTTGTCGTTACCGCATCTTGGCCAACGATCACTTTACCATTTTCTGCTCCTGTAGTTGGTAGAGGGGTTACAACAGAACCACCACCTGTATTACCGCCACCTGTGCTGCCACCACCGCCTGTGCTACCAGCTGTAACTGAAACTATCCTTTTGGCGATTGTTATCCCGTCAATTTTAGCAAAAACATCAATCGTCCCTGTTTGACGAACAGTCAAGACATTACCACTAAATGTTGCAATCGTTGGGTTCGATGTTTCCCATTGAATAGATGTTGTTAAGCTAACTGTTGTGGTACTTCCTTGAACAATTGGAACACGCAGTTCATATTCATTTCCTATATTAGCAATTGTCGCGCCCTTCTCTGTAAATGCACTTTGAAGCATCGTGGAACGCGCTTGTTTATTTGTATCAATAACTTGATCATTCAAATTCGATTGCAATTGGAATAACTTTTCAACAGACAAACCAACAGAATTAAGCTTACCTTGTAAAGTAGAAAAACTCCCTGTGTTTAATGTGTTCTGCACAGCAGTTTGAATGATTGACGAATACGACACATTTGGTCTCGCCGCATTTTGTATAATAGCAGTTTCTAAATTAGACTCCATGGCTAATACGAAATCAATGATTTGATCTGCTGTGACGTTGTTTGTTTCATCAAATAACGTATTAAACTCATCCGCATAATTTGCACGGAAGTTTTTTACCGCCTGCGCAAGATCAGCCGAAGTCGCATGTTTCGTATAAATGACATTGGCTACACCTTTAATAAGTTCAACAAGTGCATTTTGTTTATTCGTTTCACTTAATGATAGCCCACTAACAGCGTTTGAAATATGAGAGTATTGAATAGTACTAATATTATTCTTTGCATTTTGCAAAGTCGTCGCATCAGCATTTTTGTAAAAAATATAAAATCGATTAGCTAGCTGATCAATTTTTTGATCAACTGTTTGTGCTGCTTCAACATGTGTAGCTTTTCCACCAATTGCAACGGCTGGTGTGAAAGCAACCGCTGTGGCAATCATAGCACGTAACGCCTTTTGACTCCATGGATACTTTTTCATTCCATCACCTCATTTGAATATATGTAAATATAAAAAATTTACACTCATGTAATCTCTCTTTTATTTCCATAAGTTCATAGTACTTCAATTCTATGACGATATCAAGATGCATTTCCATTTTTCACTTCATCTCATTTTCCTATGTTCATTCTCCTATGGAATCGTGTATGATAAAACATAGGGAACCAATAGAAAGGAGATCATTCGAGTGAAGAAGTGGCTTATCATTTCGCTTAGCATCGTTGTTTTGCTTCTTGGAGGTGCAGGGAGCTATTATTATTTTCTTACAAATAAAAAAGTAGACTTGAAAAAAGAAGATGAAAAAGTAGCTGAAATTGTGGAAGAAGAGTACGAGATTTTATTGCCTGATGACAATGGATCTACTCAATCAGAGAAAGCCCAACAAACACCTTCAACAAAACAAAACGATACAAATCAAACAAGTAGCAATCAGACACACCTTAACAAAACAAACGAACCGTCGTCTTCACCAAATGAAAAAGCAACAAATCATCAAGGTGAAACGAATAAACAAAATAACACAACTGGACAAACTGTAAAAACTGAGCAAGACGGAACAAACACATCAAACAAGCCGGTCGAACAGATCACCGTTGCAAGCATTAAAGAAAAATATCGCCCGTCGTTTGAGCATCTGCAACAGCAAGCTAATGCAAAAATTGATGCTCTCGTCGATCATGCCATTGCAGAATATCGTGAAAGAAAAGAGAGTGGACAATCTGTATCGTTTAATTATTTCTTCGCCAAGTACAACACTGCAGCGCAAGAGCTTGAAGCGAAAACAGATGCAGCATTTAACATCATTTATAGCGCCCTAGAAAACGAACTGAAAAAAAACGGCTTTAGTCCAAGTCATGCAAAAGAATTTCGTGAAACATATGAACAACAAAAATCTGCACAAAGAAATACGTTGCTAAAAAAAGCATTGAGTAAACTGTAAAGGGAGCCAGCAGCTCCCTTTACTCCTCTTCATCACAGTCTTCGCATACTTCAAATATCGTATCCGTATCGTCCCAATCGTCGTCATCATCCCAGTCGTCAAACAGTTCGCTTAATTGCTCATCAATTCGCCCAGCAATGTCTTCAAATATATCGTAAAACACATCGATTCGTTTCGATAGTGCACTAACTGATATGCCGTATTGCTCAGCGAGTTGTTTTTGTGGAATCCATTCATGTAAAATCGCATCAGCCATAATGTAATGAAGTGCCGCCGCATACACTTCAGGTTTTCGAATCGTCGGATTGTTGAGCCGACAATATTCCACCCAAATGAGACGAGCGGTATCTAAAATGGACAAATCTTTTTGTGGAAAGTTTTGTTCGAATAATGTAAACACTTGTTCTTGTGTTGGCGATAAACTTTCGACGTCAAACATCGTTAAACGTAATGATTTTTGAAACGTTTCTGGATACGCCTCAATCCATTGTTCATACTGTTCGTCGCATGCTTTCCAAACATCTTGTATGTATACGTACAACGGATGAGTTAAAACGACAGGGAGAGGGAAAAATGTCCCGAAGCAAGCGATATATTGACCATGTGGTACAAAAATTCCTGCCAACGCTTGTCCTTCTTCCAAATCGAACTCGTCCGGCATATCGAGTAGTTTCATATGTTTCGTTTCCCCAGTTAATAAATCTGTTACAACGACATACGAATCCCTTAATTCATCAATGCAAACGAACGTTGGGAACGCTTGACGCCACGACTGAATGATGCTATAGACGGTTGGACGAACAGCCTGTTTACGAATTGTGCGCAAATAATAATCGAAAATGGTCATTCCGTTTGTATCTTTTTTAAAAAACATGACCCACATGCTAATGAAAAAGCGGAAAACAGATATTTCATCGTCATCCGTTTGTTCAACAATCATATGTTCTTGAACCGTTCGATATAAAAACGACTCATGTTCAAATGCTGCGTAACGAATGAAATCATGCATATGTTGGACGACATCTTGATCGACAAGTTCATGAATGGAAACGACATTATTGCCGCAACATTGTTTATACTTTTTCCCACTTCCGCAAGGACATAACGCATTTCGTGCTACTTTGCTCATCCTTTTCACCTCCATGCTTTTTCTTCCATTGTAACACGCCAAAATGAAAGAAGATACATCCTTTGTTTCTTTCATTTTTATCGTGTACAATGAAAAATAAACTACTGATAAAAAAGGAAGAGATACATGATTGGACAAATAGTTACATGGCAAGTGAAAGAACAAAAACCGTTCGGTTACATCGTCACAAATGGAAAAGAAAGCGCCTTGCTTCATGAAAGTCAATGTGAAGGTGCATTACAAGTGGGTGAAGACGTACGTGTCTTTCTATATCACGACCACGACGGACGCATGCGGGCGACGATGAAACAACCACTCATCACAACATCATCGTACGGATGGGTTGAAGTGGTCGATGTCGTTCCACAACTCGGCGTTTTTGTTCATATTGGCATTGAAAAAGACGTGTTATTATCGATGGATGACTTACCGCCGCTTCCGACGCTTTGGCCGGAAAAAGGCGATCAATTGTACTGTTCGCTTCAAGTAGATAAACGCGGGCGACTGCTTGCGAAACTTGCGGACGAAGAAACAATGAAACAAATAAGCGTTCCCGCCCCCGCTTCTGCGTTTAACACGAACGTGCGCGGACGCATTTATCGTTTAATTAAAGCGGGGTCGTTTCTCATTACAGACGTTGGCTATGTCGGATTTATTCACGAATCGCAACGAAGACGTGAGCCACGCCTTGGCGAACTTATCGAAGGGCGCGTCATCGTGGTGAAAGAAGACGGAACGATCAACGTATCACTACTTCCGCGAAAACAAGAAAGTTTACAAACAGATGCAGAAACCATTTTCCGTTATATTGAAAGCCGTGGTGGCGCGATGCCGTATAGCGACAAAAGCGATCCCGAGGACATTCAAGCTCGGTTTCATATGAGTAAAGCCGCATTTAAACGAGCGCTTGGACGATTAATGAAAGAAAAGAAAGTGTACCAACAAGACGGTTGGACATATATCAAAGGGAGAGAACATGAATGATTCGCTTTGCGACAATCGGAACGAATTGGATTACGGAGGCGTTTATTCGCGCCGCAAAACAAGTGCCTTCGTTTCATTTACAAGCTGTATATTCTCGTCAACAAGAAACCGCAAACGCCTTTGCGGAGAAAACAGGCGCAACCGAAACGTTTACAAACTTACATGAGCTTGCAGCGAGCGAACATATCGATGCCGTATATATCGCAAGTCCAAACTGTTTTCACGCCGAACAAGCGATCATGCTCATGAATCGCGGTAAACACGTCATATGTGAAAAACCGCTCGCTTCTAATGTCAAAGAAGTGGAAGCAATGATTGAGGCGGCACAAAAAAATGGTGTCGTGTTGATGGAGGCGATGAAAACAACATGTTTACCAAATTTTCAAGCGATTCAACGTCATCTCGCAAAAATCGGACGCGTTCGTCGCTACGTCGCAAGCTATTGCCAATATTCTTCACGCTACGATGCGTTTAAACAAGGAACGATCGCAAACGCCTTTAACCTTGCCTTTTCAAGTGGTGCATTGATGGACCTTGGCGTATATTGCTTATATCCGCTCGTCGTCCTATTTGGTGAGCCAAAAGCCATTCAAGCGCATAGCGTCCGTTTATCGTCAGGAGTTGACGGCGAAGGAAGCATCATGCTCGATTATGGCGATATGGATGCCGTTGTCATGTATTCAAAAATCACCAACTCGTATGCTCCTGCGGAAATTCAAGGAGAAGAAGGAACGATTGTCATCGATGCGATTCATACTCCAACGCGTGTACATATTCATTACCGTGACGGACGTATGGAAGATATTACTGTTCCGCAACCGTATGAGCCAATGTATTACGAAGCGCTCGAGTTTATAACGCTCATTGAACATGGTGAGAAACAATCAACGATCAATTCACACGCCCGTTCACTTGCAACAATGAAAATTATGGACGAAGCACGAAAACAAACGAGAATTGTATTTCCTGCCGATGAACATTTCGCCTAAAGCGGAATGTTCTCTTTTTTTATTTCATGAATATATTTTTATAAAAAATAATTGGATGTGCTATAATTTAATATAATCATTTGCACATGAGGTGATATAATGCGCATCTATAATTACGAGTTGCTGAAACATCTCTCTTATTCGATGGAAACTCTTCAATTACTTTCGAAAATTGATGAATACAAAGGGAAGCAAGATTTGTATAAGAAACAATCCCCCCAAATACTCGAAACACTTAAAAATGTAGCCATCATTCAATCAACAAAATCATCAAACGCGATTGAAGGAATTATCATTACAAATAAACGGCTGAAAAGCATTATGGCAGAACAGACGTTACCGATGGATCGATCAGAAGGGGAGATTGCTGGGTATCGGAACGTGTTAAAACTGATCCACGCCTCATCTGATGCCATTCCGATATCCCCTTCTATCATCAAACAACTACACCGTGATTTATACGAGTATGTCCCTTCACAAGGAGGAGAATGGAAAAATCAAGATAACTATATTAGCGAAACGTTGCCGAATGGGGAAAAGTTTATTCGTTTCATTCCCGTACCTGCTTTTCAAACAGATGAGCACATGCGTCTTCTCTGTATGACTTTTCAAGATACAGTTCAAAAAGGTGACGTACATCCATTGATCGCAATTGCAATCTTCATTTTAGATTTCCTTTGCATTCATCCATTCCACGACGGCAATGGACGGATGTCACGTTTATTAACGCTTCTTTTATTATACAAATTTGGATACGAAGTCGGCCGTTATATTAGTATAGAAACGCTTATCGAAGAAAGTAAAGAAACATATTACGACGTTCTCAAACGCTCATCGATCCACTGGCATGAAGGGAAAAACGACATTTTCCCCTGGTTACATTACTTTTTATCAGTTATTGTTGCCGCCTATAAAAAACTTGAAGAACGTGTCGGCTATGTAGAAACAAGTCGCGGAAATAAACGAAAGCGCATTAAAGATTTTATTGAAGGGAGCATGGGATACTTTACAAAAGAAGATATTCGCCATGCCTGTCCTGACATTAGTGAAGCAACGATCAATCGCGTATTAAACGAATTAAAAGAAGCAAAAAAAATCATCCCAATTGGTAAAGGAAGAAGCGCAAAGTGGAAAAAAACTAACGAATAAGCGAGCGTTTATGCTCGCTTATTCGTCGTTTATGCTCGCTTATTCGTCTTCCAAACCATCCATAACACAATGGTCGCCCCGATCATATCGATGATGACATCAGAAAACAATGCTGTTCGATTCGGTTGAAACGATTGATGCCATTCATCAAACATCGCACAACCAAGCGTCAATAACCAAGCGAAGCGGTAGGAAGCTGTCGCTTTCCATGCAAAAAACGCAAACGTTCCAAATACCGTCATATGCGCACTTTTTCGAACAATAAAATTCCATGAAAATAATCCGTCGCTCACCGGACGGTTCGTATGAATGCCAACATATTCAAGCCAATAGCGAATCCATTGTGCCGTTTTTTCCCCGGTAAATAGCGGAGACTCGGTGAAATAGTAAATAAGTGCACACCATGCAACGACAAGCCCCCACCATATGACACGATTTGTTTTCATCATTTAAATCCTTTCTATATATGGAAATCTACACATCATTTTACTACTTTCGTCCCTTTTATACGAGTGATTTGTTCTATTTGTAAACAAAAGGGTAGCATGCTAAAATGAGAACAAATGAACGAAAAGGGGTAATTTACATATGTTGCAGACGATGCTATCGTCCGAAGTGATGACAAAAGCGGCTGAACGCTTGATGAAGCTGTTGCCTTACAAAAAACATAGCGACATCATTAAACGAGCATGGCAATTGTACCGTACTGGGCATGTGTATAACGTGACAATTGAGGACAATGTGCTAAAAGGGAAAGTAACAGATAAGGGACATACATATGAGCCATCTTTTCGGTTAAAGCAGGCGGCGGGTTCATCATGCACTTGCACAGCCGTCGGTCTATGTCCGCACAATGTTGCGTTATTTTTATATGCATACAATCAAATTGATGCAGTCGGGAATTTGATTAGAACATGGAAAGAGCCAGCGAAAAAACAAAATGAAAAACAAAAAGACATACAAGTAAAACAACAAGCCGTTCATCAGCAGAAGCCAAACGAGAAAGATGGGAGCAACACGTCAAACAACGAAAATATCATTGACACATGGTGGAAATTGTTTGAAGAGAAATATCGTCGCATCCCGCTATACAATGTAACAGAAGAAGAACATATGCGTAGGCTCATTCAATCATTCTTCCCAACTTTTGAGCGACCGAAGTCAAAAGCACCGTTTTTAGATCATTTATATTATGTCCATGCCGCCTTGTTTACCTTTATTAAACTAGTTCACATTCCGAAACAATCATGGGGCTACTTCGCTATCATGCAAGAGCGGCATGTAGAACAATTTTCTTCAACTGTACAACAAGCGCTCACAAATTTAGCAAAAAAGCCGCGTACAAAAATGCATGAACAGCTTTTATACGCTACCATTCCATACGTAAGAAACGTATTGTCAGGCGAATTAACGTACTTTAGACACATATTAGATGTATATGAAATGATATGGACAACCGTATTGACCGACGAAACATATCGCCAAGAAGAATGTAAGTGGGCGATTGAACAGTTAAATAAAAAGGAAACCGTAGAAGAAAAAATACCATTTATCGGCGCAGCTTCGTACGTGTCGTTTTTGCTTGGAAACGATCATCGTGCATATCAGCTCATTGAACCGTTTCCATACTTAGCAACGGAACATATCGTCCGTTTCATGCATATGTCATTTGCAAAAAAACAAATTCAACGTGGAGTAGAGTGGTTTCATCGTCTCGAACAAAATGTGGAAACATACTTATATTCGCTTCATATCACCGACCGTGAGTGGTTTGTTCAACATGTATTATCTGCCTATGTCCAATATCGTATCGCTACAAAAAACGAACAAACCGAACGATACGAACAGCTTCTTCGAAGGTTGCTTCCGTATAGTTTTTATACGTACATTGACTACTTGTTCGACGAGCAAAAATGGAAAGAACTTATTGAATTATATATGCTCGAAAAAGCAAACGTCGATATGATTCATCCGTTCCATTTAAAAGCAGTCGAACAAGCGGACCGTTCGCTCGTTCTTCCTTTGTATCACCAAACGATTATGCATTATATTGAACAAAAAAATCGCAGCGCATACGAACAAGCAATGAAACATTTACGAAAACTGCGCGCCCATTACCGAGCATTAAAACAAATGCCTCGCTGGGAAGCATATATCGCAACATTAGCTGAACAAACGAAACGGTTACGTGCCTTTCAAGATTTATTACGGAAAGGAAAATTCATATGATGCAACTTGAACTAAAAAGCCGTTGGCTCGATGAACAAAAACAGTTTTTTATTTATAGTGATGATGCGGACCCAGATGAGTGGAAAGAGCTCGTCTTTTGTTGGCATGAAGAAACGTTTTACGGGACATTTGCGACAGTCGATACGATCGGAAACCATATTGGCGTTCTTCTTTCGCCTTGGGAGGCGCTTACGTTTTTTGCTTATCCATCGACAAGCGCATTCATCGACACGATATGGGACGAACAAAGTAAACAATTTCAAATATGGGCAAAACAAATCATAGCGGACATTGAACAAAAACAATTCATGCCTGATTTTGACGCGTGGAAACAAGGATGGTTCGGATGGAAAAGAACGACAGAAGATGAGCATCCGTTTATTTCCGTCTGGCGATCTGAAGCAATAAACGACTGGATTCAATTGGACGTGGAACTCAAACAAACGTGGCAGCAAATCGCTGAAACGTATCCGATACTGACAAGCGACAGCGCTTCATTCATGGACGAGCATGACTGGCTCACCGAAATTGGCTGGGATAAAAACCGCCCACCGTTTATCGTCGCCATCCGCTTAAATGAACCAGAGGAAGATGGTAAAGCATGGTCGCTTGAAACGGTGCTCATCGACGCAACAACAAACGACTTCACCGTTTATCCGCATATGCCAAAAGCTTGGGAGGCGTACGTTAGCCATATCGAACGAGCACAGCAACGATGGCAAACGATCGTTCCATGGCTAAGCGAAAACGATACGTTGCGCACGCAACTAAACGAAGAAGAAGCATGGCGCTTTTTAGTGGAAGCGACAACCGAACTCACCGAAGCGGGTGTGCGCGTTATTGTTCCAGAATGGTGGGAAATCGTCAAACAAACAAAACTTCGCGTGAAAGCACGTGTGAAATCATCCGCAACATCTGTATTCGGACTTGATGCGCTCGTCGATTTCGATTGGCGCATCGCTACAAATGGAATCGAACTAACGGAACAGCAATTTGCGGAGCTTGTTGAACAAAAACGTCGTCTTGTCCGCATTCGCGACCAATGGGTGCAACTCGATCCAGCTGTGATTCAACACGTGCAAAAACTAATGAAACAAGCCAAACAAGAAGGTTTATCGATTCGCGACGTACTTATGCAAACGCTCGCGGAAAAAACAAACGAACAACATGAAGACGATGAAGCGATTGACATTGAACTAAATCGCTCGTTTGCCACACTCGTACGAAAAATGAAAAACATTGACCATATCCAAACGGTCACTGTTCCAACAACGTTTCACGGCACGTTGCGCCCATATCAGCAACGAGGCGTCGATTGGCTCATCTTTTTACGCCAACTCGGCTTTGGCGGCTGTCTAGCAGACGATATGGGGCTTGGAAAAACGGTACAAATGCTAGCCTATCTCGCCTATGTGAAAGAAAACGAGAAACGAAACGGACCTGCCCTGCTCATTTGTCCAACGAGCGTCATCGGCAATTGGCAAAAAGAATGTCAGCAATTCGTTCCATCGCTACGTGTTTACGTTCATCACGGACAAGCGCGGGCAAAAGAAGAAGCGTTTTTTGCTGCTGTAAACGAAGCCGATGTCGTCATTACATCATACAGCTTAGCACATTTAGATTTCGACGACCTTTCAAACATCGCTTGGGATGTCATTTGTTTAGATGAAGCGCAAAACATTAAAAATGCCCAAACGAAACAAGCGCGTGCCATTCGTAAACTAAAAGGACGGCATAAAATTGCGCTCACCGGCACACCGATTGAAAACCGACTAAATGAACTTTGGAGCATTTTTCAATTTTTAAATCCCGGCTATTTAGGTTCGCAAACAGATTTTCAACGCCGTTTTGGAACGCCAATTGAGAAAAACGGAGACGCACAAGCAACCGAAAAACTACAAAAATTGATTCGCCCATTTTTACTGCGCCGAACGAAAACAGATGAACGCATTGCGCTCGATTTACCGGATAAACTCGAACAAAAAGAATATTGCCCGCTTACCGTCGAGCAAGCATCATTATATGAACAAATTGTACAACAGTCACTTGAAAAGCTTGAACAAGTGGACGGATTGGCGCGTCGCGGCATCATTTTACAAATGTTAAATAGTTTAAAACAACTATGCAACCATCCTGCCCTTTATTTAAAAGAAAAAGAGCCAAAACAAATTGTTGAACGATCCCATAAAGTCGAAAAGTTGCTTGAACTTGTCGAACAAATTCGCGAAAATGGAGAAAGCTGTTTAGTTTTTACACAATACATCCAAATGGGCGAAATGATGCAATATCTTCTTTCTACACATTTGAAAGAAAACGTCGTCTTTTTAAACGGAAGCACACCGAAACAAACGCGTGATGACATGATTGAACAATTTCAAAATGGTCAGTTTCATATATTCATTTTATCGCTCAAAGCAGGGGGAACAGGGCTCAATTTAACAGCCGCCAACCATGTCATTCATTTCGACCGTTGGTGGAACCCGGCCGTTGAAAACCAAGCGACAGACCGGGCGTATCGCATCGGGCAAACAAAATTCGTCCACGTGCATAAACTCATTACAACTGGCACAATTGAAGAAAAAATTGATGATATGCTTGAGAAAAAACAAGCGCTCAATGAGCAGCTCATTCAAAGCGAAACGTGGATTACCGAACTGTCGAACGAACAATTGCGCGAACTATTTACCCTTTCATGAGGTGACACATGGCGAAGAAAAAAGGAACGAAACAACAAACATTATGGGAAAAACTACTTGAGCAAATGATGAAAAAGCTAGAACAACGAAAAATAAACAGCCGCTAATGTCGGCTGTTTATTTTTGGATATAAAACTTTCTCGATAACGTAAAGCTATACACAATCGGAATAACGAACAACGTTAAAAAGGTGCTGCTAATTAATCCGCCGATCACAGTAATCGCCATCGGCTGATTAAGCTCTGCTCCATCACCGATGCCAAAGGCGAGCGGCAATAAACCTAAAATCGTCGTCAACGCCGTCATTAAAATCGGACGAAGGCGAAGTTTAACCGCAGTGACAATCATATCTCGCTCTCCGCGGACACGCAATTGATTCATATAATCGACAAGAACGATCGCATTGTTGACGACAATCCCCGCAAGAACGATGCCACCGATAATGACCATGACGCTCATCGGCGTTTGTGTTAGCCATAATCCACCTGCAATACCGATGATCATGAGTGGAATTGTAAACATAATAATAAACGGATGTTTAAACGATTCAAATTGCGCTGCCATGACAAGATAGACGAACGTCACCGCTAACGCAAAGGCTAATGCTAAGTCATCAATGGACGACTCAAGCAACTCCCGATCGCCACTAAAGACGATATCTGTTTCTGACGGGAGATCGAGCTTTTCGATTTCACGATCAACAAGCGCCGATATGTCGCCAAGCGTAACAGAATTTTTATATTTCACCGTAAACTGAACGGCGCTTTGTTCATTCACCCGTTGAATTTGGACGCGACTTTTTCCGATTGAAACAGATGCGATATCGCCAAGTTTCACAAACGATCCGTCCGGTTTTTTCACGAGCAATTGTTTTAAATCGTTAACGGAATTTTTCACGTTTCGATCGTATTCTACCGTCACATCGTACACGTTTGCGCTCGCATCAATCATACGTGTCGCTGTCATTCCGCGCGTCATTTGTTCCGCAACGATGGCGACTTGCGCTGGTGTAAGCCCATGTTGCAACGCTTTTTCCTGATCGATGTTGACTTGAATTTCATCAACTGTTTCCGACAAATCTGTTGTCACTTCTTTCACTTCTTTTAACGACTTTAATCGTTTTTCAATTTGAGGAACGACTTGTTTAAGCCGTTGTTCATCCGTATCTTTTACACTAAAGGTTAACGTATTTGGCGCACTTCCTGTCGATGCTTGCAAGTTAAACGACACTTCTGCAGTTTTGTTCACTTTTTTCACCGCTTGTTGCACAGGGGATTTTAATTCATCAACGACGACAAACACCGAGCGATTGCGCTCATCTTTCGGCTTCATTTTTACATATATTTCAGCTACGTTACTTTGTGTCGTTCCACGAAACGACTGTTCTTGCGTCGAACCGATGAGGCTTACATACGTTTCAATATCATCGACTCGTTTTAATTCATGTTCAATCGCCTTGACGACACGCTCTGTCGCCTGTAAAGAATAACCGTCATCTGTTTGCACACGAATGGAGAAAAATCCTTCATCTGTATTCGGCAAAAACTGCATCCCGACATGTGTTAACCCGACAACGCCAACACCGAACAAACTAACGGCCACCAACAACACAACGAAACGATGGCGCAATGACCAACGTAAACTTCGTTCAAGCGCGCGCATCGGGGCAGAAGATAACCGCGCCTCTTCACGATAACGTCTGCGCGGACGCAACCAACGGCTCGCAAGCATCGGTACGACCGTTAACGCCACAAATAATGACGCAAGTAAACTAAATGCGATCGTCATCGCAAATTCGGTAAATAAATCACCGATTAATCCAGTAATAAATAACACAGGAATGAATACGGCAACGCTTGTTAACGTGGAAGCAACAATAGCACTTCCAACTTCGCTTACCCCATCTTTTGCCGCTTCTTTCGGCTCTTTCCCCATCGCTAAATGGCGGGAAATATTTTCAATAACGACAATGGAATTGTCGACAAGCATCCCGATTCCGAGCGCTAGTCCACCGAGCGTCATAATGTTTAACGTAAAATCGGAAAAATACATTAACACAAACGTCACAATAACAGAATACGGAATGGCGATGCCAATAATGATTGGACTTTTGATGTTCCGTAAAAAGATAAACAGCACCGCCATCGCAAACGCCCCGCCTAACACGAGCGACTGTGCGATATTGCGAATCGTTCGTTCAATAAACTCCCCTTGGTCAAATAATATATTTACACGGACATTTTGAAACTGCTCTTTTTTCAATAACTTGTCTAACTGTTTTTGAAACGCTTTTGACACTTCTGCTGTATTGGCATCTGCTTTTTGCAGTACACTCATTAAGACAGACGGCTGTTCATTCGTTCGTGTAATCGTTTGTTGTTCGTCTGAAACGAGTTCAACTTTCGCTACATCTTGGAGGCGAATGCGTTCATTTGTCAATGGATTAATCGTAATCACGAGTTTTTTTAATTCATCGACTGATTGCACAGTACTTAAAATGCGCGTCGATAGTTGTCGCTCATCAATGACAACGGTTTCCCCCGGCAACGATACGTTATTCGCTGAAATGAAATTCGCGATGTCTTGTTGGGAAAGCCGATACGTGCGCAGTTTATTTTGATCCACGAGCACTCGCACTCGTTTTGTCAACGTTCCTGATACATTCACGCTCGCTACACCTTCCGCTTTGGCCAGCTCTGCTTTTAACTGTTCCGCTAACGTTTGTAACTCGTCTGTTCCTTTTTTACTCGTTAATGTCAGTTGAATGACAGGAAACTGCGACGGGTCAAACTTTAAAAATCTCGGTTTTTGTACATCATCTGGCAACGGGGTTTGGTCGATTCGCTGCATGACGTCATTTTGCATGTCATCAATGACGGTCGCCCATGAGAATTGGAGTAAAATAAGCGTCGATCCTTCTTGCGATGTCGATGTCATCGACTTTAATCCCGGTAGCGTCGCTAAGCTGCTTTCTAACGGTTTCGTCACTTTTTCAAACACTTCTGTTGGCCCCGCTCCCGGATATGTCGCCACAACAACGCCAACAGGAGGCTGAATATCGGGGATGAGTTTCATCGGAATATTGAATAACGATACCACTCCTAAAAGAATGACGATGATCATCGAAACAAACGTCAATACCGGTCGCCGAATCGAAAAATGACTAATGTTCATCACTTTGTCCCCCCATGTTTGTTCTAATAATAGAGTAACGAAGGGTTAAATTCGTTGTCAAATTTGGAAACAAACGAAAAAAGAGGTTGATAATCAACCCCTTTTGAATGCATGCCAACGCCATGCGCTTCCGATAATGTCTTCTAACGAACGGGTCGCTTGCCAACCGAGCTCATGCGCAATTTTTTCCGATGACGCAACAAGTCGCGCAGGGTCTCCCGGACGGCGCGCCGTATATTCAATCGTTGCTTTTTTCCCTGTGACGCGCTCGCACATATCGATCACTTCTTTAACCGAATAGCCGAGCCCATTGCCTAAATTGTATACTGCCGTCTTTTTCTCGCCAGAAAGAAGAGCTTGCAACGCAACAATATGAGCTTCTGCTAAGTCCGTCACGTGAATGTAATCGCGAATACATGTGCCATCTGGTGTATCGTAGTCTGTACCGAACACCGAAATTTTATCACGCAATCCGAGCAAATGTTGCAAAATAAGTGGAATTAAATGCGTTTCCGGGTGATGATCTTCCCCGATTTCACCGCTTTCATGCGCACCGGCCGCATTAAAATAACGCAAGACGACGTAGCGTAAATCATACGCTGACGCAAAATCAGCAAGCATATGTTCAATCATCAATTTCGAACGGCCGTATGGATTAATCGGATTCGTTGGACATTGTTCCGTAATGACATCAACGTTTGGAATACCGTACACAGCAGCTGTCGATGAAAAAATAAATCGCTTTACGCCATATTCCATCATCGTTTCTAACAACGTTAACGTCGCAGCAACGTTGTTTTTATAATATTTCATCGGTTCGGCAACCGACTCACCTACTAAACTATTTGCCGCAAAATGCATCACCGCATCGATCGGATATTTTTCAAACATGCGCACAAGCGTCGCCCGATCGCCTAAATCACCATGCACAAACACCGCTCGTTTATCGACTGCATACCGATGCCCTGTCGATAAATTATCGAGCACAACGACCGGTTTCGTTTCAACTAATTGTTTGACGACATGGCTACCGATATATCCCGCTCCACCAACGACTAAAATCATATAGAAGCTCCTTTCAGTCGAATATACTACCATATTAACATATATGGAAAAATCGAGAATCACTTTTTCCTTATTTTATCGGCTTTCGCCCGATCGAATCATATTCGATGTCATATTTTTTTATATCGTCAAGGGCGTAACAATTGCGCCCATCAAAAATAATTGGCGTTTTCATTTGTTTGACATATACAGATAAGTCAAGTTGGCGAAACTCATCCCATTCGGTTAAAATCATCGCCGCATCGGCATCTTTTAGCGCCTCTTCGACATGGCTTGCATATATTACTTCTTTCGGTAACACACGTTTTGCTTTGTTCATCGCAATCGGATCGTAAGCAACAACGATGGCCTGTTCAGCCACAAGCTCACGTGCAACAACAAGCGATGCGGCTTCGCGCATATCATCCGTATTTGGCTTAAACGATAAACCGAGAAGGGCGATTTTTTTTCCTGCTAAATGCCCAAATCTTTTTTTCGCTTTTTCAATTAATTTGCGTTGTTGTTTATTGTTTACTTCAATAACCGCCTTCAACAATTCGAAATCGTGATCAATATTTGCCGCAATTTTCGCTAACGCTTTCGTATCTTTCGGAAAACAAGAGCCCCCGTAACCGATGCCTGCACGTAAAAACGAGGAACCGATGCGTTCGTCCATCCCCATCCCCGCTGCTACTTGTTCAATGTCTGCGCCTACTTTTTCACATATGTTCGCAATTTCGTTAATAAAACTAATTTTCGTCGCTAAAAAAGCGTTTGACGCATATTTAATCATTTCTGCGCTGCGAATATCCGTTTGAAAAATCGGAATGCCAAACGGATGATAAATGTCCGCCACAACGGCCGCTGCTCGCTCATCATCCGCACCGATGACGATGCGGTCACCGTGAAACGTATCATGAATCGCCGACCCTTCACGCAAAAATTCAGGATTGGATACGACGTCGATGCGCACATGTGGAGCCAGCTGCTCAAACATGCGCTTTATTTCGTGATTCGTTCCGACCGGCACCGTACTTTTCGTCACGACGATCACATCTTTCGTCACCGATGAAGCAATATCTTTGACTGCTTGTTTCAAATACGTCAAATTCGCAGAACCATCTTCCTTTTCAGGTGTGCCGACCGCAATATAAATGACATCCGCCTCTCGATACGCACGCGCACCATCTGTCGTAAAAAACAAACGATTCGCTTCCATATTTTCTTTCATTAACGGCTCAATGCCCGGTTCATAAATCGGCGAGACGCCCCGTCTCATCCGCTCCACTTTTGCCTCATCGACATCCACACATACGACCCGATGACCGATATGCGCAAGCGCCACACCCGTCACTAAACCGACATATCCTGTTCCGACGACGACAATGTTCATAACAACCTCCGTGCTTTTTTCTTTCAGTTTACACAAATGTGAGCATTTTTGCACGATACAACTATCGAAAGAAAAGGAAACATCCCTCTTATAAAAACATAGAAATTTGTCTATCATTATAGTAAAGAAAGGAGGAAACACCTTGCGAAAAAATGAAACTGTTTATCAATTAAAAATTACGTTACGAGGCATTCGACCACCCATTTGGCGACGTGTACTTGTTCCAAGCAACATTACATTTGATCAACTCCACCTCATTATTCAAGAAGCGATGGGTTGGAAAAACTATCACTTATATCAATTCGAAACAGGCGATGCGATCATCGATGTACCACATCCTCTGGATGATTTTTCACACCCTCGGAAAGATATGCTCGATTCTCGAAAAATACGGATTAAAGCATATTTAAGCGAAGAAAAGGACAAAGTTTTATATACGTATGACTTTGGAGACAATTGGGATCATATCATTACATTAGAAAAGATTGAAAAAAGAATGGAACCGTTGACACATCCTATTTGCATCAAAGGAAAACGAGCGTGCCCCCCAGAAGATGTTGGCGGCGTTTGGGGATACCAAGATGTCATCGACATCATGCAAAACGATACACGAAAACAAGAACGGGAAGAGTTTCTCGAGTGGTATGATGAATGGTACGGAGATGATTTTAATCCAGAACACTTTGACATAGAGGAAGTAAATAGTCGATTGGCGACGATCAAATTAAAATAAATGCATTTTTTAGGGCTGCTTGGCAAGAAAGCAGCCCTTTATACATTTCTCCATATAAAATGATCATGAATCATTCTTCGTTGTTTAAACATATGAAAATAAAAAATATATTTGTAAGCGTTAACATTTGTCATTATAATAACCTCAAACGCGTTTATACAAGAATGCAAACGTTTGCATGAATGTTGTCATTTTTTATAAAAGAAAGGGTGTTTGACGATGGCGAATTGGAAAAAAGCTTGGGTGTATTACATTCTCATTGCAGCGCTAATTATTTCCTTTCTTACGCCTTTTTCAACAGCACAAGCCAATACTGCACCTGTTAACGGAACAATGATGCAATATTTCGAATGGGATTTACCGAATGACGGAACGCTTTGGACAAAAGTAAAAAATGAAGCAAGCATTCTTTCTTCTTTAGGTGTTACTGCGTTATGGTTACCACCTGCATACAAAGGAACGAGCCAAAGCGATGTTGGATATGGCGTGTACGACTTATATGATCTTGGGGAATTTAATCAAAAAGGAACGATCCGAACGAAATACGGAACAAAAACACAATATATTCAAGCCATTCAAGCGGCAAAAAGCGCTGGTATGCAAGTATATGCTGATGTCGTGTTTAACCATAAAGCTGGGGCTGACGGTACAGAGTTTGTCGATGCGGTTGAAGTAAACGCCTCTAATCGAAACCAAGAAGTGTCAGGCACATATCAAATTCAAGCATGGACAAAATTTGATTTCCCTAGTCGTGGGAACACATACTCCAGCTTTAAATGGCGCTGGTATCATTTTGACGGTACAGATTGGGATGAAAGCCGAAAATTAAATCGTATTTACAAATTCCGCGGCACAGGAAAAGCATGGGATTGGGAGGTCGACACAGAAAACGGAAACTACGATTATTTAATGTTCGCTGATTTAGATATGGATCACCCTGAAGTTGTAACCGAATTGAAAAACTGGGGAACATGGTACGTGAATACGACAAATGTCGATGGATTTCGTTTAGATGCCGTGAAACATATTAAATATAGCTTTTTCCCTGACTGGCTAACATACGTACGCAACCAAACGAAGAAAAATTTGTTTGCAGTCGGAGAATTTTGGAGCTATGACGTCAATAAGTTGCATAACTATATTACAAAAACAAACGGATCCATGTCGTTATTTGATGCTCCTTTGCATAACAATTTTTATATCGCTTCCAAATCAATTGGATATTTTGACATGCGTTATTTATTAAACAATACGTTAATGAAAGATCAACCTTCATTAGCTGTTACACTTGTCGATAACCATGATACGCAGCCAGGGCAATCTTTACAATCGTGGGTCGAACCTTGGTTCAAACCACTTGCTTATGCCTTTATTTTAACGAGACAAGAAGGATATCCTTGCGTATTTTACGGTGACTATTACGGAATCCCGAAATACAATATCTCGGGATTAAAAAGTAAAATTGACCCGCTTTTAATTGCTCGTCGGGACTACGCATATGGAACGCAACGTGATTATATTGATCATCAAGATATTATCGGATGGACACGTGAAGGAATTGACGCGAAGCCAAATTCGGGGCTTGCGGCTTTAATTACCGACGGTCCTGGTGGCAGTAAATGGATGTATGTCGGCAAAAAACATGCCGGAAAAGTATTTTATGATTTAACTGGCAATCGAAGTGACACAGTAACGATTAACGCTGATGGCTGGGGAGAGTTTAAAGTAAACGGCGGCTCCGTTTCTATTTGGGTGGCTAAAACATCACAAGTTACCTTTACAGTTAATAATGCAACAACAACTAGTGGCCAAAGTGTATACGTTGTCGGCAACATTCCAGAGCTAGGCAATTGGAACACCGCCAATGCGATTAAAATGAATCCATCTTCCTATCCGACGTGGAAAGCAACGATAGCGCTTCCACAAGGAAAAGCAATTGAATTTAAGTTTATTAAGAAAGACCAAGCTGGAAATGTGATATGGGAAAGCATTTCTAATCGAACGTATACTGTTCCTTTCTCATCAACCGGATCATACACCGCTAGTTGGAATGTGCCATAAGCATATGTTCATTCACATGAAAAACATACATTTTTGTGTAGTTGTAAAGAAAAAGGATGTCCCCCGAGACATCCTTACTTTATTCCTAAATGCTCCTTCAACCGTTGCGAAATGGCTATACGTTCTTCCTCTGGTACAATCAAATAGTAGATCCCGTTTATTTTTTGACCTTTTCCTTGTATGTGTAGCTGCTCGATATGACGTCGTGCTTCTTTATAGTTCGCTTGAATTTGTTTCATGTCGTCAAATGTCAAATTTGTTTTTATATTTTTTCCTATCGCTTCAAGTATGTCACCATAGTTTGTAAGCGAAGAGAAGCTAGCTCCTTTTTTAATAATGGCTTCAATGACTTGTTTTTGGCGATCTTGTCTGCCAAAATCGCCACGTGGATCATCATAGCGCATACGAGTGTACTTTAATGCTTTTTCCCCATTTAACGTAATTTCTCCTTTCGGAAACGACTCTCCTTCATATTCAAATGCAAAAGAATTATTTACCGTTACACCGCCAACGGCATCTACGATATCTTTAAAGCTTTCCATGTTCACTTTAATGTAATAATCAATTGGAATGTCTAAAAATTGTTCGACCGTCGCAAGCGTCATTTCTACTCCACCGAAAGCGTACGAGTGGTTAATTTTATCCTCTTTCCCTTTACCGACAATCAATGTGCGTGTATCTCGCGGAATGCTTACCATTTCTATCGACTGCTTTTTCGGGTTCACTGTCATAACGATTAACGAATCTGCCCGACCGCGATCATTTTTTCGTTCATCTACCCCAATAAGCAAAATCGAGATCGGTTGTTTTTCTGTAAACGATAGCTCCTCTGGGCGTTTCTCTGACCTCTCTCGCCCAATCGGCTCATGCATTTCATTCATCGTTTGTTGTAGTTTGTAATAAACGGAAAACACGTATGTCCCTACCAACGCAAGACATAAGACAATTGCTCCGATCCATATACGTTTTTTTCGCTTCGGTGTCATTTGCATCTTCCTTTATTCATGGATATTTTCATGTGAAGCGTAGCATACAGCTTGAAAAAAGACAAGGAATGTTTTGTCATTTCCTCAAGAAAACATTTCACTCTCCAAATCAACTCGGCAAACATTTTTTGTGAGCATGCGATAAAACAGATCAACATTGGTGTATTTCAAGGGGCGTTATGACTTTTTCACATGTTTCAATCACCTTGTGGACAGGATACAAGCATCGGTCTGTTTTGTTAAATTATTGATTTTTAGGATGGAGCGGTACATATTGATTATAACCATTATTCATTAAGAGGAAGAAGTAGTGTGAGTAAGTTCCTACAATTAGAAGAAAAACGCATGTTAATTTTACAATTGAACATTTTATAAAGTCAGTTTCAGAACTACTAACTAAATTAATACTTATGGTTGGGAGACAAGAAGCGTTCCCCTGTCATTCATCTCGAACATGCATAAATTGCATCGCTAAATTCTCCAATGTCCCAAATTCCAATTCGTAATTAATAATGATTAAAACCCCGATTAGGATTATGCACAGGGTCTGGTACGTTTAAATCTGCTTGACGATCCCTCAATTGAGCAACATGTTGATAAATGGCACTCTCACTACGACGAGCAATGGTACTAGACTGCTCATGCGTTTTAATGAGCTCTGCAATTTCTTTATCACTTTTTTCTGAGAAACAATCGAGGTAGTAATAAATGCAAAGATTTTCTTCTCTTGTCCAATGAGGTGCCTTCACTTTCTTCACCATCCGATCTTCAAAATTTTTTCTCATTTATCATTTCGATAACTCTTCTCTCTATTTCTTCTGGATAAATGACTTTTTTGTAAATATGATACTTATTTGTATAATATGGTTTTTACTAACTTAAAATATTGAATATTCAGTTTATTTTATCCAAAAAACATATGCCTCCAAATCAAGTATATATTTCAAAAAAGATGCCCATTGTATAGGACATCTTTTGAATAACATTGTTATTTATCCCCCAACGCCTGTTTCGCAAGCGCTAAAGCTCCACATATCCCTGCGTTATCTCCTAATCCTGGGAGCGTAATGTAATGATCAATATGTTTTAAAATCACCTCATGTTGTACATATCCGTTTAGATGATTTAAAACGTGACGGTGAATACGAGGTAGCAAGGTGGATTGTTTCGCTACCCCTCCCCCAATAATCACCTGTTCCGGAGATAAAACTAAAATGTACTGTGCGATCGCTTGCCCTAAATAAAAAGCTTCGAGTTCCCACACTTCATCTTGTTCAGAAAGGTCAGCGCCTCGCTTCCCCCATCTCTTTTCGATCGCAGGCCCCGAAGCTAATCCCTCTAAACAATCGCCATGAAACGGGCAACTACCTACAAACGTGTCATCTGGGTGACGACGTACAACAATATGCCCCATCTCCGGATGCAATAATCCGTGAACGAGACGTCCCTCGACGATCGCCCCAACACCAATGCCTGTCCCCACCGTCATATAAATGCAACTGTTTTTTCCTTTTGCTCTTCCCCAAAACAATTCTCCTAACGCTGCTGCATTTACATCCGTATCAAATCCGATAGGGACGTGAAAATATTTTTGAATCGTGCCAACAAAATTAAAATTGGTCCAATGGGGTTTCGGTGTATTTGTAATGTAGCCATATGTTTGGCTTTTCCGATTTAAATCGACAGGACCAAATGTTCCGATCCCAATCGCGTCTAGTGAATAGCTCTTGAAAAAGTCAATAACCTTTTGCATCGTTTCTTCTGGCGCAGTCGTTGGGAACTGGACACGTTCATGTATATTTCCTCCACTGTCACCAACAGCACAAACAAATTTCGTGCCACCCGCTTCAATCGCCCCTAAATACATTTCTTTTCACCTTGCTTTTCATCAACATTATTTCCCCCATGTTGGTGAAGAAACAATACATTGCAAATTCCCTTGTATAGTAAAACGATCGAACGAATGGGGAATGAGAAAATGGTCTCCTTTTTGTAACGGATATGTCTCTTGTGCTGTACAAAGCTCCCCTTTTCCATCCAGAACACTAACTAATAAAAAATAATCCGTTTGTTCAATATTCCATTTATGCTCAATATCCCATTTTTGTACGGTAAAATACTCGTTTTGAACAAATGTTGTAATTTTTGCCCCTGTTGTTTGGATCACATGTGGTTCATAATACATATCGACATGTGGAACGGTAATAACATCGAGCGCTTTTGCTAAATGTAATTCCCGTTTGTTTCCATGCTCATCTACACGATCGTAATCATACATCCGATACGTCGTATCCGAGCTTTGCTGTGTTTCGAGTACGAGCGTTCCTTCGCAAAGCGCATGTACCGTACCACTTGGGACGTAAAAAAAGTCCCCAGGACGAATCGGCACTTTCCGAAGCAAGTCATGCCACCGGCCTTCTTCCATCATTTGTTGTAACTCTTCTTTTGTTTTGGCATGGTGCCCGTATATTAACTCTGCTCCTTCTTTACAGTCAATGATATACCAGCACTCTGTTTTTCCTAATTCTCCATGTTCATATGTACGAGCATATTCATCGTCTGGATGCACTTGCACCGATAAATCAGCATTCGCATCTAAAATTTTCGTCAATAATGGGAAACGATCCGATGGAAAATGACCAAATAACTCTGGATGATCGTCCCATAACTCACCTAACGTCTTACCTCGAAATGGTTCGTTTATGACAGTCGTCTGCCCGTTCGGATGTGCAGAAATTGCCCAACATTCCCCCGTTTGCTCTGAAGGAATATCGTATCCAAACTGCTCACGAAGACGATTTCCACCCCAAATTCGTTCTTGAAACACAGGTGCGAAAAAAAGAGGTATGTTCATGATTCATCTCCTTCCCCCATTAAGATTGAAACGTCTCAAATAATTGTAAAACATCTTCCACTTTTCGTACAGTTAATATCTGTTCCCTAAACGTCTCATCCATCAGCTTTCTCGCTAACAATTGCAAAATTTTCAAATGCTCATTTCCTGCATATTGTTCAGGCACTGCAATCATAAAAATAAGTTTCACTTTCTCCCCATCTAAACTATCCCAATCTACCCCCTCATGCTTCATACCAAATGCTAAACAAGGGTGTTTAACTGCATCACTTTTCCCATGAGGAATCGCAATTCCAAATCCAATTCCAGTACTCCCCTCTCTTTCCCGATCATATAACGCCTGTTTATATTGTTCTCGATCAACTAACCCCCCTGCTCCATCGATCAATCCAATCATTTCTTCCATAATCTCGTCTTTCGTTGTTCCATCTAACTGTAATTTTACTAATTGCTTCGTCATTAATTGTGTCACTGTCATCCTACTCGACTCCTTTATAAACATTGATAAAATTCACTCGTTGTTTTCGCTTGTTTCAACTGCTTCAGCAGCTCTTCATCTTCCGATAGGGCAACTAACTCTTGAAATAATTGCTTCACGCGCTCTTTGTCTTGTATACCATTAGCCATCATAAAGACAAGCCTCACACGCTCTCCTCCCCAATCAATGGGCGTTTGCAAACGTCCAATCGCAATAGCCGATTGGTGAATTAAACGCACTTCTCCGTGGGGAATGGCCATTTCGTTACCAATATACGTGGAAGAGATACTTTCTCGCTCATTCGCACTTTGTTTGTACAACTGATCTACATATCCTTGTTCATACAGCTGCCCCCCTAAATAAGTAATAACATGTTCACGCGTTTTAAATGGTAAATCGAGAAAAATCAATTGTTCATCCACTAACGCTTTAATCGTTCTGTATGATGGTTTTTCTTTTTGTTTGACTCGCAAATGAAACAGCTGATCTTTAACCATTTCTAACTCATGCTCACGAAGCAAAGGACTTACGATGACCGTTGGTACGTTTGTATGAGATGGCAACGGCACCGTACTAACTAAAAGATCAGGCTTTTTTTCTTCCATCGCTTTATATAACTGAGAAATGGAAGCAATCCCGACCACATCCACTTCAGGAAAAGCAGCCGCAAATTTTGCCTCTACAAAACGTGACGTCCCTGATCCCGTCGTACAAACGATAAGTACTTTCTTGCGCCCGTGTTTTCTATGATGCATGCGTTCAAGCGCTGCTTGGATATGCAAAACAATATACGCAATTTCATCTTCTGGAATTGTTAACTGTATATCTTTCTCCATTTGTTCCATAAAAGAGAGCACCATTTCAAATGCATAGCGATACATCCGTTTAATTTCCCACAACATCGGGTTTGTAATCGCCAATCCATTTCGCAAACGATTCAACGTAGAATGGAGATGAATTGTCAATCCAAATAGTAACTCTTGGTCATTGAGTAATCGATCATCTATATGATTCGACATATACTCGATCAATAAACGCGCCAATCGCAACGCTTCCTCATCTATTTCACGGAAAAATGGCTCAACCCCGTCCTTTATATGTACTTGGTCATAACGAATGCGTGCGCCTAATAAATGTAACGCCATATATCCCACTTCTGCATCAGGAATTTTAATCGCTAACCATACCTCGATTTTTTGCGCTAACTGCTTAGCTAACTCATACTCTTTCTTTTTCTTTAACTCATGCAATTGGGTTGCATTCATTTGAATACGACATCCTTGTTTTATGCGCTTTACCGCAATAGCAATATGAATGGCTAAACTAATCTTTGCTTCATCGGTTAACGGAAACGGTAACACAGCTTCCATCTCTTGAACTTCCTTTTCAATAAAAGCTAATTCATACGGCTGCAATACATCAGCGACCATGTTCAACTGTTGCTCATTTAACATATAATAAGCGTGGTCAACTAATCCCTCTACCAACTTTGCCAACGCCATACGCCAATTTTTCTCTTCCCCTTCAACCCTCAAGCCTAAATTCGGCTTACGAACAAGTTGTAAATGAAACGGACGCAACCAACGATCAATGTGCTCTAAATCTTGATGAATAGTAGACTTGCTCGTATACAGCTCATCTGCCAACTGTTGCATCGTAATCGGCTTGCCCGTCATTAATAACCGTTTCAACAACTGAAGTTGCCGTTCTTCCTCATCGCTTATATGTAAAAGATCTCGAAGCAACTTCTCTTTTGCTTCATCATCCCCCTTCAGACACACCCCTACACTCGGCTTTCGTTCGATCGTTAAAGTCGGATACCGTTTCAACCATTGATCTAACACCTTCAAATCATTACGGACGGTTTTCTCGGAACAATGCAAATCGTCGGCAAGTGAAGTGACAGATACATAATCATTCGCATCTAATAGCGCTTTTATTATTCTTTTATACCGAGCAATCATCCTGTCACCACCATCCCTTAAAATTTACAAAGAAAGGAGGAATGCTCATGCGAGAGATTCCGTCCTTTCCTCTATCACTTTTCTCCATCTACCGGCTTTTTCACTGCATTTACAAGCAATGCTGTCACGATCATACCAATAACAATCGAAATGAAAAACATCGGCACATTATCTACCGCACGAAACACAGCAACAATCGGTCCCCCATGCGGCACATGATCTGCAACATTGCTTAACATCGCAACGACTGCCCCAACCATAGAACCAATCATAATGCTCGGAATAACCCGCAACGGATCACGTGCCGCAAACGGAATTGCTCCCTCTGTAATTCCTACAAGTCCCATCGCAAGCGCTGCTTTGCCTGCCTCACGTTCTTCGTCTGTATATTTCGCCTTCCCTAATAACGTTGCCAAACCTAAGCCAAGAGGTGGAATGCAGATAGCTACCGCGATCGCCCCCATAATGTTCGCATGTCCTTCTGCGATCATCGCTGAACCGAATAAAAACGCCACTTTATTTACTGGTCCTCCCATATCAAAAGCAATCATCGCACCTAAAACCATCGCCAAAACAACTTTACTTGCCCCTTGCATACTGTTTAACCACGACGTTAATCCTTCCATGATTCCCGCAATCGGTTGCCCAATAACAAAAATGAATGAAGCCGCTACAAGCAGTGAAGATATAATAGGAATGACTAAAATCGGCATAATCGGCTGAATCATTTGTGGAACACGAATACGCTTAATGGCTTTTACGATATACCCTGCTAAAAATCCTGCAATGATACCGCCAATAAATCCAGCTCCTGCATCACTACCATAAAAACTACCGTTCGCCGCAATGTAACCGCCAACCATCCCTGGCGCAAGCCCTGGCCGGTCAGCAATACTAACCGCAATGAAACCTGACAAAATTGGTACCATAAATGTGAAACTCGCTACACCGACGTCTAAAATACGATTCCAGATCGAACCTTCGGGAATGACTAGCCCTTTTGCCGTTGGCTCTCCTCCGATCGCAAGCGAAAGCGCAATAAGCAATCCGCCGATCACAACAAACGGAATCATATATGAAACACCATTCATCAAATTTCGATATATAGGATTTTGCTTCTCATTTCGCTCTTTTTTCGCTTCCGCTACACTCTTCAGCTTCTCTACCACTTCATATACCGGCACTTCGTTTCGCTCAAAGCGTGCAATCAACTCCTCCGGACGACGAATGCCATCCGTAACCGACACTTCCAACACCCGTTTCCCTCGAAAGCGACTTTTATCCACTTGCTTATCCGCCGCAATAATCACCCCATCGGCTTGTTCAATATCTTCTCGTGTCAACTCATTTTCCACACCAATGGAACCTTGAGTTTCCACCTTCATTTCATGTCCCATCCGTTCAGCTGCCTCCGCTAACTTTTCTGCAGCCATGTACGTATGTATTTGATAATTTAAAATTGAGCCACTTTTGAAGGGTTCGATCACATAAAAAATGAGCCACCTGATTTCCAATTTTCATTACCTCCCTTATGATTGAAAGTGCCTAAACTTTT
>NZ_LIOK01000016.1:0-56296 GCF_001418025.1 Anoxybacillus suryakundensis
TTTTCCAATCGCTATGAACGTGCAAGTGTCATCATTACAACAAATCTTGAATTTGTAGAATGGACGAACATTTTTGGGGATGAAAAGATGACAGCAGCGTTGCTTGATCGGCTCACTCACCGTTCGCACATTCTTCTTCTAAACGGAGAATCTTATCGATTCCGTCAAAGTATGAAACAGAGGGAAAATGGGGAGTGGTAGCCAGATGCGCGAAGTGTTTGGATGACTTGCCCCTAGGGGCAAGTCATCCAAACACCCACCCTCTCCCATTTATGGGAACTCTGATTCTAAAAGTGGCTCACTTTTGAAGTGATCGCTCTGGCTCAATTTATTATTGACAAAAACAACTTAGCCGTATTTCTAACAAGTTTAAACCTTCCTCCACCAATCGCACCTAAGGCCGCTTTTTTAGCGACATATTTCCATCCTCTTCCGGTTTTATACGCCTTATACCCATCATACGCCGCAAATCCCGCGTTGATAGCCAGCCATACCCAATGCCCATCCGGATCCACCAACATCACTGGGTTGTTGTTCGCATACGCATACCCATTCTGCGTGGGAATATCACCCGCATCCCCTGAGTCTGGATCCAAGGAAGGGAACACACCGTGCCCTAGACAATAAGAAAGCTGCTTAACGGAACCCCATAGGATAAAAAAACAGAAGGACGAATTTGCGTCCTTCTGAAGAAAAATTTTAAACTGTCAATCTGGTGAAAAATGATTCAACTTTGATAATATTTTAGAGCTATTCATTATGCCTCTCTTAATTTTACAGAGGTATAACGCTTTGAATTTTTCTCGTAAAGCGCTATTTCATCATCACTTATCCACATTAAATGACCTAAAAACCTATCGTAAATAAGTTCATCGGGTTCAGTTGACACTATTTTTTTTTCAAGTAATACTTTATCTTTTCTATCTTTAATCACCATCTTTATTGTAAAATCATACAGATCGTGATTACAATGTACCTCAGCTTTGTATTTTTTATTTGGACTTAATTTAGGCTTGTTCCAAATAAACTCATTAATATAGTTTAACTCCTTTACTCTCTCATAAGCTCCTTGAAAAGGATTAGGATCCCAATTTTTTTCTCTAATAACAAAATCGAGGCTATTTTTCAACAGTTCTAGGATCTCTATTTTTTTTTTGTTATCTGGATACTCTAGAAATTCTTGAATATTATATGGCACTAAGACTTGACAAAAACCATCAAAACATCCTAATAGTTTCATCTCGGAGTAATTACCACAATGGAAATTTAACTGCCTACAATCAGCGGTTTTATATTTTTTATCAAAGACCCGTTCATACAATTTGGTAATACATCTAGTTTGAAAAGAAAAACTTTTTTTAACGTCGGATATCCCTTCTTCTCCTAATAATAGAAATGTTTTCAGCAACATAGCTTACCCCTTTCTTTATGTTATCACGGTCTGACATGAAGATACATATTACCCCCAGCTTTTCTCACTGCATAAGCTCTTCCTCTCTCCCACTTTAGAGCTTTCTCTCTTCCATAAATATTTCTCTTAACAATCCGAGCATAGTATCTTTGATACCCCGCTTTTTTATTCCACTTATTGACCTGACGGTTAGCCCTAGGTGATGTACCGTTTTTGTTTAGCTTAGCACCACTAATACCTACTTTAACTATACGTTTTTTACCGTTAACTATTTCATAAATTTCATACCCATGATGAATCCTCTTTGAGAATCGACTATTACCATGCACAGCTTTAATAATTTTACTAGCAGCTTTGAACTTGCCACCAAAACCAACAAAATTGATAGCCGCCGCAGCTGCGACACCTTTCCATCCTTTTCCTGACTTGTATGCCTTATACGCACTATAAGCCGCAACCCCTGCATTGATGGCCAGCCAGACCCAATGCCCATCCGGATCCACCAACATCACCGGATTGTTGTTCGCATACGTATATCCGTTCTGCGTAAGGATATCGTCCGCATCTCCTGGGTCTGGATCCAAGGAAAGGAACACGCCATGCGCTGGATGATAGTATCGGGCAATTAAGTAATAGAGAGCCACTTCTTAAATGGTTAATTCCCTGCTACAGCTTTTTACTCCATCTGAAGAGAAGGAGAGCAAATATTTTATGGAGTTTCCTTTCTTGATAACACTCATTGCTGAACTAGATTTAGGCTTATCTTATAATGTCCTATTCCCAATCCCTAATGCTTCTTTCCCCTTTAATCTTCCGTTCTTTCAATTGTTTTTCCCCGTTCTTATATATCAAAAACCCCCTTCATTTGGTCACTGCGATTATAAAACACAACTATCGAGTGTCCAATTTCATCAGGGGGTTAGTAAGGATATAACTATGAGCAGTATTTAAAAATATCTAAATGGTGCCGCAGTTGGTCAAGCATATACGGTAATGTAGAAATGTGTATATGCAGACTGCTACTAAAAAAATCCTCGCTGTGTAAATCCTTAAACTGAACCTGAACAATTCCTCCTCCACTATTGTGGATTTGCACTACAACATTTAGTTCCTTAGATTCTGAATGAAAAACTGCTTTACCTTCTTGTTCTCTGTATATTTTCTTTAAACTTTCATAGAAATGAAAGATATCATGATTGTCAAAATGAAAGTGAACCGTTTCAGCTATAAAGCCACTACCTTTTAGCTTCACTTTTCCTGTAAAGTAGCATCCACCAAAAAACGGATCCCCTTCATTTTCAAAGTCCGTGATAATTAGCTCTAGGCTTCGATCTGCGTCTTCCTCACATACAAATACTTTCATGCTTTGCATCCTTTCTACCAGTTATATTGGTTACTTATATGGCTCATAGTGGAAATGACGTACCCGTTTGGTTCTCTTATTATATACAACTGTTAACTGATATTTTTTATACTTGTAATTTCTGGGATCACCTATGGAATGTCTTGCTTTTTCTAACTTATGCATGGTTATAGTATATTTATTATAGCCTTTAGCCCCATCTCTGGATTTCTTACCATAGACAATTGCTCTTGCTAAAATCTGTCTCGGAACATAGCGGTCCGAATTTTGCATATGTTTAAACGCCGTGCTATCAAATATCATTTTTTTAGCAATTGACTTCACTTTATAAGCTCGATATAGTGCCTTACCTGCTTTGAATCCAACTCCCCCGATAAGCCCTACACCTACAGCAATTGCCGCAGCCTTCCATCCACCTTTTTTAAATGCCTTATATCCATCATAAACCGCAAACCCTGCATTGATGGCCAACCATACCCAATGCCCATCCGGATCCACCAACATCACTGGGTTGTTGTTCGCATACGCATACCCATTCTGCGTGGGAATATCATCCGCATCCCCTGAGTCTGGATCCAAGAAAAGGGACACGCCATGCTCCGGGTGATAGTACCGGGTAATGAGAAATATCCGCTTAATAGAAGTTCAAAAATATACATGCATGAGTTGCCTTACTTCCAACCGGAGCAGGGAAATACGCTGCCTCATCCCTTAACAGTCGAGCTTGTCTGATTTATTCTTACAGAAAGTAAGACAAAACCCTTAATATTAATAAAGGTTTTCAAAGTTTTAATTATAAAAAAATGCCTTAGGAGAGAGCGTTTCTCCTAAGGTTCTACAATTACAAAAATAATCCGACCTATCTAATCAATATTTTATTTAATATGTCTGATTTCCTTCACCTTAATCAATATTTTATCACAATGTTTTCCTGTTTTTCATTGAGTTTATGAAGAAAGATAAGACACTTTATTTACTTTCCATATAATCTGTGTTTCGTTTTCTTTTTCTAAAAAAGTTACAACCCACCCGAAATGATGTAAACGATCAGTAAATGTCACCTTATGATTTAGTGTCCATGTTAAATCACCTAAATATCTCCAATAAAAAGATTCGTGTGGTCTGTCTACTCTTACTAATCTTTCTTTCTTTAAAACCTTATTTCCTTTTTGACGTTTTATTTCTAAATATATATCTACATAAGAGACTTCGTGTTCACATATAATGCTACATATATATCTACGATTAGGACTGCTCTTTTTCTTATAGATAAATGTATTTTTGTAATTTAATTCTTTTATCTTGTTGTATATTTCACGAAAAATTTGCTTATCCCATCCTCGCTCATCAGCAAGTTTTTCCATACCCTTTTGTAACACTTCTAATGCCATTTTCTTTTTTTCCAAGTCATCCGTAAGAGAGAAGTATTGATTATAATCCATTTCAACATAAACAGTAATAAAATCGGGTACCATTTCCATTTCAATTTCTTTCTCGCTTAATTTAGATAGATCCGGTACGCATTGAATGATAACTCCCTTTTCCCCATCTGTATGAATTTCGGGCAAAAGACGAGTATAAAGTGATGTAATACATCTTGTTTCATAATGAAAGATGGCGGACTTGCTTTGCCTATAATCGGTAAAGGGGCTTGTCTCACCAGTATCATAGTCAACTATTACAGTATGATCAAAATAGTTTATATCACTTGGAATAGAAAGTTGAATATCCCTTATAACAGTCATTTTTTCACTTCCTTTTATTAAATTTATGGGCGATAGTGAAATGGAGGTGATAATTTGTTGTTAGGCTGGATTCTATTAATGTATTCCGTATGCCTTTTTTCCCATCTCAGTGCATTATACCTACCACGTATGTTAGTTTTTACTATTCGTGAAGCATACCGATCTGTCTTGTATCGCTTATTCCACTTTCTAACTTGCCTTTCAGCGCGATATGATTTTCCCTTTTTAGAAATCCTTCCATCACTAATACCAACTTTGACTACTTTATTAGTTTTTTTATCATAAATTTCATATCCATGATGTATCGCAGGATTTCTTTTACTATTCGAATGATATTTTTTTGAAATCTTTCTATATTTCTTGTAGACCTTATAAATCTTATAAACTCTATAAGCCCCCACTCCAGCTATAATAACAATATGAGCATAATGCCCATCCAAATCCACCAACATCACCGGATTGTTGTTCGCGTACGTATAGCCGTTTTGTGTGAGGATATCGTCCTCATCACCTGGGTCTGGGTCTAAAGAAAGGAACACTCCTTGTTCTGGATGATAGTACCGGGCAATTAGGTAATAGAGACCCGTTTCTTGGTCATATTGGTATCCTGCGTATCGATATGAGTTTTCGTCAGCCAAGTCGCCAGATTGGGAAAGAATGTTCCCCCATGCATCATATTGATAACGGGCAACGATGTTTCCTTGTTCATCCGTCAGGGCGATGACATCGCCATGGGCGTTATAGTGGTAGAAGTACGTGGCACCACCTTTTTTCATCGCCAACAGCTGACCGTTTTCTCCGTATACATACGATCTTACCACATTTCCACTTGCATCGGTTTCGTACAGAACATTTAAGCTGTCGCCTTGGTAATGGTAATTTGTCACGACGCCATTCACATTCTTTTGAATGCGGCGGCCGTCTTCATCGTATTTGTACGTGACAAACGGCGTGCTTTCTCCTTTTCTCGTAATAGAAACCAATTGGTCCGCTTCATTCCATTGGTATTGATATTTTCCGTCTTCGGTCCGGTTGCCGTTCGCGTCATACGTGATCGTTTCATCGCCGAAACGAACCAATTGATTCGCCGCATTATAATCGGCCGTGGTCGTCGTCGATGGTCCCTCTTTCGTTTTCACGATTTTCGTCCGGTTCCCGAATCCATCGTACGTATACTCGATCGTCGTTCCATCCGGACGTTGTTCACTTTTCAACTGATCCAGTTCATCATACTCATAGATCGTCACATCCCCATTGGACGCTTCGATGCGGGTCCGGTTGCCGTTTTCGTCGTAACGGTACGTTTCTGCCAATAACTCGATTCCGTTCGCCGTTCCCACCACCAGACTGTTCACCAAGCCGCGGTCGTCATACGTAAAGGTGGCACCCGCTTCATTTCCGGTTGTAAACGTGCGAACGTGTCCTCTCTCGTCATCATCAAAGCGATACGTATACGTTCCGTCTTGGACGATGGTATTTTGGTCCAAGGCGTTGTATTGATAGGTGATGGTTTGGCTAAAGGAACTATGTGAGAATTGGAATTTCTTCCATTTATCCGAGGTTATCGGATAAATGCTTTTCGTCTTTTTCTAAATTTCATTTTCAATCAAAATACGGTTGGTTGCCACTCGTAGATTTCCTTCCATAAGCCCCATTGGGTCAAACTTTTCTTGAAAAAGAGAAAAACCTTAAGAGAGATATAGACTCTCCTAAGGTTGGCATACTTAACATATACCTGTTACTTCATTCTCATTCGAAATTCAAAACCCTTAACATTCATCGGCATCTTCTAATCCAAAATATTTTTTCACGCGTAATGGAATATCATTTAAATGGTCGCGTTTCTTTAGTTCCATTAACAGATCTTCTTCCGTATGAATCTTGTTGAACATTCCAAATATTTCCCTTTCAATAAACTTTTTCAGTTCGTTCTTTCGATCTTCGTCAGGGATAGGAATCTCAAAATCTAATAGCTCCTTAATTCTTATACTTTCCCCCTGATCCAAGGAACTTAGTCTATGATAAATATGCATCACAAGGCGGCCTAGCTCAAGGTTTTTTATAATAAACCCATAATCGATATGATAATAATTACCATAATTTGATTTTGATAATTTAATTATTTTTATAATCTCATCATTGCTAAAGCTCCACTGGGTTCCCTTCTTTTTAAAAGAATGGGCTTTAAACAACTCATCTAAATATTTTACAAATTCGGATTTATCCATTCTATCACCCCTTAATAAACATGCAAGACTGTTTTCCATTTTCCTCCATGTTCTTGTTCAAATATTCGCTTATATTTTTTTAACTGTCGCTTCCCTCGAGCAATGGCTCTAGGATTATACGGTTTTAATTCATAGATGGTTCTCGTATTGAAGTCCACAAAATCTGGACGAATACCTTTTATCCCTTTATATTCTTTAATTCTTCCCTTTAATTCATCATGCAAATGTGCCATATATTTTTTATGCATCTGTCGACCAAGTTTGAAATTAGATTTTGTGTACTGCCTTCCAACCTTAACAATATACTTCCCTGCGCCTCTAACAAGTTTAAGCTTTCCCCCACCAATCGCGCCAAGAGCCGTTTTTTTGGCGACATACATCCATCCTCTTCCGGTTTTATACGCCTTATACCCATCATAAACCGCAAACCCAGCATTGATGGCCAACCATACCCAATGCCCATCCGGATCCACCAACATCACCGGATTGTTGTTCGCATACGTATATCCGTTTTGCGTGAGAATGTCATCCGCATCCCCTGGGTCTGGATCCAAAGAAAGGAACACGCCATGCGTTGGATGATAGTACCGGGCGATCAGATAGTACAGACCCGTTTCTTTGTCATATTGGTATCCCGCATATCGGTATGGGTTTTCATCCGCCAAGGCACCGGATTGGGAAAGAATGTTCCCCCACGCATCGTATTGGTAACGGGCCACGATGTTTCCTTGCGCATCCGTTAGGGCGATGACATCGCCATGGGCGTTATAGTGGTAAAAATACATGGAAGTACTTTTTTGTGATGAGAAACTATATAAGTTGCAATTTTGTTTTACATGGCATTGTTCGCTCTTCTTGTCACCGTGCCAGCTTGTCAGGTGATAAAGACGGGACATGGAGATCGGAAATTCTTTATTACAACCTATATACCTAAATTTTTTCTTTGTTTTCTATTCATTTTTTTCACATAAAAATAAAAAGACTATCTCATAAATCATGAGATAGCCCATATTACAGCTGTTTTTTTAAACATAATTTCCATGTTCGTCTATTCCTATTGGATAATATGGCATTTTTTCAATAATTCTAAATAGCTCCTCATGTTCACCTGACAACCAATCAACACAAAAATCTTTTGGATTTACATAGTATTCATTTTCCTCATTATCGTTTAACTTGTCACACTCAAACCAATATTTCCTAAATACGGCAATTACTCTTCCGCTAATACTTAATTCGTATTCATATCTCTCTTTGTCAAGATTCGGATCTAAAAATTCCTTTTCTTCTTCAATTGCCTCTTTTAATTCTTTTACATATTTTTGAAAAAGTATTTCATAGTCGTTCATTATCATGGCCTCCATTCATCAGGATAATATCTTTCCTGTTTACTACGATTACATCTTTGACAAGCAGTTTTTAGATATTTTGGATTATTGGCATATTTTATACGTGCCTTTCTAGACATGGCATACCCTTTCTTATAATAATGCTGCTTTAATGATGGATTATGATCGACCTCTAGTTTACCCCCTTTTCTACCACAATACTGACAAGTATAATTATCTCTCTTTAAAACTGCATCTCTTACACTCTTTCTAGTACCATTTCCGTAATGTTTTTTACGATTGTAAATTCCTTTATTTACCTTTATTTTTTTAGGTATTTTCTTTTTAATAACCTTTTTAACAACATACTTAGTACCTACTCTAACAATAACATAAGCAGCAACTATAAGGTAAGGATTACGCCCATCACTATCCGTTAGCATTACAGGATTATTACTTACGTAATTATAGCCATTTTGAGTTAAAACATCATCTTCATCCCCTGGGTCTGGATCCAAAGAAAGGAACACGCCATGCGTTGGATGATAGTATCGGGCAATCAGGTAGTATAGACCCGTTTCGTTGTCATATTGGTACCCCGCATATCGGTATGGGTTTTCGTCCGCCAAGGCACCGGATTGGGAAAGAATATTCCCCCACGCATCGTATTGATAGCGGGCAACAATGTTTCCTTGTTCATCCGTCAGGGCGATGACATCCCCATGCGCGTTATAGTGGTAAAAATACGTCGCATTGCCTTTTTTCATGGTAAGGAGTTGCCCGTTTTCTCCGTATATATATGATCTTACCACATTTCCATCCGCATCGGTTTCATACAGAACGTTTAGGCTATCCCCTTGGTAATGGTAGTTCGTAATGACGCCATTTACATTCTTTTGGATGCGCCGGCCGTCTTCATCATATTTGTACGTCACAAAAGGAGTGCTTTCTCCTTTTCTCGTAATAGAAACCAATTGGTCCGCTTCGTTCCATTCGTATTGATATTTTCCATCTTCGAGACGGTTGCCGTTGGCATCATAAGAGATTGTCTCTGTTCCAAAACGAACCAACTGATTGGCAGCGTTATAATCGGCATTGGTCGTCGTCGACTGCCCATCCTTGGTTTTCACGATTTGCTTCCGGTTTCCGAATCCGTCATAGGCATATTCGACTTTTGTACCATCTGGAAGCTGCTCTTCCACTAATTGGTCTAGGGCATCGTAACGGTAGACGGTCGTTTCCCCCGTTGGGGATTCCACTTTCGTCCGGTTGCCGTTTTCATCGTAACGGTACGTTTCCGATAAAATTTCTTTTCCGTCCGCCGTACCGATCGAAACGCTTTCCACTAAGCCGCGGTCATCATACGTAAAGGTTGAACCGGCCCCATTTCCTGTCGTGAAGGTGCGAACGTTTCCTCTCTCGTCATAGTCAAAGCGGTACGTATACGTTCCATCTTGGACGACCGTATTTTGATCCAATGCATTATATTGGTAATTGATCGTTTGGCTAAAGGACCCATGTGAGAACATGAACTGTTGTAATTTATCCGATGTCGTCGGATAGGTCCACTTTTGTACCCCTCCACGGTCAGATTGTTCGATGACCCGATTTGCTTTATCAAAGGTTCTTGTCTTGGTCGTGCCGTCCTTTAAGTATTTTACAGAAAGTTCATTTCCGTTTTTATCGTAACTAAATTCGTAATACGAGACGTTGTTGTAGGAAACAGTTTTGACTCTTTCGGCCCCGTCATACGTCCATTGAATCGTGTTTCCTTTCGGCAAAACCGTTTTGATTTTATTTCCGTTGGCATCATATTCATTCGTTGTCACATCATTCAACGGACCGACGGTTTTAATGAGTTTACCGGTCGCATCATAAGAATAGGCAAATGTTTGAGACTGGCCGTCGCTGGTTCGAATGACTTTTGAAGTCATATTGCCATTTAAGTCATAATCGTAGTTGACGGACGTTCCATTCGCCAATAGGAGCTGTTTTAAACGATTTGATGCGTCATACTTGTACTCTTTCTTATTTCCTTTCTTATCGTACTCGCTTAACAGGTTTCCTACGGCATCATAATTCTTTTTCGCCACATAGCCTTCTTCATCCACTTCTTCCGTGACATAATTTCCGCTTGCATCATACTTGTTTTTCGTCACCACGTTTCTTTCCATTAAACGGATCGCGTCAAACCATACCGTTCCCGTGTAATTGCCACGGAAGACAGCGGATATGTCGATTTTATCAATTGGCTTGGAAGGTTGAATCGAAACGGCGGCACGGTTCCAATCTTGATTGCCAGTAGGGAAATCGGCGGTATACGTTTGGGTCGTTCCATCCACAAAGTATACTTTAGCCGTAATGGAATAATCGCTTGCGCTCACTGTGCCATTGGCTTTTACATTTTCAGCTTTCGAAACCCCAGTAAGCGTAAGGTTAATTGGTGCATCACCAGATGTTTGGCCAACGATGATGGTCTGCTTATACTCACTTGCCGATTGCGTGGTGCTTGTTCTAGATATTTTTAGTGAGTACCCTCCATCAAATGATTGCGTAGAATCTACGCTTCCTCCTGTTCCACTCCAATTCGTGGTGGTTCCTTCAAAACTACTATTTACAACTGGGTTGTAGCTGGAAGAAACCTGCGCTTCTTCCAATTGAACATTATCAAACCAGGCTTCTCCGGAAGCATCTGGAGACTTATGATCGACCTCTAAATAGACGCGAATTTTGGCTGCATTCGAAGGAGTAGTAAACGTAACTTGCCGCTCTGTCCAAGGTCTTGTGCCTGTAAGTTGGCTATAACGATGATCCGCCCAAGAAATCGTTTGATTTTGACTATTCATGAATTGAACATTGAAAAAGGCATTGGCTTTCGTTAAATTCGTTTTGATCTTCCCGCTTAACGTATACGTGGTATTTGGTTTCACTGTGATTTCTTGGGTAGCTGCCACATAGCCAAGTTCCGTGCCTGGCGAAGTAGAGTCAGCGGCGATTTTTAACGTTTTTCTCCCTGTCAATCCATTATATACATTCGTGTCTTCCAGTAATTGCCCAGAATCATAATGACTGAGAAGATTCCAAGCTGTGATTCCTTGTTCAAAGCCGCTATTAGAGAGCAAATTCGTGGCACTGCCTAATGTATCGCTTTCTTCAATGATATTCCCATAGGCATCGTACTTCGATACAGAAGACGTTTTTCCCGATTGATCCGTTTCGGATACAGGATTTAAGCCATCATAGGCAATCGTGGTTGTATCGCCTTCCGTATCTGTCATGGAGATGACATCATTATTTTTGTTATACTCGTATGTTTCCGTACCATAACTATCTTTCGCCGTTAACACATTCCCCTTGGCGTCATACGTATATGATTCAGTAGGATTCGCTGCATTTTGATCATTCGGATCCCGTGATTCTACTAGATTATTTCCCTCATAAACGTAGCTTGTCTTAATGTTTAAGCCATCTACGTCCTCAATGATTTGAATAGGATTCGCCGCTTCATTAAAGGTATACTGAATTTTACGGCCATTCGGTTGCGTTACGACAAGTTGTCGTTTTGTTTGGTCATAGTTCATCGTATAGATGCGGTTTTCAGGATCAATCGCTTGGCTTAGCCTGTCGCCATGATAAATGAACTGATTAACGACCGGTTTTGCTTCCGTATGCGTCGGTTCCAATACTTTCTCTAATCGACCAAGTTCATTATATTGGTATCTCGTTACTTCCCCGCCCGTCTGGGTTACTTTGGTTAATAAATCATTGTCATATTCATACTGGATCACCCGATTCATTGGGTCGGTAATTTTTTTGATTCTGCCGTCTGTATTATACTCGATACTCAGCTTTCTGCCCGATGCATCGGTCACCGACACCAGCTTTCCGTTCGCATAACCGTAGGTAGTGGCATTTCCATGTCCATCTACGATTTTAGTTAACTTGCCGTCACTTTTTTGAAAGTGGATTTTCGTTTGATCTTTTGTCGTCAGTATATATTCATCGGTTGTTTCGCTTAACTCCAAGTAAACACCTGTCGGGGCTTTATACGTGCCGTCGGATAATTTCGTGAATATATGGAGCGTGCCATCTTCATCCGTAAATCTTGCTTCATTTCCTTGGGCAACGATGTTCATTTCCGCATCGCTATGCCATCCTTTTCCAAACAATCCAACCGATGTGGATAAACTATTGTAAGTTCTTGTGATTTCAAGCCCCGGTCCTCTTCCGGAAATCGAAACATCGTCTTCGTCTATAATCAGATTACCGGTAGCGGCATTCACGCTGCCATACGGAACATCAATGATGGACCAGTACTCTTCTTTTCCTAAATACTCATTCGCCTCCGGAATTTTCACCGTCAAGGCATTGCTGGAAAATACTGTTTCCCCATCCGCATTGTATGCACTGAGTCGGAAGTAGTAATTGGTGCTTGTGGCGTATTTTGTCCCCATTTTCTCATACATTGGGGAAGGATCTTTCGGAAGTTCCAATCCTTTTCCATCATGATGCAACGTTAAGGTGCTGGAATCCCCCTGTTGGATTTCCTCCGGAGTTGGCCAAATTCCTTTGTTTTGTGTCGTCCAATGGTCCACGTCTCCTACATCAAATGCTTCATAGTAAAGTCCATTGAAAATCCACACTTTATACCCTGTCGCTCCAGGAATCTTATCCCAGTTTAACATGACATAGCCAGAGTTGCTCCCCGATTGATTGCTGTAAGCAAATCCAGAAGGTGCTGGCGGCACTGGCAAATCTGGAATACTAGGCATATACGCATCAGAAAAGACGGTTTCCCCTTGAGAGTTATAGGCACTTACTCGAATCCAGTAGTTGGTAGCCGTTGCGTATTTTGTTCCTGCATTAGCGTAGACCGGAGACGGATCAACAGCTAATTCTGTGCCAAGACCATCGTTTAAATGCAACTTATATCTACCTGCATTAATTTCCGTGGATGTTGGCCAATACTTTTTGTTTTTCGTTGTCCAAGAAGTGACGTTCCCGACATCTAACGATTCATAGTAGGAACCGTTAAAAATCCAAATTTTATACCCCGTCGCTCCACTCACAGGATTCCATTTGAAATCGATATATCCTGTTCCATTTCCGTTTGTATAACTTCCCCCCGTCGGAGCAGATGGTTTTGCCAAATTCGGAATGGTCGGCATATACGCGCCTGACATGGCGCTTTCGCCTTGAGGGAAAATGGCGCTGACTCGGAACCAGTAGTTCTTGCTATTCGGATAACTTCCACCTGAATTTCGATAGACCGGGGAAGGATCGACAGGAAGCTCCGTCCCTAACTGATCTTGGTGCAGGTCGTATCTTCCAGCGCTAATTTCAGAAGGGGTCGGCCAGATTTTTTTCCCCTTTGTACTCCAGGAAGTGACATTGCCTACATCAAACGCTTCATATGATTTCCCGTTATAAATCCAAACTTTATAACCCGTAGCACCAGGAACCGGATCCCAAGATAGGTTGACATATCCTGTCCCATCTCCGTTGCTAAAAGCCGTTCCCGTCGGTACATCAGGAATAGGGATCGTATACGTCACAGACAAGTAAGGCTTGTAGCTGCTGTTGGTCGCAGAAACAACTTTTTTCCAATACGTTTGCCCATTTCCATTCGTATGAAGTTTCAATCCATAGTTGGGTTTCGTTCCGGATGCCCACGCTTTGACAGTACTCGTCACATCAAATTGTGCCCATTGGTCTCTTGCCACATCGACTTTGCCAATGTTCGTGGAGGAAGGTTTATTATTCCATGTTAAAGTGCTCGCGGACCATGAGCTGTTTACCACATCGAGCCATAGACCTGTTGGTGTTGTTGCATAATACGAATGGGTGACATATACATTGAATGTGGCACTCGTCACATTCATATTCTTGATGCTCGATAGATCTTGATTCAAAAAGCCATAGCAAGTACCTGTTGTTCCATCATAATAACCAACTTTCAAAACGTATTGTCCCTGCGCCGAATCCCACTTACTTGATGAGGAACTATAGTTGGTTGTCGGATAAGCACTCATTACAAATGCATCGGTAGACACATTAATGGAAGTACTCGGATCAATATAAACAGGGTATACACGTTTAGGATCCTTCAGCCACTGCGGATCGGCTTTAACCGTTAAAATATACCCTTGTTCATCCTGTTGAAGTTCGTATGTTACATTTTCCGAGCGCTGTGCTTCTCCCGAGTGTTCGTCGATATTCGAATCGACCATAAATGGTTTAGGGAGTTCAAATACTTTTTCATTTTCTTTAGTTGTAAATAAAATGGAGCCATCCTCTTGAAGATCGGCATGCAAATCGGTTTTCAAACGAAATTTAAAAATGTGATAGCCTGTAAAAGCGTGAAGAACTAAATCTTCCTTCGTTGATTCATTAAATACGATATTTTGCAAGTCTATATTTGGAAAAATATTTTGATGCAAAATCTTATTTTCTTTTTTCTTATACGTAGCGGGAACATCTTTCGCTTGGATCGGCTTCAGCCCGTCCCCTGATGTCTCTAAAATAGAATACGAAATGGAATATTCGTTATAGAGAAATTCTGCATATTCCCCATCCACCATCTTCTTGTAAAAACGGGGTTCCAAAATGGTATTCTCTGCTTGGACCTCATTCGCGTGATGGGGATGATCGATGAGTCCAGTGGAGATTTCTTCAAATTGTTGTTCGTTCTTTTTCTTAATATGAATCGGCTCAAAGTAGATTTTCTTGGTGAACGTACCGTCACCATTGTAATACACTTTCGTATTCTCTGTTCGTTCTTCTATAATCTCTCCCGGTTTCAGGTTGATATTGGGTGCTTCTGGTACTTTAAGAGGTGATTGTTTCATCGCATTGTCAGATTTAGAATAGACGAACTCCGCCAATCCCTCCATAGGAATACTCGTAAAAACTAATAAAAATACTAACCACCAAACAAACCATGTTCTTAGATGTCTCATGTTTTCTCTCCTTATCAATCCTAAGTTGTCTAATTCGAGCTGCACGAGGAGATTTTATGCTATAAAAAACATACTCGCAATATTTTTCGACAAACAAATTTCGTCATTATTCGACAGAAATCGATTTTATCACTTAACCTTTCAGACAGTAGCGATAACGGTCTTTTTTTCAATTGTTTTGTACGAACATCCCGCTATGAGAAATGTGAGGAGTAGATGAACAATTAATGATTTTTTTAGAGGATTTGATTACACTTATTCAAGAAAAGTACAATGAGACATTAACCGTGCCTACTGATGACTCCGCTGAGGACAAATCTTTTAGATTGGGCTCCAATTTCGCATATTTTGATGTACTTGATTTGATAGAATCCCCATTGACAATACACGGAATAGATTCTAATGTTATAGGAAAAATATCACCAACATTAGGTGAAAGGATTTAAGGTGCCTAGGGTACTATGTACATCTAAATTCACATCTTAACCTCTCGTTCATGTAGTACACTCGGAGGCTTGTCACTTCTTTGTTTTGTTTGAATGATATGTAATTACCTTAATCGCATCAAAAACAGCGGGGGAGGCAAGCTTTTTTGTTTAGAACAGCAGAAAATCAACAGAAATTTAGAGACTGTCTTTAAAGCTTTTGACAGTTATCCTATTAAAGGCGGGGGTATCTATGGCTGAAACGACAACTTATTCATCTTTTATAACTGACTGGTTACCTATAACAATTGTTTCGGTAACTGTGCCATTATCGGTTTTAGTTGGTATTCTTGTATTTAGAGCATTAAAACAGAAATAACTATACTTTAGACATCATAAATGGGTAAATTCATTAACACAGGAGACATGTACCCGATTCCATTGAAGCTCGTTACGAAGCAAATCAAGCTTCCACTGGTGTTATCAAAAACAGCTTCATGTCTTTCAGTGAAGCCTTGGAACTACCCGACTCAAGGCTTCACTACTTTCAGAAGCTAGGACTGTGTACCTGCTTTCTTAACTTGTTGACCATGAGAAACACTCATTTGTCTAGTCTGAAATTTCAACAAAATACAAAAACAAAATTAATCCTGATTCTAAGATATCCTTATTTGATAAAACCATATATAAATTCAACAGAGGGATACCAAAATGAGTAAAGCAAAAATTATATTTACTACCATGACAGGCGTTATCATAGGGTTAATCATTAGTATTTTATTATTAATCATAAAAAGTACCGCAAAAGATTTTTTAAAAACATATTCTCTCGATTGGATTATTGATGTGCTACTTTTTCTCATATTTATCGTGATTGTACTACAATAATCCAAAACTAGAAATAAAGGATGCCCACATGAGGCATCCTTGTTTGCGTTTTTACTTCTTCAAGTTGTAGAACGTTTTTACTCCATCGTACACTGCTGTTTCGCCTAATTGGTCTTCAATGCGAAGCAATTGGTTGTATTTTGCGACGCGGTCTGTGCGTGATGGCGCACCTGTTTTAATTTGGCCTGCGTTTGTTGCGACGGCGATATCGGCGATTGTGCTATCTTCTGTTTCACCAGAACGGTGAGAAATTACTGCTGTATAGCCTGCGCGTTTCGCCATTTCGATTGCTTCGAATGTTTCGGTTAACGTACCGATTTGGTTGACTTTAATTAAGATCGAGTTGCCGACACCTTGCTCAATACCTTGCGCTAATTTTTTCGTATTTGTTACGAATAAGTCGTCACCGACGAGTTGCACTTTTTTGCCAAGGCGCTCTGTTAATAACTTATGACCAGCCCAGTCGTTCTCATCTAAGCCGTCTTCGATCGAAATGATCGGATATTTGTTGACAAGTTCTTCATACCAAGCAACCATTTCTTCTGACGTTTTCACAACGCCTTCGCCTTCTAAATGGTATTTGCCTGTCTCTTTGTTGTACAGCTCAGAAGATGCCACGTCCATCGCAAGCATCACTTCTGTGCCTGGTTTGTAGCCAGCTTTTTCAATCGCTTCGATAATTGTTTCGAGCGCTTCTTCGTTTGATTTTAAGTTTGGCGCAAATCCGCCTTCATCACCAACTGCTGTGTTGTAACCTTTTGCTTTTAATACTGATTTTAAGCTATGGAAAATTTCTGCTCCCATGCGAAGCGCTTCACGGAAGTTCGGTGCGCCAACTGGCATAATCATAAATTCTTGAATATCGACGTTGTTATCCGCATGCGCACCGCCGTTTAAAATGTTCATCATTGGAACAGGCAACGTTTTTGCATTAAATCCGCCTAAATATTGATATAGAGGAACGCCTAAATAGTCAGCAGCTGCGCGTGCAACAGCCATTGAAACGCCTAAAATTGCGTTTGCACCTAATTTTCCTTTATTTTCTGTACCGTCTAACGCAATTAATGCACGGTCGATAGCAACTTGCTCTGTCACATCGTAGCTACCAATTAATGCTGGCGCGATGACTTCGTTTACGTTTTTCACTGCTTGTAATACACCTTTACCAAGGTAGCGACCTTTGTCGCCATCACGCAATTCAACCGCTTCATACTCACCTGTTGACGCTCCACTCGGTACAAGGGCACGTCCGAATGCACCTGATTCTGTGTATACTTCTACCTCTACTGTCGGATTGCCGCGAGAGTCTAATACTTCACGAGCATAAATGTCGATAATTGTTGGCATCATCCATCTCTCCTTTTACAATGTTAGTTTTGAATTAATGTTTTTCCTGTCATTTCTTTTGGTTGTTGCAGTCCTAGTAAATCAAGCATCGTCGGCGCTAAATCGCCTAAAATACCATCTTGTCGAAGCGTAATGCCTTTTTTCGTGACAATTACCGGCACTGGATTCGTCGTGTGCGCCGTATTTGGGCTTCCGTCTGGATTCGTGACTTCGTCGGCGTTGCCATGGTCTGCAGTAATAATCGCAATACCGCCTTTGGCAATAATCGCGTCCACGACTTTCCCTAAACATTCATCGACCGCTTCGACCGCTTTAATCGTTGGCTCGAGCATTCCTGAATGACCGACCATGTCAGGGTTTGCGTAGTTTAAAATAATCGCATCGAATTTGTCTGCTTCAATTTCTTTTAATAGCGCTTCTGTCACTTCGTATGCGCTCATTTCTGGCTTTAAGTCGTATGTTGCTACTTTTGGCGAGTCAATTAAAATACGCTCTTCGCCCGGGAACTTTTCTTCACGTCCGCCGCTCATAAAGAATGTAACGTGCGGATATTTTTCTGTTTCGGCAATGCGCAATTGTTTTAACCCGTTTTGTGACAATACTTCACCGAGCGTATTATCAAGGTTCGTCGGCTTAAATGCCACGTACCCTTTTACTGTTTCACTAAAGTGCGTTAAGCATACGAAAAATAAGTTTTTCGGATGTTTCGGTCCACGATCGAATGAACGGAAATCGTCATTCGTAAACGTGTTTGAAATTTGAATCGCACGGTCAGGACGGAAATTGTAGAAAATGACTGCATCATTATCTTGAATCGTTGCGACTGGCGTTCCGTCTTCACGGACGATCACAGACGGCAAGACGAACTCATCGTAAATACCGTTTGCGTATGAATCATCGATGCACGCAAGCGGATCACGGTATGATGGACCTTCGCCGTATACCATCGCACGATATGCTTTTTCGACACGCTCCCAACGTTTATCGCGGTCCATCGAGTAATAACGACCCGATAATGTCGCGATTTCACCGACACCGATTTGTGCGATTTGTTCATTTAACTGTTGAATGTACGTTTTCGCTGTTTGGGGACCGACGTCACGTCCGTCTAAAAAGCCGTGAATATACACGTTTTTTACGCCTTCTTTTGCAGCGAGCTTCAAGAGGGCAAACAAATGATTAATATGGCTATGCACGCCACCGTCCGAAAGAAGACCAAAGATGTGTAAATTTGTTCCGTGTTTTTTCACATGGTCCATCGCTGCTAAAAACGTCTCATTGCGCTCAAACTCACCTTCGCGAATAGCGATATTGACGCGCGTTAAACTTTGATACACAATGCGTCCAGCCCCGATATTTAAATGGCCGACTTCTGAGTTCCCCATTTGTCCTTCCGGTAAGCCTACTGCTTCGCCGCAAGCTGTCAATGTCGCATGCGGATATTCGTTCCAATACCGATCGAAGTTTGGCTTTTTCGCTTGTGCAACTGCGTTACCGAACGTTTCTTCACGAAGAGCAAAGCCGTCTAAAATAATTAGTGCTACTGGTTTTTTGCTCATTTTCCTGCCTCCACGAGTTGTAAAAACGATTGTGGTTGTAAGCTTGCACCGCCAACGAGGGCACCGTCAATATGTTCTTCCGCTAAAAATGAACCGATATTTTCCGGTTTTACGCTACCACCGTATTGAATGCGTACCGCATTAGCCGCTTCTTGTGAAAATTTGTTCGCAATGACTTGGCGAATGTAGCCGCATACGTTGTTTGCATCGTCTGCTGTGGACGATTTTCCTGTTCCAATCGCCCAAATTGGCTCATAGGCGATGACGACTTGCTTTACTTGTTCTTCTGTTAAGCCTTCAAGCGCTTTTTCAACTTGTGCACCAACGACTTCGTTTGTGCGGTTGCTTTCGCGCTCTGCTAACGTCTCTCCGCAACAAACAATCGGTACAAGTCCATGTTTAAACGCAGCAACTACTTTTTTGTTGACTGTTGCATCTGTTTCAGCAAACATTTCACGGCGTTCGGAGTGCCCGATGATGACATACTCAACTCCGAGATCTTTTAACGCAACAGGACTAATTTCCCCTGTAAAAGCACCTTGCTCTTCAAAATGCATGTTTTGCGCACCAATTTTCACATTTGTTCCCTTTGTTGCCTCAACTAAATGGGCTAAAAATAACGCTGGGGCACATACGACCGTGTCCACTTGCTCGTTTGAAGGAACGGCATGTTTTACTTCTTCCACAAATTGAAGCGCTTCGTTTAACGTTTTATGCATTTTCCAGTTTCCTGCAATAATCGGCTTCCGCATCGCTTTTAGCTCCTTTCTTACTTATCATTTAAAGCTACGACACCTGGAAGTTGTTTACCTTCCATAAATTCAAGCGACGCCCCGCCACCTGTTGAAATGTGATCCATTTTGTCTGCAAGTCCAAATTTTTCAACTGCTGCTGCTGAATCACCGCCGCCGATGACTGTATACGTATCTTTCGCGTCAGCAAGCGCTTGTGCGACAGCTTTTGTTCCTTCAGCGAACGCGTCCATTTCGAATACACCCATTGGACCGTTCCAAATAACAAGTTTCGATTTCAAAATGACGTTGCGATACAATTCGCGTGTTTTCGGACCGATGTCAAGCCCTTCCCAGTCGCTTGGAATTTCGTCGATGTTCACTACTTTTTTATTCGCGTCATTTGAAAAATCGTCAGCTACAACTGTATCCACAGGCATGTAGAAGTTCACGCCTTTTTCTTTCGCTTTTTCCATGAACGATTTCGCTAATTCAATTTTATCTTCTTCTAATAACGATTTTCCAATTTCATGACCGAGCGCTTTCACGAATGTGTACGCTAATCCGCCACCGATAATTAAATTGTCAACTTTATCTAGTAAGTTTTCGATGACGCCAATTTTATCTTTTACTTTCGCCCCACCAATGATTGCCGTAAACGGACGATCTGGATTAGATAGCGCCTTTCCTAACACTTCAATTTCTTTTTCCATTAAAAATCCAGCTACCGCAGGCAAATGGTGAGCAATGCCTTCTGTCGATGCATGGGCACGATGTGCTGCACCAAACGCGTCGTTTACATATACATCTGCCAGTTCCGCAAATGCTTTTGCTAATTCTGGATCGTTTTTCTCTTCGCCAGGATAGAAGCGTACGTTTTCAAGCAACAACACATCGCCTTCATTCATTTCGGCAATCGCAGCTTTCACCGCATCGCCATACGCTTCATCTGTTTTCACGACACGTTTGCCGAGCAGTTCGCTCAGACGTTCTGCCACAGCATTTAAGCGCATCTCTTCAACGACTTTTCCTTTCGGACGACCAAGATGGCTCGCTAAAATGACTTTTGCTCCTTGCTCCATTAAATATTGAATCGTTGGGAGCGCGGCGCGAATACGCGTATCGTCAGTGACGACACCGTTTTGCATTGGCACGTTGAAATCGACGCGACAAAATACACGTTTTCCTTTCACATCAATGTCACGGACGGTTTTTTTGTTCATGGAAAGGCCTCCTTATTCGTGTGATACATAGAAAGGGAGTGGGGATGATCCCCGCTCCCCTTCTCGGTATGTCCAACTATTCATTATAAACCGTTTTGGGCAAACAATCCAAAAAATTATAAGCCTTTTGATGCAATGTATGCAGCAAGGTCAACAACACGATGAGAATATCCTGTTTCGTTGTCGTACCAAGAAAGAACTTTCACCATGCGACCTTCCATGACCATTGTTGAAAGCGCATCGATTGTCGAAGAAGCTGTTGAACCGTTGTAGTCACGAGAAACAAGTGGCTCTTCGCTGTAAGCAAGAATGCCTTTTAATTCACCTTCTGCCGCTGCTTTTAACGCTGCGTTTACCTCTTCAACAGTTACTTCTTTTTCAAGTTCAGCAACAAGGTCAACAACAGATACGTTTGGTGTTGGTACGCGCATCGCCATACCATTTAATTTTCCTTTTAATTCAGGAAGAACAAGCGCTACCGCTTTTGCTGCACCTGTTGATGTTGGGATGATGGATTCTGCTGCTGCGCGTGCACGACGTAAATCTTTGTGTGGTAAGTCAAGAATTTGTTGGTCGTTTGTATACGCGTGAACAGTTGTCATCATACCACGGATGATACCGAATTTTTCATGTAATACTTTCGCAAATGGCGCTAAGCAGTTTGTTGTACAAGATGCATTTGAAATGACATGATGGTTTGCTGGATCATATTTGTCTTGGTTTACACCCATGACGATTGTAATGTCTTCATTTGTTGCTGGTGCAGAAATGATCACTTTCTTCGCACCTGCTTCTAAATGTTTCGCTGCGTCTTCGCGTTTTGTGAAGCGTCCTGTTGATTCAACAACGATGTCGACACCAAGCTCGCCCCATCCTAAGTTTGCTGGGTCGCGCTCTGCTTTTACGATAATTTCTTTGCCGTTGACAACGATGTTATTGCCGTTTACTGTCACTTCTGCATCTAACGTGCCGTGAACAGAGTCATATTTCAAAAGGTGTGCTAACGTTTTTGCATCTGTTAAGTCGTTAACTGCAACCACTTCAATTTCAGGATTTTTTAATGCTGCGCGAAATACGTTACGGCCAATACGACCAAAACCGTTAATACCAATTTTTACTGCCATCGTTTTTGTCCTCCTTTGGAATTGTAGGGATATATTTTAGAGGGATGAATCATCCCGTACTAACTGTTTTGCTGCACCTTCATCTGTAATTAAGATGCACCGATTTGCCTGTTTCATATACGCTTGAATTGCTTTTGCTTTCGAAGCTCCTCCTGCGACTGCAATGACACAAGGAACGTGGCGTACATCTTCAAGTTGAATACCAACTGTATTTACTTTATGAACAACTTCTCCATCTTGATTAAAGTAATATCCAAACGCCTCCGCCACCGCTTTATTTTGCTCAATTTTTGTCATTTCTTCTGGAGGGGTTTTCCTTCGCTCCGCCATTGTTTTCGCGTCACCTATACCATGAATGACGATTGTTGATGACTTAATTAATTCAAGCACTTCTTTAATAGCCGGTTCTTCAATGATTGATTGATACGTTTCAGCACTTAATTGATCAGGAACATGTAGCAAACGATAATGTCCCATTGCTTTTTCAGCCATGCGCGCACAAATCGTGTTTGCTTGATTTGTTACATCTTCTCCAAGCCCACCGCGCGCTGGAACAAATAGTACATCGCGGTATTTGACATCAGGTGTCATCATTTCAGCAACCGCAGCAAGGGTTGTTCCACCAGTTACTGCTACAATGTCATTTCCTTTTAGTGAGTGCTTTATACGTGAGACACAAGCTCTTCCCATCTCTCTTTTCACCCAAGGAGACTGATCGCTATCACCAGCAACGACAATGACATCTTCGACAGGAAGTTTCTTTTTTATTTTTCTTTCCAACTCTTTTAGCCCTAACACTTCTCGCATCATGTCTTCAAGTTGCATGAGCACATCATTTCCTTCCGACGTTACGCTCATGCCTGCAGATGTAATATCAACTAAGTTTTGTTCTTTTAAAAACTGCACTTCCGACCGCAAAACGCGCTCGCTAATACCCAAGTTTATTGATAATGTTCGGCGCCCGATCGGTTGCATTAAGCGGATATGTTGCAAAATTTCGTATCGTTTTTGCATAATGGCGAGAAGATCAGGCAACAATTTTCGTTGAACATCAATCCATTGTCGCATGACTTATTCTTCCTTTTTGCTCACTTTTTTCTCTATCTGGACTATTTAAGTCCCGCTATGTCATATTGTGTCCCACTTGGTTCAAAAAAATTCACCCCTGCTACAACTTCATTGTAACAGGAAGTGAAACATTGTTCAACTGCTTCATTTTTGTTGTAATCGCTTTCTTATGACATCTTTGTGAATGCGGCCATATGCAATCATCTCTCCATCGACTTCAATGACCGGAATGATGAGATGATACTGCTCAAGCAATTGTTCGTCTTTGTAAATATCGACTTCTTCCCATTCCACTTGTAACTCTCGAAGAATCGCTTTCGCCTCATCACAAAGACAACAGTTTTGTTTCGAATATACGACGACTTTCATGTTTTGTCCCCTTTATGCATATTGCTTTCGTTTCGAAGCTGGCGGAATATGAAGTTGTTCACGATATTTCGCAACCGTTCGCCGCGCTACACAAATATTGTAGCGTTGCTGGAGTAAGTCGGCAATGTTTTGATCAGAGAGAGGTTTTTGCCCATTTTCTTGCTTAATTAATTCCGCAATTAAACGTTTTACTTTTTCTTGGGACGCATGTTCATCTACACCACTTGTAAAAAAGCGGCGCATGTCAATTAAACCGTGGGGCGTTTGCATATATTTATTTTTCACCGCACGACTGACGGTCGATTCATGAATGTTTAGTGCCGTTGCAACTTCGCGCATCGTAAGTGGCTTCATATGGAGCGAACCTTTCTCAAAATAATCGCGTTGTCGATAAACGAGCTCACATGCAATTTGCTCAATCGTCGTGGCTCGCTGAGTTAAACAACGTTGAATCCAAAGAAACTGTTGTCTTTTTTCTTCAATATATTTTTGAACACGCGGATCATCCGTCTGTACTTTTCGTTCGTACGATTCATTCCATACGATTGTTGGAATGATGTCTTCATTGATCGTTACACTCCATGCCCCATTACTATATGACACGATGACATCGGGCACAATGTACGTCATTTGTTCATCGTTATACAAACTTCCTGGGCGTGGATGAAGCGTACGAATAAGCTCCCACACTCGCTGTAAATCTGCTAACTCCACACCTAGTTTTGCTTTCATTTCTTTCCATTTTTTATGAACAAATGGCTCAAAATACTCCGTCACAATCGTCTCTGCTAGCTCATCCCTTTGAGGAAGACGAATGAGTTGTAAATATAGACAATGCGGCAAATTTTCCGCTCCTACCCCCGCAGGATCAAGTGAACGTAACATATGAAGTGCCCGCGACACAATCGTTTCTTCTATTTGAAGATGGCAAGCCGCCTCTGCAATTGTTGTATGCAAATAACCATATTCATCAAGTGACGCAATTAAATAATCAAGTGCTCTTCTCTCTTTGTCACATATATACATTCCGACAAGTTGGGCATGCAGATGAGAAGCGAGTGAACGATTAAAAGCGCTTACATTTTCGATATAATGTTTCTGATCCGTTCGTTCTCGTCGCTTATTAACCGTTCGTTTTCGTTCGCGTAGCTCGATAAATGGATTTTCAAGCGCCTGCTCATGTAAAAGCGATTGTAGCTCTAGCGTCGAATATTGCAACAATTCAATCGCCTGTACAAGCTCTTTTGTCAACGCAACTTTTAGCTCTTGCCTTTGCGTTAATTGCATCTCCATTCATGCCATCTCCCTTCATCCTCATTTTATCATCTCTTTAAAGGAGAGACGATAAAAACATATTGGATGTTTTTTCTACTATGCATATGCACCGATGGCATGTTATCATTCTTATAGAACAAGCGAGCAAGCCTCGCAAAATTCATCTATTCGTCCGGTGTGGCTCACCGGACTTTATTTTTTATGTAAAAAACCCTGCTTGTTATGCAAGCAGGGGGTGACTGACGCCCTCGGCAGGATTCGAACCCACGCTAAGAGAACCGGAATCTCTCGTGCTATCCACTACACTACGAGGGCATAATGATAAATGCACTTACCATTATAGTGAAGAAGAAAAAAAAATGCAATAGCAGTGACGTTTAAAATTTCAAAAAGCGGAAACGATGAAAGAAGGGATGCAGAAGAAAAAAAGCGAATACATATAAATAAAAGGTATTTCATTTGACCTTTATTGACCTTTTTTGTATGATAAAAGTACATAAAAAACGATCTATCGGAGGAGGAAGAGCATGAACTTAATTCCTACAGTCATTGAACAAACGAGCCGTGGAGAACGCGCATATGACATTTACTCTCGCTTATTAAAAGACCGCATTATTATTTTAGGAAGTCCAATTGACGATCATGTAGCAAACTCAATCGTATCTCAGCTTTTATTTTTAGCAGCCGAAGATCCTGAAAAAGACATTTCCCTTTACATTAACAGCCCTGGTGGTTCGATTACAGCAGGCATGGCGATTTACGATACAATGCAATTTATTAAGCCAGACGTATCAACGATTTGTATCGGTATGGCAGCTTCTATGGGAGCATTTTTACTTGCAGCTGGCGCTAAAGGAAAACGTTTCGCATTGCCAAATAGTGAGATCATGATTCACCAACCGCTCGGTGGTGTGCAAGGTCAAGCAACAGAAATTGAAATTGCAGCGAAACGTATTTTATTCTTGCGCGACAAATTAAACCGCATCTTATCTGAAAATACAGGGCAACCGATCGAAGTGATCGAGCGCGATACAGATCGCGATAACTTTATGACAGCAGAAAAAGCAAAAGAATACGGTTTAATTGACCGCGTATTAACGCGCGTCGATGAAAAATAAAAAACAAGGCGGTGCGACCGCCTTGTTTTATTCTTGTTCAACGTATTTCACGAGCTTGTTTAGCGCTTCCTGCTCATCTGGACCGTCAGCATAAATCGTGATTACTGCCCCTGTATGAATGGCTAAACTCATTAAACCCATAATACTTTTTGCATTCACTTTTTTACCGTCTTTTTCAATATAAATATCAGCTGAAAAGCGGTTTGCTTCTTGAACAAACAACGCAGCTGGACGCGCTTGCAATCCTGTTTTTAACCGTACTTCCACTTGCTTTTCTACCATCATGCATTCCTCCCATAGTTTATAAAGATTTATGAAAATCAATAGGCTGACCGGCACGAAGTCGTTCAGCAATTTCATCTAATTTGCGCAGACGATGGTTAATGCCAGATTTGCTAATTTTCCCGCCAGAAACCATTTCTCCGAGCTCTTTTAGCGTCACATCTTGATATTCAATGCGCAATTTTGCAATTTCACGAAGTTTTTCCGGGAGTTGATCAAGTCCAATCGTCTCATCAATATAACGAATATTTTCCACTTGGCGTAAAGCTGCTCCAATTGTTTTGTTTAAGTTCGCCGTTTCGCAATTAACAAGCCGATTCACGGAGTTGCGCATATCCCGCACGATGCGCACATCTTCAAAGCGGAGTAGCGCTTGATGCGCTCCGATAATGCTTAAAAACTCAGCAATTTTCTCTGCTTCTTTTAAATACGTAATAAACCCTTTTTTTCTTTCTAACGTGCGCGCATGTAAATAAAAAGCCGTGTTCATCAGTTCACAAAGCGATTCGTTATGTTCACGATATAGAGAGAAGATTTCTAAATGATAAGACGATGTTTCTGGATTGTTGATAGATCCCCCTGCCAAAAAAGCCCCGCGCAAATACGAACGCTTGCAACATTTTTTTTGAACAAGCCCCGGTGAAATGGAATGGACAAACGAAAATCCTTCTTCCATAATTTTTAAATCCGATAACAATTCAGATGTTCCTTCGACAACACGTACGATATATACATTGTTTTTCTTTAAGCGCATCTTTTTACGCACAAGTAACTCGACTGCTACGTTATATCCTTTTTTCAATAACGTATAAATACGCCTTGCGATTGCAGCATTTTCTGTTTGAATATTTAACAATAAACGTCGGTTTGAAAATGAAATGGAACCGTTCATTCGAATTAAAGCAGATAACTCTGCTTTTAAACAACAAGACTTCACTTCGATACCCGTTAATTCCTTCTTTGTTTCTGATGCAAACGACAACGATTCCACCTCCTATACATGTGTGTCGTGCGAAGGAGGTGCAAGAAGCGAAACGAGCAACGCCGCTATTTTTTTCGTATCATGACGCACCGTTCCATCTCGTTCATCAATGAGCGCATCACAAATGACTTGTAAACCGAGCGCTTCTAACTCTCGTATATCACAAACGACCGGTGCGGCAAATTCTTTCGCATATCGCTCTTTTGTTTCTGGCAAAATCGGGGCATCATTAACAATGACGGCATCTAAAAATGCACACGCCATATGATCATAAAGCGCTTGTACATGATCGCTCGCCGTATAGTTTAACGTTTCCCCTGCTTGGGTCATGACGTTGCATATATATACTTTTTTCGCCTTCGATTTACATACCTCTTCGCCAATTTTAGGAACGAGTAAGTTCGGTAAAATGCTCGTGTATAAACTGCCGGGTCCAATAACAATTAAGTCTGCCGTCCGTAATTCTGTAACCGTTTCTTCAAGCGGTTCTATATTTTGCGGGGTTAAAAATACACGTTTAATTTTTTTCCCCGAATACGGAATTTTTGACTCACCTGATACAATTGTCCCATCTTCCATTTCCGCATGCAACACAACGCTTTCATTGGCTGCCGGCAACACTTTTCCACGCACATTCAACACTTTTCCCATTTCGCGAACCGCATGCACAAAATCGCCAGTAATTGACGTCATCGCTGCTAAAATTAAATTCCCAAGCGAATGACCTGACAACCCATTTCCGTTTTCGAACCGATGTTGAAACAATTCGATAATAAGCGGTTCTACGTCAGAAAGAGCAGCAAGCACATTACGAATATCTCCAGGTGGGGGCATATCAAGTTCATCGCGCAACCTTCCCGAACTTCCACCGTCATCTGCAACAGTAACAATCGCTGTTAAATCGACGTCGTATTGTTTGAGTCCCCGAAGCAATACAGGAAGACCCGTCCCCCCACCGATAACAACAATTTTTTTCATCGATGTATATCCTTTCTTTTTGCAATATCTCGATGTGATACGTGTGTGGTATACTCGTCAGCAAAATGGCGTCCAATATACTCTGCTAACGTAACGGAACGATGCTGTCCACCTGTGCATCCAATGGCAATAACAACTTGGCTTTTTCCTTCCCGTTTATAATGTGGAAGCATAAACGAAAGCAAATCTGTTACTTTTTCAATAAATTTTTGCGTTTCCGTCCACTTCAAAACGTAAGATGATACTTCCTCATCTAGCCCCGTTTTCGGACGCATATGCTCGATATAATGTGGGTTTGGTAAAAAACGAACATCAAAAACGAGATCCGCATCAATCGGCAGACCGTATTTAAAACCGAATGAAACGACATTGACAGAAAAAGTTGTCGTTGCAGGTGTCGCAAATGTTTGCACAATTTTTTCACGCAGTTCACGCGGCTTTAAGTTGGACGTATCAATAATCATTTGAGCACGCCCTTTTAATTCTTCAAGTAACTGGCGCTCAAGCTTTATCCCTTCAAGTGGCAATCCGCTAGGCGCAAGGGGATGTGAACGACGCGTTTCTTTATAACGACTCACAAGCGTAGCATCATTTGCATCTAAAAATAAAATTTGTGGGGTTACCCATGACGTTTCTGCCAAATCATCAAGTGCGGCAAAAAGACGGTCAAAAAAGTCACGGCTCCGTAAATCCATGACGAGTGCAATTTTATTCATTTTATTGCCTGATTCCCGAATTAATTCAAGAAACTTCGGTAACAACGTTGGCGGTAAATTGTCGACACAAAAATAACCTAAATCTTCAAAGCTTTGAATGGCGACCGTTTTTCCTGCCCCCGACATCCCTGTAATAATAACCATTTGAACATGTGCTGAACCTGTGCTCATCGCCCTTTCTCCTTTCTTTAACTCGGATCAAGCCGGTAAGACAACAACTCAAATTCCTCCGTATACGTAAACGTGCCATACATGATTCCTGTTCCCTTAATGACATAATCAATAATATGATAATCGCCTGGCGCCATCGGCAACGTTGGAATCTGTTCAATTGGATGCCAAGCGAGCTCCCCTTCTTCACATTGTAATACGTTTTCGCCGTCAAAATGTTCCGCAAAAAACGTAAACATCATCCATTCGGAAACGACTTCTTCCCCTCGTTTCATTACAAACGTAAATACCCCTTTTAATTGAGGTTTTTTCAAATAAACGCCTGTTTCTTCACGATATTCTCGCACACAAGCTTCACGTATCGATTCTCCTTGTTCCATCTTCCCACCGGGCGCTACCCACCAACCGCGCCGAGGTTTTTTTAACAAAAGAACGTGTCCGTCTTTTACTAATACACAGTTCGTCACTCGTTGCAACGTCCGTTCACCTCAATAATGAATATGTTTTTTCCATTATACTATTTCTTACAAAAGGTCACAAAGTATAAATTTTGAAACGTTTTCATGACCATGAGCAAAAAAGAAAGCACGGGACGAAAGCCCGTGCCAACAAGTGTATATAAAAAGGGGGTCAATTACTTACTTTTATCATACTCTTTTATTATTTCAAGCGTGTTACAGTTCAATTAAAGCAACATTACGTTTTCGTTACTGAATGTTAAGCTTTTCCTTTAGTTCTTCCACGTAATGTTGTGCGCTTTGCGCCGCAATACTACCATCACCTGTTGCTGTAACAATTTGACGAAGCGACTTTTCACGAACATCCCCCGCAGCAAAAATGCCCGGTACTTTTGTTTCCATTAGTTCATTCGTTTCAATGTAGCCATTTTCATTCGTAATGCCAAGTGAAGCAAACGGCTTTGTTAACGGTACCATTCCGATGTAAATGAACACGCCATCACATGGGAATTCACGCTCTTCCCCTGTTTGTGTATGAACGAGTGTCACACTGCCAACACGGCCATCTTTCTCGTTAATTTGCTTGACTGTATGATTCCAAATAAAATCAATTTTCTCGTTCGCAAACGCTCGTTGCTGTAAAATTTTTTGCGCACGCAACTGGTCGCGACGGTGAACGATCGTCACTTTACTTGCAAAACGCGTTAAATATACACCTTCTTCAACTGCAGAATCTCCACCGCCTACAACGACAAGTTCTTTCCCTTTAAAAAACGCTCCGTCACATACCGCACAATATGAAACACCGCGTCCCCCTAATTCTTTTTCACCAGGAACGCCAAGCTTTTTATACTCCGCTCCTGTCGCAATAATAATGGCACGAGCTTTATATTGTTGATTACTTGTTACGACTGTTTTATATTCCTCTCCATCAATTACTTCTTTTACATCACCATATGCATATTCAGCACCAAATTTTTTCGCATGTTCAAACATTTTCGTCGCCAGTTCTGGTCCAAGAATATGGTCATAACCTGGGTAGTTTTCCACTTCCTCTGTGTTTGCCATTTGACCACCAGGAACACCGCGCTCGATCATAAGCGTTGATAAATTCGCCCGAGAAGTATATACTGCTGCTGTCATTCCTGCAGGTCCTGCGCCAATAATAATGACGTCATAAATTTTTTCTTGTGACACGTTTCTTCCACCCTTTCTTTATACATAGCTCTCCATTTTATCGTTTCCATATTTCTATCGTAATACAACAAAAGAAAAGGCGTCCATTAACTTGCTCATTCGTGCCACTGTTGTTTGATGATTTTTACATACTTTCCAACCGTCGCAACAGATAAACCGTAACGCTCCGCAAGCATGCGCTGTGTCACACGTTGACCGCGCTGTCTGCGAAACATATATTCAAATGCCGCCGCCCACGCTTGATGATTAGAAAATGAATCGATCCCCTTCATCGCCTCGACAAAAAAAGAAAACCAAGCAATGTATAACGGCTCATATTCAAACCCATTATGTTGAATAAGCAACGTCACAATACGATGGGCATCGACAATATATGTCGGCACTTGTTGGTCATGGCCATATACGTAGTCGTTCCATTGCTGTAGAAGTGGATGAGACCATGACTGTTTTGGAAACGGACAATCATTTGTCATAAACGATTTGCTGATTAAATATAAAGCATATAAGGAAGAAGCGACATCTTGTTTTGCAAATAACGACTGAATGTGTTCGATCGTCTGTTCCCGATAACGCCACGGTTCGCTCCCTTTTTTATCTGGATGAAGCGCAATGAATTTGTTCCACATCGACTCCGCCAACATGCGATATCCCACATGATATGCCGCATATGCGTACCAATAATAAAATGGGGCATCCCCTTCGAAACCACGGCGTTGTAATTGCCGCAACCATTGGAACGCTAAATCGTAGCGCCCGACAATTGCAAATGTCACCCCAAGCTTATACCGATGTTCAAATGAAATCGGATATACGCGCTGTAACGACTGAGTAAGTGAAAATAACCGCTCTTGTTCTTGTAAATAATACGAGAACACCGCATCGTTGCAAAGAGCATGCAAATTGCCTGGATTTTGCTTCAAAATGTATTCGATCGTTTGTCTCGCTTTCCCGACGTTTCCTTGATAAAAATAAGCTAGTGCTAAATTATTGTAAGCTGCCCAATGCTCTGGATGTTGTTCGATCATTTCTTCAAACAAAGTAATCGCTTCTTGAAACTCACCTTTTTCAAGCAACGCACGAGCTTGTTCTTGCTTCATTAACATATCATCGTAATTCAGCCACTCATCATCGTCTTGCTCAATTGTTAAAATGTCTAATAGATCGAGCGTATAATCGGCAAACTCCCCATCCGGCTCGCGCTCCATATACTGTTCCGCATATTTCGTCGCCTCGCCAAACAATCCTAAATGGGCATAATTGTTAGCCAAAAAATAAAAACATTCCGTTAAATCATCATTATGTTCAATAATGCGCAATAGCCATTCGTTCGATTGCGCATATTCCCCCAATTCTGACAATACAATCGCCAGTTGGCAAGCAAATGTACTTTGTTCTGGCTCGAGTTGCACCGCACGTTGCAAATATGCTTTCGCTTTACGCAAATCGCGGCGGCGATAACATGTGACACCTTTATTAAAAAAGTACGTACCGTCTTGAATAAACGGGATGACTTTTCCGACACGTTTTTGCAAATGTTTTTCCATCGAACCCTCCATGTTGATTTCTTTCACCGAAAGAAAGTATACCACATTTTCGCTTCAGAACAACATGGATGGGTAAAAAAGCGTTACCGATGACGCTCAGCTAATACGGAAAGAACATCATCAAGCGACACGCGCTGTTCACGCAACAAAACGAGCAAATGATACAATAAATCCGCCGCTTCCCATCGCAGTTCTTCTTTTGAGCGATTTTTAGCGGCAATAATGACTTCAGCTGCTTCTTCCCCAACTTTTTTAGCGATTTTATCAATTCCTTTATCAAATAAATATGTCGTATACGATCCTTCAGGACGTTTTGCCTCACGCTCCGCAATGACCGACTCTAACACGTTTAAAATGGCAAAGCGATTTGGCTTCGCTATAGGTTTTTCATCGCTTAAACGATGATGAAAACAAGAATACTCCCCTGTATGACAAGCTGGCCCTTTTGGTTCAACAAGGATCAGGAGTGCGTCCGCATCGCAGTCGTAGCGAATATCAACAACTTTTTGCACGTTTCCTGATGTTTCCCCTTTATGCCATAACGTTTGACGGGAGCGACTATAAAACCACGTTTCTTTCGTTTGTAACGTTTTTTGTAGCGACTGCTCGTTCATATATGCTAACGTCAGCACTTCTTTACTGTGCGCATCTTGGACAATCGCTGGAACAAGTCCTTGTTCATTAAATCGTACCGCTTTTACATTCATCGAACATTTACCCCCTGTTTACGCACGTACTGTTTCACTTGTTGGACAGACGTCTCTTTATAATGAAAAATAGAGGCCGCCAACGCCGCATCCGCTTGAGCGACTTGAAACACATCAACAAAATGTTGCGCGCATCCTGCCCCTCCTGATGCAATGACAGGAACAGACACTGCTTCACTCACTTGTTTCGTTAATGCCAAATCAAAACCGTCTTTTCCACCATCGCGATCCATACTCGTTAGTAAAATTTCTCCTGCTCCGCGCTTGACAACCTCTTTCGCCCACGCGACAACTTCCCAATCTGTCGGACGGCGGCCACCGTGCGTATACACGCGCCACGACTGCATCGTTGGATCGTACTTCGCATCAATTGCCACGACGATACATTGCGAACCAAAAAAATTCGCTCCTTCTGTAATCAACTCCGGCCGCAATAGTGCCGCAGTATTGACCGACACCTTGTCCGCTCCAGCACGCAAAATCGTTTTCATATCTTCTAACGTACTAATGCCACCGCCGACAGTAAACGGAATGGCAAGCTGCGCAGCAACACGCTGAACGACATCCACCATCGTTTTTCGACCTTCGTGTGACGCAGAAATATCTAAAAAAACAAGTTCGTCAGCTCCTTGTTCATCGTACACGCGAGCAAGCTCTACCGGATCACCCGCATCGCGCAACGAAACAAATTGCACACCTTTGACAACGCGTCCATCTTTCACGTCTAAACAAGGAATAATTCGCTTTGTGATCATTGTTCCACCGCCTTTAACGCCTCAGCAACTGTAAACTTCCCTGTATATAGCGCTTTACCGACAATCGCTCCAGCCACTCCTTCGTTTTCGAATTGCTTTAAGGCACGTAAATCATCGAGCGAACGAATCCCCCCTGAGGCGATAACACGTTTATTCGTCGCTTTGGCTAACCGAACGACTGCCTCGATATTTGGTCCTGATAACATCCCATCTGTCGCAATATCTGTAAATATAAATGTTTCTGCTCCAGCGTCCGCGAGCTGTTTGCCGAGCTCAACGGCTTCGATCGTCGACGTATGCGTCCAACCTTCCGTTGCAACAAACCCGTTTTTTGCATCAATACCGATAACAATGCGCTCACCGTACGTGCGAAGCATCGCTTTCACAAATGAAGGATTCGAAATCGCAGCACTCCCTAAAATGACGCGTGCCACACCTTGTTCTAAATAATACGCCACATCTTCTTCTGTACGAATGCCGCCGCCAATTTGAACGTTCACCGCAAGCGTTTGTGCCACTTCAACGACAAACGCGTCATTCACACGTCTTCCTTCTTTCGCCCCATCTAAATCGACCATATGGATCCATGTTGCTCCTTGTGAAACAAACGAGCGAGCCATTTCTACTGGCGAATGTCCATATACCGTTTCTTGATTGTAATCCCCTTGGACGAGGCGAACACATTTCCCATCGCGCATGTCGATCGCTGGATAAATCGTAAACATTAGTCCCTCTCCCTTTCTACAACCCTCGCATAATTTTGCAATAGACGCATCCCAAGTTTCCCGCTTTTCTCCGGGTGAAATTGTGTACCAAATATCGTTCCACGTCCAACGACAGCAGGAACTTCTACATCATATTGGGCACTTGCTAACACAACAGTTGGGTCATCCGCTTGCACATAATACGAGTGCACGAAATATACATGTCCTCGCTCAACGTGATCAAAAAGCGGAGATGGCTGATGGAAAACAAGTTCGTTCCATCCCATATGCGGCACTTTATATCGCTTCCCTTCTTTTGTCATCCCCGCAAAGCGAACGACGCGACCTGGGAGTAACTGCAATCCAGACGTCAAACCATTTTCTTCGCTTTCTTCAAACAACAATTGCATGCCTAAACAAATACCAAGAAGCGGTTTTCCTATTGCGACTTGTTCGTGAATGAAAGAGTCCAGCTTCGTTTCCGTTAAAATATGCATCGCATCTTTAAATGAGCCAACGCCTGGTAAAATGAAGCCATCTGCTTGGCGCAATTTGTCTTGATCGCTTTCAACGATGTACGGTACATTTAGTCGCTCTAGTGCTTTGCTGACGCTATATAAATTGCCCATGCCATAATCAATAATGCCGATCATTTACAACATTCCTTTCGTGGACGGTACAGATTTGACGCGTGGATCAATCATCGTTGCCTCATCTAGCGCGCGTGCAAGTGCTTTAAATACCGCCTCAATCATATGATGTGTATTACGTCCATAATGAACGATGACATGTACGTTCATTCGCGCTTCTAATGCTAGTTTCCATAAAAATTCATGCACGAGCTCGACGTCAAACGCCCCGACTTTTTGACTTGGAAACTCCCCACGAAACTCAAGATGCGGACGATTGCTCACATCAATAACGACTTGCGCAAGCGCATCGTCCATCGGAACGAACGCATTTCCGTATCGTCTAATTCCTTTTTTATCACCGAGTGCTTGGCGAATCGCTTGCCCTAAACAAATACCAATATCTTCTGTCGTATGATGATCGTCAATATGTGTGTCTCCCTTTGCATGAACAAATAAATTAAAATGGCCATGCTTTGTAAATAAATCAAGCATATGTGTTAAAAACGGCACACCTGTTTCTAACTCCGCTTTTCCTTCTCCATCCACCGCAAACGTAAGCTCAATTTGTGTTTCATTTGTCGCTCGTTGAATGGTCGCTGTCCGCATTATTTGTCTCCCCTTTTCAATCGTTCCTCTACTGCTCGTGCATGTGCTTCAAGCCCTTCTAATCGTGCAAACGCCGCAATTTTTGCCGCATGTTGCCGCCATGCTTGCTCGCTATAAAAAACGATGCTTGACTTTTTCATAAATGCCTCAACTGTTAGTCCTGACGAAAAACGAGCCGTCCCATTTGTCGGCAACACATGATTCGTCCCCGCAAAATAATCTCCTACAGGTTCAGAACTGTACGAACCTAAAAAGATTGCGCCCGCATGTCGAATGTCACTTAATATTTCAAACGGCTCGGCCGTCATCACTTCTAAATGTTCGGGTGCTAATTCATTCACGACGTCAATCGCTTGTTTCATCGTATCGGTCACATAAATGACGCCATATTCATTCATCGCTTTTTGGGCAATTTCTTTTCGCGGAAGGGTAGCAAGCTGTTTTTCCACCTCTTCCTCTACTTTTAAAGCAAGCTGTAAAGACGGTGTCACCAATATACTAACCGATCGTTCATCATGTTCTGCTTGCGATAATAAATCGGCTGCAATTTCGTTCGGCTTTGCTGTTTCATCAGCGAGCACGACAATTTCACTCGGCCCCGCAATCATATCAATGTCGACTTGACCGAACACTTCCCTTTTAGCAAGTGCGACGTAAATGTTTCCAGGCCCAAAAATTTTATCGACTGGCTCGATCGTCTCCGTACCGTATGCTAGTGCTGCAATCGCTTGGGCGCCGCCAACTTTATATATCTCTTGAACACCGAGTTCACATGCCGCAACAAGAACAGCCGCAGGCAACGTTCCACGTTCATTTGGCGGGGAAACAATGACAATACGTTTCACTCCAGCCACTTGCGCGGGAATGACATTCATAAGCACCGATGATGGATAAGCAGCCGTTCCGCCCGGCACATATAACCCGACTGCATCAAGCGGTGTTACTTTTTGCCCAAGAATCGTTCCATCGTCACGCGTCATAAACCACGATGTCATTCGTTGACGTTCATGATATTCTCGAATATTTTGTGCCGCTTCACGAATGATATGAACCATCTCTTCATTAATGAGCCAATATGCTTCTTCAATTTCTTCTTGTGTAACAGCAAACGTATCAAAGGAAATGCCATCAAACATCTCCGTATATTTTTTTAATGCGCGATCTCCGTTGTTTCGCACATCATCAATAATTTGTTGTACTGCTCGTCTTTGCTCTTCTGTGCCGCTTTCGATCGTCCGTCGAAGCGAAACTGTCCCTTCTACACGCTCAATTTTCATTGCATTCCCCCGCTTTCTCAATCGCGTATGTTAAACGGTCAACCATTTGTTCAATCGCCCGATCTTGCATGCGATAACTCACTGGATTGACAATAAAACGCGATGTTACATCAACAATTCGTTCTAATTCAACAAGCCCATTTTCTTTTAACGTTCGCCCTGTCGAAACAATATCAACAATTCGTTCAGCTAAGCCAATGAGCGGAGCTAATTCAACAGACCCGTTTAATTTAATAATTTCTACTTGTTCCCCTTGCTCGCGAAAATAGGTCGATGCAATATTTGGATATTTTGTTGCGACTCTTGGCGCAATCGGGTGAACGCGCGTATTCGGGAGCCCTGCCACCGCCAAATAACAAGGGCTAATGCGCAAATCTAACATTTCATACACATCTCTCTCTTCTTCAAGGAGCACATCTTTCCCAGCAATGCCGACATCAGCAACTCCATGTTCAACATATGTCACAACGTCCATTGGCTTCGCTAAAATAAAGCGGAGCTGTTCATTCGGGACGTCAATCATTAGTTTTCGGGAATGTTCCAAATCATCAGGAATTTCATAACCTGCTTGTTTTAACAATGCAAGCGCCTCCGTAAAAATACGTCCTTTGGGCATCGCAACCGTTAGCATCATCGTTCATCCTTTCCGCGTTTCCCTAATACGTACACTACATCGTCAAATGATGCAGTAAATTGATCCATATCTTGAATACCTGCCACTTGTTGCAATACAACTTTTTCTCCTTTTCGCCTCATTTCCGCTGCTTTCGCATACGCCTCCGCAAAACGTTCTTGACTAAAAATCATGCACGTCGTTTTTTCATCGTTTCGCCCTTCGCCAAGCGCTTCCATTAAGCGATCTAAACGGACGCTAAACCCTGTCGCAGGCGAGGGGCGGTGAAATTTTGCTAGTAATTCATCATATCGCCCGCCGTTCCCAAGTAAAAACCCAACGTTTTTCGCATACACTTCAAACAGGACGCCAGTATAGTAGCTCATATGACTCACTAAACTCATGTCTAATTTCACCATATCCGTAACGCCATATTGGTCAATATGCGCCCATAATAGTTCTAATTCATCAACTGCCCGTCGCTCCGCTTCTGTTGTGGCAAATGCTTTTGCTTCTGCGACGACTTCCTCTCCCCCTCTTAATGTTAAGATACGTAAAAGGCGATCACGATCAATCGAGGAGAGTGGCAACGATTTGACGTGCTCTCGATAGCCGACATAATTTTTTTCATATAAAAAACGACGCAACGTTTCTACACGTTGTTCGTGACGCAAAATATCGAAAAACAATGCATCCACATAGCCGATATGACCGATCGTCACAGTGAAATCGCGCAACCCTGCCCGCTTTAAAGCAAAAATCATTAAACTGATTACTTCTGCATCAGCATACATCGTGCCGTCGCCAATGTATTCCACTCCCACTTGCTCAAACTCTGCCGGTCTTCCTCCTTCACGTTGCTGAGCCCGAAACACATTCGCCGCATACGCTAAACGGAGTGGACACCCTTCCTTATATAATTTCGATGCTGCTAGGCGAGCAATGGGAGCAGTCATATCTGGACGCAACACGAGCGTATGCCCTTCCCGATCGAGCAACTTAAACAACTGCTGATCTAAAATTGCCGATGCAGCGCCAACCGTTTCATCATATTCTAACGTCGGTGTTTCAATAAACGAATATCCCCACGTTTCAATTTCTTTCATCATTGCTTCCCGTAATGCACGTTTTGTTTTATATACATCTGGCAACGTATCTCGCATGCCGAGCGGTTTTTCAAACATAAATACTCTCATTTTCTTCCCGTCCTTCTTTTACTTTAGTTCGCTAATATATTAGCAAAGTAAAGTTTGTTATTTGTAGTTTACTCCTCGTTTTTCGTTTCGTCAACTACAAACTCATTCGATTTTTTTCGACTTAATTCCTTTTTTATTCATAAAAAAACGCCTTAGCGTTCGCTAAGACGAATGATTTGCATCGGGTTGCCGCCAACAAATGCACCAGCTGGTACATCGCGATGCACGAGCGTACCTGCGGAAACAACAGCACGATCCCCGATCGTGACACCCGGCAAAATGGTTGTGTTAGCTCCAATCATGACATCGTTGCCAATAATGACGTCTCCGAGCCGATACTCATTTACTAAATATTCATGTGCTAAAATCGTCGTATTGTAGCCAATAATTGTGTTATGACCGATATGAATTTTCTCTGGAAACAAAATATCTGGCATGACCATAAACGCTAACGCCGTATGTTCGCCAATGTCCATGCGCAAAAATGTGCGATATAACCAGTTTTTTAATGGGAAAAATGGGGTATAGCGCCCGATCAAAATGACAATGACATTTTTTAATACTTTCCAAAACGAAACGGTTCGATATAGTTGCCATAAGGAGTTCGTTCCTTCGACAACATGACGTTCAGTTTTTCTCAATGCGGCGTCACCCCTAAAATACTTAACAAATCGCTCATTTTTTCAAGCATAAAATCAGGTTCGTATTTCGCTAAATGTTCTCGTCCTTTAATCGTCCAAGCGACTCCTGCTGTTTTTGTCCCTGCGTGTTTCCCAGCTAAAATGTCATGATGGTTATCGCCAACCATTAATGTTTCTTCCGGCTTTGCCTGTAAACACGCGAGTGCTTTTTCAATTGGCTCAGGATGCGGTTTCGCATGTTCGACATCATCGAGCGTAATGATGCATTGGAAAAACGAGTCTAACTTTGTTAACTTCAATCCCATGTTTACTGTATGACGAATTTTCGTTGTCACAATACCGAGTTTAAAGCCTTTTTCATGTAGCGTTTGTACGGTATCATACACCGTTTCATATTCTTTCACTAATGCATCATGATGAGCATGGTTAAATGCTCGATACGTTTCAATCATTTCATCGACCCGATTTGGATCGATCGCTTCAAACGTATCTCGTAACGGCGGGCCAATAAAGGCGAGCACATCTTCGCGCGTATATTGATTTGGGTAGTAATGATTGAGCGTATGCAAAAACGATTCAATAATTAAATCGTTCGTATTAATAAGCGTACCGTCTAAGTCAAATAAAATCGTATTAATATTCATACGTTGCTTCCTTTCTTTTTCGATGTTCCATTCGATTCCAAATAAAGCTTAATGCAACAGTCAATAAAACAGCGGTGACAAGCCGTATGACAAGCAACGGCCATACCGGAATTCCGAGTGGCACGAACAATAACGTATCTTCCACTACCGCATGACATGCAACTAAAAATAAAAACGTCAACGTTAAATCTTTTTTAGACACCCCGTCTTCTTTCACCGCCTGAATCATGACGCCTGCACCGTAAGCGAGTCCGAACAATAAACCAGCCGCCATCGTAAGCGAGGCGTTTTCACGAATGCCAAGCAACCGTGCAAATGGCGATAGCCACTTTGAAAACGTGTCGAGCCACTTTAATTCTTTTAACACTTGAATCGCAATCATAAGCGGAATAATGATAAGCGCAAGCTGTCCAATGCCGTATAACGCTCTTTCCACTCCTATCCAAACGATTTCTCCCCATGTATTCGGCGTTGTTGAAGCTTGCGGTACAAGTCCATATTTCGCCATTTGTTGTCCGCCGTCCCATAAGACGTGAATGAGCCATGCGGAAACGAACGCTAAACCGACGCGGACGGCAACCGTCCACCAAACACGAACACCTACTTGTGCAGCAACCGCAGATTCAACAAGCATATTGTGTGAAAACGACAACATCACCGCTAAAATAAACACTTCTTTCACCGTCAAGTCCATCGTCAACATCGCACCAATGCCGGCATATAAATTTAAAAAATTGCCAAGCACTAAAACGAGCGCGGCATCTCCCGGTAAACCGATCCACCGCATCATCGGCGTTAAAACATTTGTCACCCACGGCAAAACGGGGGAGTATTGTAAAAGTGTCACAATGACCGTAATCGGAAAAATAACTTTTCCGAGCGTCCATGTCGTTTTCAATCCAACAAACAAACCCCTTTGAAGCACGCTGCCCCTCCCCTTTCATTTAATCGTTGTACCGCTCATTCGCTAAACCGCGCATGCGACGCACAACGATCATCATGACCGCAAACACAATAAGCAAAAGCGAAATGAACTGAGCCATACGAATCGTCTCGGTTAACATTAAACTGTCTGTCCGCAATCCTTCAATAAAAAAGCGCCCGATCGAATACCAAATGATGTACGTGAAAAATAATTCTCCTCGTCGTAAATTTCGTCTCCGGAGCGCAAGTAAAACGAGAAAGCCCAGCATATTCCATAACGATTCATATAAAAACGTCGGGTGATAATATTGTCCTTGTATGTACATTTGATTAATGATCCAATCCGGCAAATGCAAACTTTCTAAAAATGTTCGTGATACAGGTCCTCCGTGCGCTTCTTGATTCATAAAATTGCCCCAACGTCCAATCGCCTGACCTAAGATAATGCTTGGTGCTGCAATATCTGCGAGTTTCCAAAACGACAATCGCCGTTTTTTCGCAAAAATGACACCTGTCACAATGGCACCAATTAAACCGCCGTGAATCGCCAATCCACCATGCCAAATTTGTGGAATTTCGCTTATGTGCTGTGAATAGTAGTCCCATTGAAAAATGACGTAATACGCGCGTGCGCATACAATCGCAATGGGCACAGCAATTAATACAAGATCGACAAACGTTTCTTTTCTTATCCCTAAACGCTCGCTTTCTCTTGTGGCTAGCCAAAGTCCGAGCAATACGCCTGTCGCAATAATAACACCGTACCAATAAATTGTAATTGGTCCGAGTTGAAAAAAGACGCGATCAAGCGGTTCAATATGTAACAACATGAATACCCATCCTCTCATTCATAATCGTGCTCTGCATCGCCAATCGCATCTGCCAATCGGGCAGAAAATTCTTCCGCTGCATTCACACCCATGCGCTTCAAACGGAAATTCATCGCTGCCACTTCAATGATGACGGCTAAATTTCGTCCTGGACGAACAGGAATCGTCAGCTTTGTCACTTCGGTATCAATAATTTTTACTTTTTCCTCTTCAAGCCCGAGACGATCGTATTGTTTATTTGGATCCCATAATTCTAAATCGATGATAAGCGAAATGCGTTTATGCGGACGCACCGCTCCTGCACCGAATAGCGTCATGACGTTAATAATGCCGAGTCCACGAATTTCAAGCAAATGTTCAATGAGCTCCGGTGCGCTACCAATAAGCAAATTTTCATCCTCCTGGCGAATTTCGACACAATCATCTGCAACAAGACGATGTCCGCGCTTCACAAGTTCAAGCGCTGTTTCGCTTTTTCCAACACCACTTTTTCCTGTAATAAGCACACCAACACCGTACACATCAACGAGCACACCGTGTACAGCCGTCGTCGGCGCGAGTTTACTTTCTAAATAGTTCGTTAAACGGCTAGCCAGCCTCGTCGTTTTCATCGTTGAACGCATGACAGGTACTTCTTTTTTTTCCGATGCTTCAATAAGTTCTTTTGGCACTTCTAATCCGCGTGAGACGATAATCGCAGGTGTAATATCCGTACATAACTTTTCCATGCGTAATCGTTTTTCTACAGGCGTTAATCGTTCAAAAAAAGACAGCTCTGTCATACCGAGCAATTGTACGCGCTCAGCTGGATAATATGCAAAATAACCGGCCATTTCAATGCCGGGACGGGATAAGTCGCTCGTTGTAATCGGGCGATGAATCCCCTCTGCCCCGCTTACAAGCTCAAATTGAAACTCGTCAATTAAATCTTTTGTCCGTACTTTTGGCACATCAATCCCTCCTTCTTCCTTTTCTCATTGTAACACTTTCATGTCAAAATAAAAACGTTCACGCACAAAAGCGGAACGTTTTACTTTTCTTTTTTGACCGACTCAATGATTAAGTGAAAGAGCGAAATCGCAAGCGATGCAAATAAAGCGGTAGTAAAACCGCCGATTTGAAACGAGCTTCCCATAACCCATGCCGTCATTGCGAGTGTGATTGCATTAATGACGAACAAAAACAGCCCAAACGTCAATACAGTGACAGGAAGTGTCAGTAGAATAAGTAGCGGTCGAACGAACGTATTGAGAAAAGACAAAAGAATACTTGCAACGAGCGCTGCCCAAACACTTGATAAATAAATCGAATCAAAATACCCAGCAAGCGCCAATAATAAAACGGCGTTGATGGCGATATGTGCAAGCCATCTCATATGACGTTCTCCTCACTTGGAATAATGAATACCGCAAGCACGTATAAAATGGCAAACGGCATAATGCCAGTAATGAATAATAACGCGACAAATAATAAACGTACTACTGTGGCGTCCATATTCATATAAGCTGCTAATCCACTTAACACGCCCGCAAGCATGCGATGATGGCGAAGCCTTACAAGCTTTTTCATTCATACATCCCTCCCGGCTGTTGTAACACTTGAATCCCTTTAATAATATTCCAAACAATAACAACGACATGCACGATGCCCCCGATAACCAGTCCGATGAATGGAAGACCAATCCACCCGTCCACACCTGCGATGGCGAAAATCATAAATAACCCACCCGTAGCAACCACAATGGCAAGAGGAATAAGATGGGACAAAAATGATTTTTTCGCATGCTCCTTTACTCGTTCATGTTTCGTGACAAAATAAACGATGATTGGAAATAAAAACGGGGCAAAAAATACGCTGAAATAACATAACGCCGCAAGCAACTTATTTCCTTCCATCGAAATCAACTCCTTTTTCCTTTACTTAATACATACGATTGTTTGAAAGAAAAGTTTCGTACAAAAAAAAACCGAGCGTGCTAGACGCTCGGTATACGCTGACGCATGCGTTCGCGATCGCGCGCTAAAATCGGTTGTAAATATCGTCCTGTATATGACTGCTCGATTTGAGCGACTTCCTCCGGCGTACCTGTCGCAACGATTTGTCCGCCCCCATCGCCGCCTTCTGGTCCAAGATCAATAATATAGTCTGCCGTTTTAATGACATCTAAATTGTGCTCAATGACAAGCACCGTATCTCCTTGTTCCACAAGCCGTTGTAGAACATGTAACAAACGGGAAATATCATCCACATGCAAGCCCGTTGTCGGTTCGTCTAAAATGTATAACGTTCTTCCTGTTGAGCGACGATGCAATTCAGATGCTAACTTCACCCGTTGCGCCTCTCCGCCTGAAAGCGTCGTAGCTGGCTGTCCGAGCTGCATATAACCGAGCCCGACATCGTATAACGTTTGCAATTTCCGCTTAATTTTTGGAATGTTTTCAAAAAACGTGAGCGCTTCTTCCACTGTCATATCGAGCACTTCAGCGATATTTTTATCTTTATATTTCACTTCCAACGTTTCGCGATTATACCGTTTACCGTGACACACTTCACAAGGGACGTATACGTCAGGCAAAAAGTGCATTTCGATCTTAATAATGCCGTCGCCGCGACATGCTTCACAACGACCGCCTTTGACGTTAAAACTAAACCGTCCTTTTTGATATCCGCGCATTTTCGCTTCGTTCGTCGTCGCAAATAAATCGCGAATATCGTCAAAGACGCCCGTATATGTCGCAGGATTCGAGCGCGGGGTTCGACCGATTGGCGACTGGTCGATGTCAATGACTTTATCTAAATAATGAATACCACGAATGTCCGTATGCTCTCCCGGTTTTACTTTTGCGTTGTGTAGCTTTTGTGCTAACGATTTATGCAAAATTTCATTAATAAGCGTACTTTTTCCTGAACCGGATACACCTGTTACTGCAACAAACAATCCGAGCGGAATGCTTACATCGACGTTTTTTAAGTTGTTTTCGCGCGCCCCAATGACTTCAAGCCAACGGCCGTCTGGCGTTCTTCGTTCAACAGGAAGCGGAATAAATTTTTTCCCCGATAAATATTGACCGGTTAACGAATGTGGATCGTTCATCACTTGTTCAGGTGTTCCTGCGGATACTACTTGTCCGCCGTGCGCCCCTGCTCCCGGTCCGATGTCAATTAAATAATCTGCCGCAAGCATCGTATCTTCATCGTGCTCAACAACAATAAGCGTATTGCCTAAGTCGCGCATGTTTTGCAACGTCGCAATTAACCGATCGTTATCACGCTGATGAAGTCCAATAGACGGTTCGTCTAACACGTATAATACACCCGTTAAGCGCGATCCGATTTGCGTTGCTAAGCGAATGCGTTGCGCCTCTCCACCTGAAAGCGTTCCTGCCGCGCGATTTAACGTTAAATAATCGAGCCCAACGTTTTTTAAAAAGCCGAGTCGCTCGACAATTTCACGTAAAATGAGATGAGCGATTTTTTGTTCTTTTTCCGTTAGCTGAAGCGTTTCAAAAAACGTAAGCGCCTCGTTGACCGACATCGCCGTCACTTCGCCAATATGTTTGCCGCCAACGAAAATAGCTAAACTTTCTTTTTTCAATCGATTGCCATGACACGTTGGACATGGCTGTTCAGTCATATATTTTTCCATTTGTTCACGTACGTAATCGGACGTCGTTTCACGATAACGACGTTCGACATTGCGTACGACACCTTCAAATTCCACATACGTTTCGCGCACGTGACCAAAATCGTTTTCATAGCGGAAATATATTTTTTCTCCGTTTGATCCGTACAATAAAAGATCGAGCTGCTGTTTCGACAATTGTTTGACAGGTATATCCATATCAATACCGTAATGACGGCATACCGTTTCTAGCAATTGCGGATAATATTGCGAGCTTTGTGGCTCCCATGGCGCAAGCGCATGTTCACGAAGCGTCAGCTCTTTATTTGGAATGACTAAATCAAGATCGACTTCCAGCTTTGCACCTAATCCATCGCACGACGGGCACGCACCGTACGGGCTGTTAAATGAAAATAAACGCGGCTCTAATTCACCGATCGAAAAACCACAATGTGGGCAAGCGTGGTGTTCACTAAACAACAGCTCTTCTTGTCCGATGATATCGACGACCACTTTGCCATCAGCTAACTTTAACGCTGTTTCAAGCGAATCAGCAAGACGCGATTGAATGCCTTCTTTCATAATGATGCGATCAATGACGACTTCAATGGAATGTTTTTTATTTTTTTCAAGCACGATGTCTTCCGATACATCGCGCAATTCCCCGTCAACTCGCACACGCACGTACCCTTGTTTTTTGATCTCCTCTAACGTTTTTACGTGCGTTCCTTTTCGTCCGGAGACGATAGGAGCTAAAATTTGCATTTTCGTCCGTTCTGGATATTGCATTAAGTGGTCAACCATTTGTTCAATCGTTTGCGATGTAATTTCAATACCATGTGTCGGGCAAACAGGTCGACCAATGCGTGCAAACAGTAAACGCAAATAATCGTAAATTTCCGTCACTGTTCCGACTGTTGATCGCGGGTTGCGGCTCGTCGTTTTTTGGTCAATCGAAATGGCAGGCGACAACCCTTCAATCGAATCGACATCAGGCTTATCCATTTGCCCTAAAAATTGACGGGCGTATGCCGACAGCGATTCGACATACCGCCGTTGTCCTTCTGCATAAATCGTGTCAAATGCAAGCGATGATTTTCCTGAACCAGACAATCCGGTAAGCACAACGAGTTTGTTGCGCGGAATAACGACGTCAATATTTTTTAAATTGTGCGCTCGTGCACCTTTGACGACAATATGATCCATCGATTACACCTCAGCTTTCAATTCTAAAATGAGATCGCGCAGTTCGGCAGCACGTTCAAAATGAAGAGCTTTGGCTGCTTCTTTCATTTCTTGTTCGAGTTTGGCAATAAGCGCAAGGCGCTCTTCTTTTGATAAATGACGGACATCTTTCGTTTCATACGTTTCTTTTTCTTCCGCGGCAAATGTGGCACGAATGACATCTGGAATGTCTTTTTGAATCGTTTTTGGCACGATGCCGTGCTCATTGTTATACGCTTCTTGAATCGCGCGTCGCCGCTTCGTTTCATTGATCGCCATTTCCATTGATTTCGTGATCGTATCGGCATACATAATGACGTGACCGTTCGCGTTGCGCGCTGCTCGTCCAATCGTTTGGATGAGTGAACGTTCAGAACGTAAAAACCCCTCTTTATCAGCATCTAAAATGGCTACAAGCGACACTTCTGGAATATCGAGCCCCTCCCGCAATAAGTTAATGCCGACGAGCACATCGTATTTGCCTAATCGTAAATCGCGAATAATTTCAATGCGTTCTAGCGTCTTAATTTCCGAATGCAAATATGCCACTTGAATACCGATATCTTTTAAATAATCGGTTAAATCTTCCGCCATTTTTTTCGTCAACGTCGTCACAAGGGTGCGTTCTTTGCGAGCAATGCGCTTTTGAATTTCATCAACTAAATCGTCAATTTGTCCGGCAATTGGTCGCACATCAATCGTCGGATCCAACAATCCTGTCGGACGAATAATTTGTTCAACGACTTCCGGACAATGTTCTAGCTCATACGGACCCGGTGTCGCAGATACGTAAATGACTTGATTTACTTTTTGTTCAAATTCTTCAAACATGAGCGGACGGTTATCAAGCGCTGACGGCAAACGGAAACCATGTTCAACAAGCACTTCTTTTCTCGCTTTGTCGCCGTTATACATGCCGCGAATTTGCGGCAACGTCACATGTGATTCGTCAATGACAATTAAAAAGTCGTCAGGAAAATAATCTAGTAATGTATAAGGCGTTGAGCCTGATGGACGCAATGTTAAATGACGTGAATAATTTTCAATACCTGAACAAAAGCCCATTTCCTTCATCATCTCAATATCATAGCGCGTCCGTTGCTCTAGTCGTTGCGCTTCAAGCAATTTTCCTTGTTCACGCAGCTCGCGAAGCCGATCTTCTAATTCCTTTTCAATATTTTCAATGGCTAGCTTCATTTTTTCTTCGCGCGTGACGAAGTGCGATGCTGGGAAAATTGCCACATGTTCTCGCTCTGCCATCACATGTCCTGTGAGTGCATCCACTTCGCGAATGCGCTCAATTTCATCACCAAAAAACTCAATGCGAATACAATGCTCGTCTCGTGAGGCAGGGAAAATTTCGACGACATCTCCGCGTACCCGAAACGTTCCGCGGCGGAAGTCAATATCATTTCGTTCATATTGAATGTCGACAAGTCGGCGCAACAAATGATCGCGCTCGATTTCCATACCGATGCGAAGCGAAACGACAAGTTCGCGATATTCTTCCGGCGAACCTAAACCGTAAATACACGACACGCTAGCAATAATAATAACGTCACGTCGTTCAAATAACGCAGACGTCGCGGAATGGCGCAATTTATCAATTTCATCGTTAATGCTCGCATCTTTTTCAATGTACGTATCCGTTTGCGGCACGTACGCTTCCGGCTGATAATAATCGTAATAGCTAACAAAATATTCAACAGCGTTGTTCGGGAAAAATTGTTTAAACTCGCTATACAACTGACCCGCTAACGTTTTATTATGAGCGATGACTAACGTCGGTTTATTTACTTGTTGAATGACGTTTGAAATCGTAAACGTTTTTCCTGTTCCTGTTGCTCCAAGCAACGTTTGATGCTTTTTCCCTTGCTGAATCCCTTTGACAAGCTTCGCAATCGCTTTCGGCTGATCGCCGCGCGGCTCATAAGCGGATACTAATTGAAATGCGCTCACATTCGTCCCTCCACTTCATTTCTACTTCGTATTGTACCATATAAACGGAACGAAAAGCGAAAAATACGAACAAATATTCTATGAAAAAACCTGCCCATTTGGACAGGTTTACGACCGTTTTTGTTTCTCGACCATTTGTTTTGCATATAAAAATCCGACAATGAGCGACGCCAAATCTGCAACAATTTCATACAACTGATCCGTATATCCTTTCACGTATGACGCCACTAACAAAGCGACAGTCAGCAATGTCCCGACATAATGGTTATACGTAACCCGCGTAAAAAAAATGACTAACAACGCCGGCACAATTAATGCTAACACAAACCACATGTTTACCCCTCATCTCTTACGAATAACAGTCCGAGTTCGTGATGCTCCCCTTCAAATAAAGCGGTTTGCGCAAAACGAACTTCCCCGTTCTCGTTTAGTACTTCTAGCTTACAAAACGCTCGATTTTGTTGCAACGCCGCGTAAAATTCATCTTCCGTCGCCACTGGTGCGCCATTCACCTTCACGATGACTTCTCCAACGGAAAGTGCCATTTTATCCGCTGGCGTGTTCGGCAACACCCCTAAAATGACAAGCCCCATCGCTCGCTTCGTAAAATATGGCGGACATTTTTGTTCATATAACTTCGCTGATAAAGCAATCCATTCTCTCCATAAAATAGCCACTACAGCAGCGACGATCGCGAGCGGCTTTATCCAATAGCTAGCAATCGCCAATAAACTGACGACACACGCTAACAAACCGATGCGCTTGGCCGTCCATTTCGCTAAATGCACAGGTAGCCCCGTTTGCACACGTTGTGAAAAACCAAGCAAAAACGGAACGAGCACGAACGAATACGTATCGCCACTAGAAATGATTGGCCACCACGCCGCAAACGATTGCACGCCATCCCCCGGCACAGGGATGAACAACGGAACAAGCCAGAGCCGCTGAACGAACTGCTCCCCGATCACAAGCCCTCGCTTACTCTTCACAAGACGAGGAGAACTTAGCTCTGCTCCTTCCCGATCAACGAGCCACATTTCGATAAACAAAAGCAACCCGATGAGAAACGCGACAGCTGTCACATTCGTTTCTGTCATATGCGGGAAAAAACGCGTAAAAAACGGCTGCGCCCACTCTGTTTGCGCAAAAAAACTAACGGTAAATATGACGATACTCCCGACATACGCAGCCGATAATAACCGAAGCTGCATAAACAAACTGCATACGATCGTGACGATTGTCCAAAAGACAAGCGTATCATTCGGAAGAACGACCCCAATCCCAACCGTCACAAGCGAAAAAATGAGCGCAAACCAGCTGCGCGAGCGAATAAGTGCACGCCACTCACGCGATGATCGGTACACGCGCGTATGAAAATCTCGCCGTTCTCGTTGCACGCGCAGCCAGCCAATAAACCACGCAAATATGATCGCATAATATAATAACGGTTGTAACCAAAACGTTCCGAGCGCTTTCAACCACGCAAATCCCCATGCTTCCATTTCCATCAACTCCATTTTTTCGGATCGTCTATTTCTCATTGTAACAAAATTCAAGCGTTTATGGTTGACGAAAATTCACTTTCTTTGCCGAATAAGCACTAGTTTTGTCAACATGCAAGGAGTTTCATAAAAAATGTCTAACTTTTTTCAACATATCATTCGGAAGGAGCGTGGAACGATGGAGTTAAAAACGAGCGCGGTCGCGAAACGACTTGGTGTATCGACAAAGACGGTGCAACGCTGGGTGAAAAAATACAACATTCCATGCACAAAAAATGAAGCAGGGCATTACGTATTTACAAACGAAGCGATCGAGCAATTAGAAAAATATAAATTTCTCGGCATCGATGAAGAAGAAAAAGAACATGCAGAATGGGAAGAAGTTGAACAACGATTAAACGAACTGGAACGAAAAATTGATCAAAAAGCAGATGACGTTGTCTCTTTTCAATTGCTACAACATCGCCGCGAAATAGAGGAAATGCTTCAATATATTCAACAGCTCGAGCAACGAATTGCTCACCTCGAACATCAACAACAAACGAAACTTATTCATGAGCAACCAAAACAAAAACGACGTGGCATTATTAGCTTCTTCTTATAAAAGTATCCCCCCTGTCTTCAAAATGGACAGGGGGGATTTTTTATTTCGCAATAAGCTGTAATGCTTTTTTCAATTGCTCGTCATATCGTTCGTCACGAACTGCTTCCATCACTTTTGTTTGCAATACGTCCGCCGTTTGTTTATCAATTTTTCCTGTCGCTTGTAAGCCGTTTGCTTTTTGGAACGATTGGACAGCTTGTTCGGTTTGTTTGCTAAAATATCCGTCTTCACGCCCCGGATCAAAGCCGAGACCTTTTAACATTTGTTGTGCACTCTTAATTTGTTCATTATTCATGTCATATACTAAAGGCTGATCGATTTGAAGCGGATGAGCATAGAAAAAGTCCGGCTGTTTTACTTTTACATCTGGCTCAATTCCTTTTTTATGAATCCAGTTCCCATTTGGAGTCAGCCATTTATATAACGTTAATTTAATATGGCTGCCGTCATCCATCGGCAACGCTTGTTGAACCGTTCCTTTTCCAAACGTTTTTTCACCGATGAGCATATAGCCGCCTGCTTCTTTTAACGCTGCCGCTAAAATTTCTGATGCTGAAGCACTTCCGTTGTCAATAAGCACGACAATCGGATAATCTTTTTTCTTCGTTGCATTCGAGAAAAAGCGCTGTTTGTCCCCATCACGTTCTTCAATTTGTACATACGGTTTATCTTTTGGCACAAGCTCTTTCAAAATGTCTTCAACACTTTGTAAGTAGCCGCCCGGATTGCCACGCACGTCGATGATGAGCCCAGCCATTCCTTTTTTCTCAAATTCAGATAACTTCTTTTTAAAATCTTCAGCCGTTTTTTCTGCAAATGATGTAATTTCAATATAGCCAATTTGTTTTCCGTTTACTTCTTTTATTGACGCATATACCGTTTCAATTGGAATTTCATCGCGGACGACTTCAATCGTTAGTACGCCACTTACTCCTGGACGGACGATTTCTAAACGAGCGACCGTTCCTTTTTTTCCACGAATTTTTAATACCGCTTCATATAAATCAAGCCCTTCTAGACTTTCGCCGTTCACTTTAATAATTTGATCGTTTGGACGAAGCCCAGCTTTTTCTGCAGGCGACCCTTTAAATGGGGCAACGATCGTCACTTTCCCGTCAACCATGCTGACTTCCGCTCCGATGCCTTCAAACGAGGAATCAAGCGACTCGTTAAACCGCTCCGCCGTTTCTTTATCCATATAAACGGAATATGGGTCTTTTAGTGTTGCAATCATTCCTTGAATCGCACCATCAATAAGCTGTGCGTCATCTACGTCTTGAACATATTTTTGTTTAATCATGCTGTATGCTTGTTCAATTTTTTTAAATTCCTCATTCGACGGCTTCTCCGTTGTCGTTGGCATATCGATCGTAATCGTCGATGTTTCGGAAGAAAGCGACTGCATTCCAACATACGTTACGCCTGAGCCGAACAACATCGATAAAATCATTAGTGCTGCGATTGTTTTTTTGTTCATATTGTGCCTCCTCACCCTTCGATACATGAAAGGCATCACACCGTGTGCGATGCCTGTTTGCTTTCATTATATGAATAGCTTGTACCGTTCATAACTTATAAAGATGTATTTATTTTACACCGAACGTCTGATTTTCTCAACTAATGCGCAAAAGCACAGCAAATAAGCTGTGCTTTAAAACGGAACGTATTGCATTGGGTCTACCGCATTTGATTTCGACGCATTCCAAGGTCCGCGATGCAATTCAAAATGCAAGTGTGCACCGAATGAACGCCCAGTATTCCCCATATAGCCAATCATTTGTCCTTTGCTTACGTTTTGTCCTTCACCAACGAGGCGCGATTCTAAGTGGGCGTATACCGTCGTATATACTTGTCCATTAATGTAATGCATAATAAAAATGACGTTTCCATAGCTTGATGAATAGTATGAGCGATAGACGTAACCGTCAGCTGCCGCAACGACAGGAACGCTAGAACCACGTTTACCAATATCAATGCCGTAATGGAATTCGCCCCAACGCGGTCCAAATGTCGATGTAATTGGACCGTTTGCTGGACGCATAAACGCCCCGTCTGTTACAGGAGGCAAACTTCCTCCATCGCCTTCAGACGAACCGCGGCTCGCTAATGCTCTTTTTCGTGCTTCTTCTTGCTCTTTTTGCCGGCGAATCATTTCTTGCAATTGGCTTTTCATCGCCGCTTCTTGTTTTTCAAGCAACTCTTTTTCTTCTTCTAAAGCGAGTTGTTTTTCTTCTTCATGCTTTTGTTCTTCCTTTAACTGCGCCATTAATTTTTCTTTTGCTGCGATTTGCTTGTTTAACGTCTGTTTTAATTGTTGAAGCTCAGTTAGCTGCTTTTGCAAGCTGACTAACTGATCGTTTAATTGTTGTTCCTTCGCTTCTTTTAACGCCTTATCTGCTTCTTGCTCTTTAATGATTTGACGATCTGCTTCAAAAATAGTCGCAACTGCGCTCATGCGGTCGATAAAGTCACTAAAACTTTTCGCTCCAAGCAAGACGTCTAAATAGCTCACGACACCGCCGCTTTCTTGCAATGAACGCGCGCGCTCTTTCAACAATTCATTACGTTGTTCAATGCGGGCAACGACTTCTTCAATTTCTTTTTTCAGCGCAACGATTTGTTGCTTCGTTTCCTCTATGCTTTGTTGTTTCGCCCGAATGTTGGCGCTCGTTTCTTCTACCGCCAAATCGAGCTTTTTGATTTCCTCATCCAGTTTCTTTTGTTCTGCTTTTAACCGTTCAATTTCTTGTTGCGACTGCTCTAATTTACTTTCAAGCGATGTTTGTTTTTGTTGCACGCTTTTAATTTCTTGCTTCTTTTGTTGAATGTCGCGCTTTGTTACCGCATATGCAGGCGCCGCGACACTTGTAAACAGCATTACAGCTGCAACGATCGTTCCCCATCTGTTTCGCACCGTAAACCCCTCTCTCTTTCTATACTTTTAAAAATCGTCTCACTGACATCATGCTTCCCCACATGCCGATGCACGCTCCTAATAAGACGAGCACAGCTGCCAACTGCCATGCAAACGGATAAAATGGGAGAAGTTGAAAAAATGTATCTTTCAACTTTGGATACAATAAATCAAATACGTACGAGTAAGCGGAAAGAACGACAACAATCGGAATGACCGAACCGAAAATGCCAAGCCATAGCCCTTCAAGGAAAAACGGCCAGCGAATAAACCCGTTTGTCGCGCCTACTAATCTCATAATCTCAATTTCGCGACGGCGGGCAAAAATCGTAATTTTAATTGTGTTCGAGATGAGAAACATCGCTGTAAATAACAACCCGATAATAAGCGCTAATCCGACATTGCGAATCGTTTTCGTTGCGGCAAATAGTTTTTCAATTTGCCCTTTTCCGTATTTCACTTTGCCGACAGATGGCAACGGTTCAATTTGCTTTGCGATTTTTTCTGTATCAAGCGGATTTTTCGCTTTCACGATAAATACATCGCTTAACGGGTTATCTTGTTCAAATAAGCGGAATGACTTTCCGTCTTCTCCGAAACTTTCAATCAACTTTTGCAATTCTTCGTCTTTCGATGAATACGTTACTTTTTCGACGCCAGAAAGAGCTTCTAACTTTGCTCTGAGCGCATCTTTATCTGCTTCTGTCGCACTTAAATCGACGTGCACACGAATTTCGACGTCGCGCTCAATTTGTTTTGTTATATGTTGAATATTGAGCATAATGACGAGAAATACGCCGACAAGCAAAAGCGTCACCGTGACAGCACTAATGGACGCAAACGTCATCCAACCGTTTCGTCCGAGACTTTTTAAGCTTTCACGAAAATGACGGCGAAGGGTGTTAAGTTTCATAGCCATATTCCCCCTTCACTTCATCACGCGCAATTTTTCCACGTTCAATCGCAATAACGCGCTTACGAATCGTATTCACAATTTCACGGTTATGCGTTGCCATCACAATCGTCGTTCCGCGATCGTTAATGCGCTCAAAAATGTCCATGATTTCCCACGATGTATCCGGATCTAAATTTCCTGTCGGTTCGTCCGCAATGACAATCGACGGATTGTTGACGATCGAACGCGCAATCGACACGCGCTGCTGTTCTCCGCCCGATAATTCATCTGGATAAAAGCGCGCTTTATGTTTTAGCCGCACTAAGTCAAGCACTTCCATGACGCGCTTGCGAATGTTTTTTGGCGATTCTTCAATGACTTCCAAAGCAAACGCCACGTTTTCATATACCGTTAACTTTGGGAGAAGCTTGAAGTCTTGAAAGACAATTCCGATGTTTCGGCGAAGCAACGGTACTTTGCTATCTTTGATATTCGCTAAGTTCACGCCGTTAATCATAATTTTTCCGCTTGTCGGTTTTTCTTCGCGATACATCATTTTAATAAACGTCGATTTCCCAGCGCCGCTCGGACCGACGACATATACAAATTCTCCTTGCTTAATACGAACGGAAATCCCGTTTAATGCGATCACTCCGTTTGGATACGTTTTATATACATCTTGCATTTCAATCATAAGCAACCACCTAAGTATTCGATGTTTTTCTACATATTCCTGCAAAATTCTTACCTCGTTCATTATATCATCATTTCCGACAAAAGGGGGGGCGAATTTTATTTACAGTTATATTTCAAGAGTGTTACAAACGAAAAGAGGATGCTCCCATTGGCATCCTCTTACTTTTTCGCTGCTAACCATTCCGCTACTTTATCAACATCGTCGCCTTGGATTAAACCACCTGGCATACCGCCGCGACCGTTTGCGATAATATTTTTAATTTCGTCTTGTGAATATTTTCCGCCTACTTTATCAAGTGCAGGACCAACGCCACCTTCTAAATTTTGTCCGTGACAGCTTGCACATGATTTTTTGTAAACGGCTTCTGCGGCTGAAGCTGTGTCCCCGCCACCATTTGCCGGCTTTTCGCTCGCGCTATCCCCTCCGCCACAGGCAGCTAACACGATTGCTGTGCCAGCAAATAAGCTAAGTAGCTTTTTCTTCATACGAAATCCCCCTTGTCAACATTTGGTATTGTCAAAAGTTTTAAAGACATACCCTAAGTTTTTATTGATTTTATGCGGTTTTCGACAAAAAAAGCTTGCCACCCCTGCTGTTTTTGGTACGATTGAGGTAACCCCACACCCAATCAAAACAAAGGAGTGACAAGCTTGTTACCTCAATTATTAATCAAAATGCTCCAAATAATCAAGATCCAATATCAAATCATTATTTATTTACTAGGTGTACTTTTTGGAAAGTCCCTCACAGACTGGGATGACGAAGAACCGGTGAATCAATCGTATCAGAAACTCCAAGTCGATGAACTGCCTGTCATCGAAACGCTTCCGCGTTTGGATTATCGTCAGCTTCTTGTCGAAT
>NZ_LIOK01000017.1:0-52066 GCF_001418025.1 Anoxybacillus suryakundensis
GAGAAGAATGGGTGTGAAAACGGTCAGAAGATGGGGGCAAATGGCTATTGGAGCTGTTTTTTTTCGTGCGTGCTTCCAGCTCTTGAACGCGATACTTGAGTTGTTCATTTTCTTTGCGCAGCTGTTTGATTTCGTGACGCAAATGTTCATTTTCTTGAACGAGTTGATGAATGAGCTGTTTCTGTTGTTGGACTTTGCTGATTAAGCTCTCAACTGTAAATACAGCTTGTTGTACCGTCAACATGCGATTCACCTCCTTGTCTATCAATATTCACATCATAGACAGGAAAAGCAAAAAATATTCAGCTCACTTGATCATGTGGCTGAATAGTTACATTTTTAAGATAGAAGGGGAATTATGGGGAACATAAAAAAACTACATCCGATCAGCATAACGATTATTATCGGAACATTATTTGCAAGAATGGCGATGTTTATGACCATTCCGTTTTTAGCCATTTATTTAACGAGTGTCAAAGGGGTTAGCGCTTCATTAACCGGAGCGATGATTGGGATCAGCTCGATTGTTGGGTTGTTTGGCGGGTTCTTTGGCGGGTATTTTTCTGATCGATATGGACAAGAAAAAGTGATGAAAATGTCGCTTTTTATGTGGGGATTTGTTTTTATTGGTTTTGCGACTGCTGAGAGCGTTTTTACTTTTTTTCTATTAAATGCATTAAACGGATTATGTCGCTCGTTTTTTGAACCGTCTTCGCGATCATTGCTATCGCAAGTGACAAACCAAGAAAATAAATTGCTCGTGTTTAACTTGCGATACGCTGCGATTAATGTAGGGGCAGCAATTGGTCCATTAGTGGGGTTAAAAATCGGTAGTTCGTCATCAACAGCCGCTTTTTTTATCACTTCTTTTGTTTATTTTCTTTATTTTATTTTACTCATCGTACTTTTTTCAAAATATTCGATTGAAAAACATAGCGATGCATCTGAACGTGTAACGCTTCAAAACGCTGTCAACGTATTAGGGAATGATCGCGTTTTTTTATTCGCTGTGATCGGAATGATTCTCGGTGTTACTGGGTATTCACAATTTCATTCAACGATTCCACAATATTTGTCGCAATATAAAGATGGTGTACAGCTTTTTTCTTATTTAATCGTCTTTAATGCCATTACTGTGCTCGCTATACAGTATCCTGTTTCAAGAATTGGCAAGCATTATTCTGCACTAACATCGATTATGCTTGGCATTGGTGCGGTAGCTTTAGGTCTTCTCGGATTTGGTTTATTCACTGCTGTTCCGATGTTATTTGCGTCTATGTTTGTATTAACCGTCGGAGAAGTGATGATGTTTTCGATGGTTGAAATATTTATTGACCAAATCTCACCTCAACATATGAAGGGATTATATTTCGGTTCTATGGGGTTTACGGCAATCGGGAATGCTGCTGGGCCTTGGATTGGAGGATTAATGCTTGAACACCTCGGTTATGGCAACCATCTACTTATTTTTAGCTTGTTAGCCTTATGTACTTCCATCGGTTTTCCTGTTTTCTTATATGTTGGTCGTCTAATGAAGGCGACGAAACGGCATATGGAATATAGTTTGTAACAGTTTGTTTGTACGACGGGGGGGTGGAGAGGTGAGGAAATTTGCAATCTTTAGTTTGCTTATTGTAGCCATGATTGTAGCGATGCTTTTTTATGCCGGGAACGATTTTAAGGCAAAGGATGCCATGCCTATTCTTGATGAAAATGGTTCCAGTTCGTATGAACTAAAAGATGCCACAAATGTTGAAAAAGCAGTAAGCGAAGCGATTAAAGAACATGGGAAAACGTATGGAAAGGGAGAATACATTACGGAAGGACACATCATTCTCGGTACAGAACGAAAAGAAAATGAAGTGAAGGCATATACGATCGCAAGTGTTGGTGTATTTGAATTTCAAGACGGTATATTTACCATCGTATCAGGCAGCGGAGCCATTCCGACTGTGATGACATTTTCAATCGATGAGCATGGGCAGTATAAACTTGTCGCATACGAAGAGCCACTTGATGGAGAAGAATATGTTGAATCCATTAAGAAAATGTTTCCGAAAAAATATGACTCAAAGGTATTAAATGCAGAGAAATACTATGGTGAACTTGTTAAGCAGCAAGAAAAACAGGCAAAGGAGTATTTAAAAAAGATTGGTCGAGATGCAAAAGTGATCACATCTTATGTGGAAAAACACCCGCTCAATATTTCTATACAAGCAATGAACTATTTTCTTCAAATGCGTAGTAGGGATCCATTTTTGAATGAGTGTCCAGATTGGCTTGGGACGCGTGAAGTAATCGAACAAGGAATTCGGTATGTGTATGAAACATCTCAAAGTAAAGCAAATGACGGACGAGATGTCGTTGTTTTTCGGAAGATGAAAGAAGATGGAACGATAATCGAAATGAGAAAGTATGTGATTGAAGAAAATCAAATTAAACGCACAGAGGAATAAAAAAGCAGTCCGCTTGCTTAGGACTGCTTTTCGTATCTTTTCTTTAATTCCTTATACCAAAGCGAGTGACGTTCTTTTACATATTCTTCGTCTACATAACCGGTAAACATACCAGGCAACAGTTTGCGATTTTCTTTGACGATAAACGCCGCTAAATGCATAACGACACCGAGGATGACCATGACTGTCGCTAAATTGTGCAACTGCGCTCCCCAAAACAAAATGCCATTTGTCGGCTGAACGCCCATAATATTTTTAATAACTTTAATGACGCCTGTAACGATGACAAGACCGATGGAAATAACGAAATATAAGTAGGCGATTCGTTGTTCAGGTAAGTACTTTTCGCTTGGTGGTTCTTTTTGCCCTAAAATCATCGCCTTTATAATGAGATAAGAACCTTTTACGTCTCCTTTTTTCGGCCAAATGTCAAACTCTTTTTTCATCACGTGATAAACGATATGATACGTCGTAAAGAACAGGAGTGTTGCCGCGAAAAAGTAATGCACTAATAACGTAATCTCATACGATGTGAGCCATTTTGTACCGAACGGCTGGACGATTAAATAGCGACCGTATACAGGCATTTGGCCGATCCCTGTAATGATAAGCATGATGATTGAAATGGCAACACCCCAATGGACGAAGCGATTCGGAAGCGGTTGGCGGTAAATTTTATTTTTCTTCTTTTGACTCATGTTGTTTTTCCCCTTCCTTTTTCTTCTGCCCAGATAATACTTTGTAAGCCGTAATGCCTGCGGCTGCTGCACCAGCGATTGGAGCGATGAGCGTGGCGAGCATATATCCGTGTGTCGTTTCTAGCATATTTTCAACTTCAGGCTTCATATGTGGACGACCGAAGCGAGTATCATTTTCTTCTTTTTTCTTTGCTTCAATCGCTTCATCAATTTTATCGAATGGTACATCTGAAACGTAAAGTGTTAGCGTTCCACTATTTTCAACATCCCCATAAATAAAGCCATCAATTTCTTTTGCTCGTTCGTACGCTTTTTTTCGAATTTGTTCGTACGGGCCGAATTCAATCGCTCCTCTCGGACAGGCAGTTTCACATGCTGGGCTTTTTCCTTCTTCAAGTAAATCTGCACACATGTCGCATTTATACATGACACCGCCTCCAGCTAATTCTGGAACGAGCTTCATATATAAACCGACACCTGCTTGACGTTGTGGAATGTCCCAAGGGCAAACAGCACGACACTTTGCCCCACCCATGCAGAAGTTTTCATCAATTTTCACCGCTCCATGTTTCGTTTTTTCGATGACTCCAAACGGACAAAGTTTTTGACACGGTGCATCAAGACAATGCATACATCTTCTTGGTATAGCGACATCTTTCGTTTTACCGTTCCAATTTACTTGCACTTTTTCAACGTATGTCCAGTTGTAAGGAGTGAGGCGATCAGTGCGGTCTTTTTCGTTGGACCAGTCTTCATGCTTTTTTTGTGGCCAATAATCTTTGATTGGTTTTTGTGGCTGTGGGAAACGGTGTTCATTTTTTTGTCTACAAGCTGTCACACATAATGGTGTGTCATAAGCTGCGCAACCATCACATTTTGTTAAGTCAATAAGTGAGCCGATTAACGTGTTTTCGTCTGATTTGTCAGTTTGTGCGTATCCCGGTGTTTTTGTCGCAAGCAACATCCCAGCTGTTGCACCAGCAACTGTTGAACGTTTTAAAAACGTTCGACGACTTATTTTTTCACTCATAGAGCTATCCCTCCTCACGCATATACATATATGGGTATTTTAATTAAAATGAAATGCTTTGAAAAGATGAAATGTATTTTTTTTGTGACAAAATTATGACAAAGTGAGGACAATGTTCATGCCTATGGGGAGATGCATAAGCTGAAACGGTAAAACGTATGGAGGGATGAGCATGCCATTTATTTCAGACCGTTTTCCAACGATGACGGTAGTGACGACTGTTGGAACGATCACATTGCCAGATGATTATGCTGGGCGTTGGTTTGTCCTCTTTAGTCATCCAGCTGATTTTACCCCGGTTTGCACGACAGAGTTTGTGGCGTTTGAGAAAATGAAGCCACAATTTGACGAGATGAATACAGAGTTAATCGGCCTGTCAGTTGAACAAGTGTTTTCTCATATGAAATGGATCGAATGGATTCGTGAAAAGCTTCGTGTTCGCATTTCGTTTCCGATTATTGCAGATGAACTTGGATATGTGGCGAAACAGCTCGGGATGATTCATCCAACGAAAGGGACAAGAACGGTGCGCAGCGTATATGTTGTCGACCACGAAGGAACGATTCGTCTCATGTTAACGTACCCTGAATCAGTCGGAAGAAACATATACGAAATTGTGAGAGCGGTGAAAGCGTTGCAGACAGCGGATGCGTATAAAGCAGCAACACCAGCGAATTGGCCACATAATGAACTAGTAGCAGATCGGCTTATTATGCCGCCACCGCGCACCATTCAACAAGCAGAGGAACGATTAAATAAAGCAAAACAAGGGGAAATGGATTGTTTTGATTGGTGGTTTTGTACGAAACAAAGATGAAAAGACGGCGAGCGCATGATTCGCTGTCTTTTTGTATACTTAGGATAAAAAATTTTGATCGGTCGCAACATTTTCAGCTGTTCAGTTGTATATGGAGTGAAAGGAGGTCGTTTCGTTGTGCCCAAAAGAACAAATTAAACGTGCTATGGATGAATATGGGAATATGGTATTACGTTTAGCGTATACGTATATGAGCAATCAACATGATGCGGAAGATGTATTTCAAGATGTATTTATTAAGTTATATGAACATATGGATCGAATGCAAAGTGAAGAGCATATGAAGGCGTGGTTGATTCGCGTTACTATCAATATATGCAAAAACAAACTGAAATCGTTTGTATATCGAAAAATGGATGCATATGAAGATGGGGCTCATTCTCCTTATATTGATAACAACGATAGCTTTGAAGTCATATTAGCAGTCACATCGCTCCCGACAAAATATCGAGAGGTTGTCCATTTATTTTATTATGAAGGGTATCAAACGAAAGAAATCGCCCATTTGTTGAAAAAGCGTGAAAGTACGGTTCGTTCGTTGCTTTCTCGTGCGAGAGAAATGTTAAAAAACAAATTGAAAGGGGATTATGATTTTGCGTGAGCGATATAAAAAAGAGATGGAACACATTGTCGTGACACAAGAATTGAAAAATAAAGTGATCGCCCAGATTGAAAAAAGAGAAAAACAACCGAAGCGAAAGTCATTTCGTCCTGCATATGTTGCCGTTGTTGCGGCAAGTGTATTATTGGCAATTAGCTTGCATCCGACAATCCCGACTAAAGAGAAAGAGGAAATCATGAGAGAGAACATGCAAGGAGAGGATATGTTAAAAATGGAAGTAGCCGACTCAAATATGGCTATTCATGATGTCACATATGATGCAAACACTCGAAAACTAACTTTCTCGGTAACGAATAAAAGTGATGCTGTCATTTCATTTGGGTATGCATATACAATCGAGCGATATGATGAGACAAAGCAAACATGGCAACCAACAACGTTAACGAATGATCTCGCATTTATCGAAATGCTTGCGTTAATTGATAAAGGACAGACTGTGAAAGATATGATTGATTTTTCATTGTTAAAACAGCCGTTAGCAAATGGAAAGTATCGCATCGTGCGCACGTATTATGCTGATGCGGCTCATTTAACAGGTTACATTGAATTTGACGTTGTCGATCAAAAGTTGTTGAACTTTCACACGTATATTGAGATGAAACCGACTGAAACGAGCGAAAGTAAAGATGTGAAATTAACATGGGAAAAAGACCCGCGCTTTTCTCTGTATAGTGCTCATAACGGACTTGTCTCAACAAGAACAGGTCGTCAAGGACTGCACATATATCCGATGTATGAAGGAAACGAACAGGTAAATTTCTCGATGGAAGCTAGCGATGGCACGTTATTTACGGACAAAATGGTCGACGATGCGACAACTATTCACGGAGCGGAGCAATCGGTATCGTCCGATGAACAAATCATTGCTGACTCCATGCCACCTGACAGCGGACAAGTGGAGGGGATGGAAGGATACGTAGGACCGAAAGTATTGTTTTTAAATGGTGAGCGTGTTAACGTTGAACCATCGATTGTTTTTTGGGAACCGAAGGAAGAAAGTAAAAAAGAGGAAGTCAAAGTGAAAGTGACAGTAATCAACGCACGTACAAACGAATCCATTGGTACATTTTATGTCGTTATCGTTCGACAAGGAGATGAATATATGTTACACCATATAGAATAAACGAGGGGAGCCCCTCGTTTATTTCTTTAAAATGAAACGAATGCTAGAAATGGAAGCCTCATGCTCAAGAGAGCGGTGTGAAAGAAGAGTTAACAGTTGCTCATGGTTGTCGATTTTGCTTTCTAGTTTTTTGACGATCTCATTTGTTTCAAGCACCGCTTGCTGGACAAGCGCTAAGTCTTGCTTTGTGGCCATATTCGCTTTAACTTCTTCAAGTTCTGTTTTGAGTTCCGCAAGTTCTTGTTTTGTTGCCATGTTAGCTTTGACTTCTGCCAGTTCTACTTCCATGTTTTCAAGCTTGTCCAAAATGCGTTGTAGCATATGCTCCATACGTACCCTCCTTTCGTTTGGAAAAGTAGAGAGGGAAACAGTTGTGTGGCATGTCGTACGTTGAAAAGAGGCTTTGTTTGATGTGGCAGTACAGATGAAGACCGTTCCCCATTCTTATTATAAATGATAAGAATGAAGAGCGGAACAGGAAACGATATGCTCTTTCTTTTCATTTTCTTCATACATGATGTATTGTATAAGAAGATACGAACATGGAGTGATGGCATATGTTATGGAAAGAAGCAGAGCGATTTATTACATTATGTTATAAAGAGTTAGGAAAAAGCGATGATGACATTCATGAACGTTTGCAACAAATTGAGCGTGAGATTGAACAAAAGGGGACGTATGAACATACGTATGAAGAACTTGAGCACGGAGCGCGTATGGCATGGCGCAACAGCAATCGTTGTATCGGGCGTCTATTTTGGCAAACGCTTCATGTGTTTGATGCGCGTATGATTGAGCGGGAAGAGGATATCGCTGAGCGACTGTTTTATCACATTGAATTTGCGACAAACGGTGGGAAAATTCGTCCGACCATTACTATTTTTCGTCCTGAGCGGGTACGCATCTGGAATCATCAACTAATTCGCTATGCGGGTTATGAAACAGAGCATGGAACGATTGGGGACTCATCGTCCATATCGTTTACGAAAGCATGTGAGCAGTTAGGTTGGAAAGGGGAACGAACGCATTTTGACATCTTGCCTCTTGTCATTCAAGTGGATGGGCGCAAGCCGAAATTGTTTCCGATTCCAAAAGATATTGTGCTGGAAGTGCCGATTGAACATCCGACGTTTTCATGGTTTCGCGATTTACAATTAAAATGGTATGCGGTGCCGATTATTTCAGATATGTGTTTAGAAATCGGAGGCATACGTTATACAGCAGCCCCGTTTAACGGCTGGTATATGGGAACAGAAATTGGTGCGCGCAATTTTGCCGATGATTACCGCTATAACATGCTTCCGAAAATTGCTTCATGCATGGGACTCGATACGTCAAGAAATAGTACATTATGGAAAGATCAAGCGCTTATTGAATTAAATATCGCTGTTTTATACTCATATAAAAAAGCAGGGGTAAGTATTGTCGATCATCATACCGCTGCACAGCAGTTTAAGCGGTTCGAACAGCAAGAGCAAGAAGCAGGAAGGAAAGTAACAGGCAGTTGGACGTGGCTCATTCCCCCACTTTCTCCTGCAACGACGCACATTTTTCACCAACATTATGATAATACAATCGTCAAACCGAATTATTTTTATCAACAACGTCCATATGAGTAACACCGCTATTGACGCGGTGTTTTTTATATGAATATATCTTTAATTTTCAGAATATTATTTACTAATCTCTTGTTTTTTTGATATAGTATAGAAAAAAGGAAAAGGGGGGAGCTCGGGTGGATTTTATTGAGCGGCTCAAAATGGAAGAAATGCGAAGGAAAAATTTTTTCTTGTTCCTTATTTACACATTTAGCGCAATAACGGGTGTGATCGGGCTTATTTTGATTGGAGAGAGAGTAGAGAAGATCGCCATCTATGGAGGGAGTTTGGCTCTGAATGTATGCGTTTATGTAGCTTTAAGAAAAATGAAAAAGTACGAGCTGATTTACCCATACTTTATTATTTTTATATTATTTTTGGCCACTTTAGTCAGCCTGTTTACGACTGGAGGGAGCTTAGGAACGATTGCGCTCGCTTTTTGCTTAGTTGTATTATCCGTATTGCATTTAAATCGCACGTTGTTTGTAACAGGACTTTTGCTTGGAATTATTATTTTAGTTGTCGGTGCGCTTGTTCCTTCTTCTTTTCAGCAAGTATTTCAAAAAACAGGACATACGGTTTTTATTGTTTATGTGATGATTGGTATTGCCCTTTCTGTGTTATTGCATTTAAGTCGTAAGCAATTTCACCAACTCGTTGAACATGTGGGGCAGACGCATGCCGAAAAAGAAAAGCAAACGGCAAGAAGACATGAACTTGAAGACCAGTTAAAGCATATTATTGAAAATGTTGAACATATTCATCAACAAGTACTTCAAAATGTACAAGCACAAGAAGAAATGAAAGAAGCGATTCGGCAAGCAGCGGTAGCAGGTCAAGCGCAAAGTGAACAAGTCATTGATATTCACGATGAAGTAGCGGAAGCGAAAGCAATGAGTGAGCAGATTTACGAGACTTCTAAACAATTAAACGAGCACTCATCGCAATCAAGCGAAATGGCACAAGCGGGTATACAAAAAATGCATCTTTTATTAACACATACAGAAAAATTTCACGAGGCGATTCATGCTACAAAAGCAACATTACATGCTCTAACAAGTAAAATTGCCAATACAAATGAGTTAACGAAACAAATTAAACAAATTACAAATCAGACGAATTTATTGGCTTTAAATGCAACGATTGAGGCAGCGCGAGCAGGAGAGTATGGGAAAGGATTTGCGGTTGTTGCTGAAGAAATTCGCAAATTGGCTGTATTGACGGAAGAAACGACACAACACATCGTTCGTAATTTAGCGGAAGTCAACGAAAGCAACAATGAACTATTAGAGAGAATGAATGAAACGAGTGAGCAATTAACGAAAAATGAGACGTTAACGGATGAAGTGAATGTGTATTTTGAAAAATTGTATGGGTCGTTAAATCATTTGCAAGAACAATTATCTTACTTTTTTATCATTAGTGAAAAGCTAGAGAAGCAAGGGGAGAAGATGGATCGTTCCATTGGCGATTTTTCTGTCTTTATTCAGCAGTCGAGCGCATCGCTTGAAGAAGTAAGTGCGACAGTTGAACATTTAAAAGATGCAAATGAAAAAATGGCAGCATATGTGACAGAAACCGCCCAACGCGCTGCAGTCATTCAACAACAAATGATATAAAAGGAAAAGCACCCCGAAAAATTGGAGGTGCTTTTCTGTTGGAAAAAATTTATGACAACTGTTCTCTTGTCTCAAGAAAATCGTTCCACATTGTAAGGAACAAGTCAATGAGTTTCGGATCAAATTGTTTTCCGCGACCATCAAGCAAAATTTCTTTTACTTTTTCTGGAGGAAATGCGTCTTTATAAATGCGTTTTGATAACAACGCATCAAATACGTCAACGATTGCAACAATTCGTCCTTCTAGCGGAATTTCTTCTCCTTTCAAGCCGTTCGGATATCCTTGTCCATTCCACCATTCATGATGGGTTTGGGCGATGTTCGCCGCCATTTGAATGACTGGTAAATCGAGATTAGCTAAAATTTGATGACCGATGAGCACGTGCGTCTTCATGGACTCCCATTCTTCTTTCGTTAGTTTCCCTGGTTTGTTTAAGATGTAATCAGGAATGCCTACTTTTCCAATGTCATGAAATTTAGCAGCGACTTGAATGTTCGCAACAAATTGTTCATCACATCCAGCCAAACGAGCAAGCATGCTAGAAAGAATACCAATGCGATGCACATGGTTTTTCGTATCGTCATCCCGATATTCAGCAAGCTGAAGCAGTCGTTCAAGCGTATCAAACATGACTTTAGCTTCTTTCGTCACGTCTTGAATGACGAGAAGGGCACGTGACAGCTCGAAAATTTTGTTTTGTGGCAAAAGCCGAACTTTATAATAGTGTGGACCGTTTTCATTTTCAAATGTCGCAAGCATTGGCTCCGTTTTTTCTTCTAGTGCTGGACATCCTGAACAAGGTACGGTGCGTTGGTGAAAAAGCTCATAACATCGTCGACCGATTGGATGTTCTTCCTTTATACCCATTGTGTGCAATAATCGTTTTGTTTTTTCATCAATCCATGTAATACGTCCAAAATCAATTGTACTAATTTCATAAGCATAAATGTCAAGAAAATCGAAATCACGTAAAAATAAGTATGGTCGAATAATTTCTTGCATAATCGCAAGCGTGAATTTAGAAAATCGTTCGAATGAATGAATATATTGGACAACATATGGATCATGCAAATATTCTTTTGTTAAAAATACCTTTTTTATCGCTTCACAAATAGATTCTGTCGTAATATGGAAAAAACTTTCGTGATATTTTTGATCAATAATTAGTCGACTCCAGTCGCGAATAATACGAAAGTACGCTTCCATCTCATAATAAATTTTTTCTTGAAAAAATTGTAGTAAAAAGTTTTTGACGTAATTAAAAAACTTTTCGCGTTCAAAAAAACTGTATGAGTAATCTTCCCAGAAACGTTGGGAAAACGATTGGCGAAACGCATCCATAATTGCCTCAACACGAAATGAAATATAGCCGCTAAATTGATCGAGATGTTGCAAATCTTGTTCTGTAAATCCATTTACTTGTTGTAGTTTGTGTAATTCATAACGAAGTGGATGCGCTGCTTTCTCGATTTCGGCCATTTCATATGCTTCAATAGTCAATTGCATATCAAATGAAAACAACGCATGAATGGCTAATAAAATGTTTATTGTCTCGTTTGGTAAAACAGATGATATGTGTTTATGGATAATTTCAATGTATTTTGTATACGTAGCCAAATACCATTTTAAATCGAGCCCGATTTCTGAATGCACTTTACCAATGTTATATCGTTTTTGAATATACGCATCGTCGATGATTCCGTTAAAGCATTCTCTTAAATATGTGATCTGTGTCTTTTTTAATTGCTGTAATGTTGAATGTTCTTCAATTAACTTACGCAAAGTAGGGATAGATAATATCTCTTTATATAAGTCTTCAACAATCCCTTTGACTAACGGTTGCAATACATCGCGATGATTATAAATTGATTGTAGCTTTCCTTCTGTTACCCCCGTGTAACTTAACTGTTGTAGTCGCTTTTGGTCTGTTACTTGTATATGTTTCATCCCCCAAGTACTCCCCTTATCGTATATGAGCTGTTTGTAACTGTTTTACCACTTGTTCAAAAGGAACAGGTGGACTAAATAAATAACCTTGCGCTTTGTCGCAATGAGTGGATTGTAAAAACGATACGTGTCGATCTGTTTCTACTCCTTCAGCGACAATGTGAAGCTGCAAACGATGGGCAAGTGCGATAATCGCTTCTGTTAATTTTGCGGTATGTTCGTTTGTAATGACTTCGAAAATAAACGATTTATCAATTTTTAGTGTGTCAACTGAAATATGGCGTAAATAGGCAATGGATGAGTAGCCGCTTCCGAAATCGTCAATTGCGATGCGAATGCCTATTTGTTTCAGTGCCCGGATCGTTTCAATGACTTGTTTTTCATCGCTTAAAGCGACATTTTCTGTAATTTCTAGTTCAATATATTGTGGTTGTAGACAAGTTTGTTCTAATAGCTGTTGTACAAAAGAAAAGAACTGCTCATTTTTTAACTGACGAAGCGATAAGTTAATGCTTACATATATGTGAGACATGCCTTGTTCATGTAGCCGTTTTAAATCTAATACAGCTGTTTGGAAAATATATTCTCCAAGCGGAATAATAAAACCGTCTTCTTCAGCGATACTAATAAATTCATCTGGTGGAATAAATCCGAGTTTTTCGTCTTTCCAGCGGGCGAGTGCTTCTATGCCAACAAGCCGATTTTGTTTCATATCGATAATTGGTTGGTAATATACAGAAATGGCACGTTGCTCTAGCGCAACGTGTAGTCGCTGACGAATGAGCGATTTTCGCATCCGTTCTTTTTCAAACGTTGGATCGTACATCGCCCATTGATTTTTTCCTTTTTTCTTTGCTTCATACATTGCCATATCCGCATGTTGAATTAACGTCATTTCATCTTCACCGTGCGTCGGATATATGCTTATGCCAAGACTTGTTGTAATAAACAACTCTTTTTGACGGACGTAAAAAGGTTCACCTAGTATATGAATCATTTGTTGTGCGACTTGCTCAAACGAAGGAACATCAACAACAATAACTGCAAATTCATCTCCTCCAAGTCGGGCGACAAAATGGTCGTGCAAATGAGTTAAACGTTTAGCGACAGACTGTAATAAAAGATCACCAGCCGCATGCCCGAGTGAATCATTAATGTTTTTGAAATTGTCTAAATCTAGGAAAAAAAGCGCTACTGTTTCGTTTTTTACTTTCGCTATTTCCAATCGTTCACGAAGTGTATCGATAAAATAACGACGATTTGGTAAATTCGTTAGTTCATCGAATAACGCCTGTTTTCTTAGCTGTTCCCGACTTTTAGCGAGCGCTTGTTCAGCGCGCTCTCTTGCCTGAAACGGTTCTTTAAATGATGCCAAGTATAAGCCACGTAAAAAGTAAGAAAAGCCGATCACTTTATATATATGTCCGAAGATGTTTAGCACATCATAAACGTTACGATATAACGTAAAAATAAGCTCGCTTAAAAATAAAAAGACGAAACCAGCAGTGACATCAAGCGTCGGTGCTAATCGTTTTTCTTTATAGTGGCGGATGAGTAAAACGATTGTGATAACATGCAACGTTGTAATGATATATTCTATCCCATTTTTAAATGGTGTTGTTCCTACCCCTTCGATGACAAGCGGAGGAAGCGAATCTGCAGCGTGCACAATTCCCACCGACACTAGCCCGATATATAGGAATGGAACGAAGAAAGCAAGAAACTTATCTTTTTCATGAATCGGACCGTCAGGGAGTAAGAAAGCGAGCAATAAAAATATGGCTTGGGTCATACGGGCAGCTAGCCAGAAAGAAGTTGAAAGTTGAACCGAGCTATCGGCAACGATAATGCCAGGCATTTGTTTATATGTAAGCGTATGCAATAAATCGAGAAAAGCAACAGTTAAAAATGTTGTTGCAATACGTAAACGACGGCGTGACAATGCTTGGGGAAATGAAATCCACCCTTGAAACGCAATGGCCATGGCTACCGTAATACTGAAAAACTCAAGTAATGTATGAACCGATAAAAAATGGTTCCGCTCAAATGTCATTGTTAACGATGAGCTAAACAGTAAAATGCCTAAAAAACAAATGAAAGCAAAAACAGTTATGGTCACCGTTCGCTTCTCTTTTTTTGTCATCAATGTTATGTCCCTCCACCATCCCCATGTTACATACATTATATATCGGAAAAACGGGAGAGGAAATGAAAAAATAATGAAAAAAGCAGGGGACATTCCCTGCTTTTCGTCGAGAGCAAGCACTTCGCGTCGAAAAGACGTTCGGCATGAAGTGCTTGCCTTCGCATTATAATCGTTTTGCACCTACAAAACGTTGTTTCCAATAAGCTTGGTGGATGGAGTTTACTTGAACGCCTTTTGATGATGTCGCATGAATCATACGACCATCGCCGATATAGATCGCTACGTGGGAAATCCCTTTATGTTTCGACGTTTTGAAAAATAGTAAATCTCCTGGTGCTAATTGGTTAAGAGAAACAGGCTTCCCTTTCGCATACATTGCACTCGAAGAATGCGGAAGCGAAACTCCTACTTTCTTATATGTATAGCTAACAAAACCGGAACAGTCAAATCCTTTTGGCGTCGTTCCTCCTGCACGATACGGTGTGCCAATGACTTTATGCGCTTCAGCGATGAGCGTATTTGCTGAAAAGGCAGCCTCTGTTTTGAAAGGGTTTGCAAAATACGTGAAACATAGCAACATGAAGAGAGCGGTAGTGGCTAGAGCTTTTTTCATTGCTTGAACCTCCAAAAGACTTGTTCCATGGACGACTACATTATAGCAAAAAAGATGTCGAAAAATTGTTACATAGCCATTAAATTATGTTACAAATACATTACAACGATCGTTTTTTGTAAAAATAAAGAGAGAATTTAACATATATGTCGGAACACAAAAGTTGAATGTAGACGGGCTTCACGATAAGATAGGGGAGAAGTACAGTGAAAAAGGGGAACTGTAATGGGTGATTGGATGATTTCATCAGAAGCGCTGCTTGCTTTGTTAAAAATTATTGCGATTGATATTATTCTTTCTGGAGATAACGCGATTGTGATTGCGATGGCTACACGTCGATTGCCGGAAAAACAACGAAATCGCGCTATTGTATTCGGTACGGCTGGGGCAGTCATTTTGCGTGTTTTGTTTGCTGCGGTGATTGTCTTTTTATTGCAAATCCCATTTGTTCATTTCTTTGGAGGGTTATTGCTCCTTTGGATCGCATATAAAGTGTTGATCAATGAAGAGGAAGAAGCGAACGTACAAGCTGCCGATCGTTTATGGAAGGCGATTTGGACAATTATTGTAGCCGATGCTGTCATGAGTTTAGATAATGTCGTGGCGATTGCAGGGGCGTCAGGCGGGCATATTGGCATGATCGCTTTCGGTGTCGCCATTAGCATTCCGATTATGATTTTTGGGTCGAAGGCTATTGTATTGGTGATGGAGAAGTATAAATGGATTCCTTATGTTGGATCAGGTATTTTAGCGTGGACAGCGGGGGAGATGTTATTAAAGGATGAACAAATAAAAAAATGGATGATTTTTTCCAAAGATTCACAATCGCTCGTATTCCTTATTGTTGTGACAGCTTCTATTTTACTAGCGGGATATGTAAAAAATAAAAAAATAGATAAACGAAAAATGGCATAAAAATTTTATGAACATATGTATAAAACAAAAAAGAACGGTCATAATGAATAATGCTAAGTGTATTCCCCCGATCCCCCTGTGAATATACTTGAAAGGGCTATCTCCGTAGCGAGATAGCCCGATTTTTTTAAATAAACAAGTTTAATCCTGCTTCTTCAGCATCGCCTAAATATGTGGCGACACCGCCAATTTCGATTCCGTCAATTAATTCTTCTTTTTTAATGCCCATAATGTCCATTGACATCGAGCAAGCGACAAGTTTAACTCCTGCAGCCATGGCGTTTTTCATCAATGTTTCAATATCGTCGACATGTTTCTTCTCCATGACGTATTGAATCATTTTCGGACCCATGCCAGCCATATTCATTTTTGATAATGGAAGATCGTGAACACCTTTTGGCATCATCATGCCGAACATTTTTTCAAGCATATCTTTTTGTACGGGAGGAGCATCTTGTTTTCGTAAAATATTGAGCCCCCAGAATGTAAAGAACATCGTTACTTTTTTGCCCATTGCAGCAGCCCCTGATGCGATAATAAATGATGCGATCGCTTTATCTAAATCTCCGCTGAAAACAACAAGTGTTGCGCCGTCTTTTCTTGTTTCTTTTTCAGGTAAAGTGATTTTATTCGTTCCTTTTTGAATGTAGGCAATAAACATTTTATTTTCAAAAGTTGTTTTTAACAGCGTATTCCCTGTTTTTTTGCACCATGATTGAATATCGCGTGCAAACCCTGGGTCCGTTGCTTTTACTTCTAGTACATCTCCATCTTTTAACCGTTCCATCGTTTGATATACTTTCATAATTGGTCCAGGGCATTGGAGTCCACATGCGTCTAATGTTGTTGTTGCTTGAACGTTCATGACGTTTACACGCTCCACTTGTTTTTCTGTTTGTTCCTCTTTTCGTTGCTCTTGTTGTTCGCTATAAACAGCTGCATATGTTTTATATCCGCCATCTAAGTTTTTCACGCGGAAGCCGTGCTGACTTAATATACGTGCAGCTAAATAACCACGTAGTCCCACTTGGCAATATACGTAGATCGTTTCATCTTTAGGCAATTCATGAAGTCGTTTGCGTAGTTGTCCAAGTGGAATATTTATTGAGCTTGGAATAAAGCCCATGTCGCGTTCTATTTCCTCACGAACATCAACAAGACATGCTCCGCTCTTCACTAATTCATTGACTTCATGCCATTGAATCGTTTCAACCATATCTTCAATGATATTTGTTGCGACATAACCAGCCATATTCACTGGGTCTTTAGCAGATGAATATGGCGGTGCGTACGCTAATTCTAAATCTGGTAAGTCAAACACGGTGATTCCGCCCTTGATTGCTGTCGCAATGACGTCAATTCGTTTATCGACACCGTCATAACCAACTGCTTGTGCCCCAAATATGCGACCTGTTTGTCGATCAAATAATAGTTTTAGAGCAATTGGAAATGCACCTGGATAATAGCTTGCATGTGAATTTGGATGAATGTGTATCACTTCATATTGTATGCCGAGACGTTGTAACGTTTTTTCATTGTTTCCTGTTGCCGCTACCGTCATATCAAATACTTTCGCGATCGCTGTGCCGAGCGTTCCTTTGTAGTTTGTGTTTCGGCCATTGATATGGTCAGCAACAATTCGTCCTTGCCGATTTGCTGGCCACGCGAGCGGAATGTGGGTCGGTTTGCCGTTAATATAGTCCATCACTTCGATCGCATCGCCAATGGCATAAATCGATGGATCAGATGTTTGTAAATATTCATTGACTTGAATGCCTCCACGTTCCCCAATAGCTAATCCTGCTTGTTTGGCTAATTCATTTTCTGGTTTTACGCCAATTGCTAATACGATCATGTCCGTATCAAGTGTTGTTCCGCTTTGTAAGCGAACGATTTTTCCTTGCTTTTCAAATGCTGCGACACCATCTTCTAAAATGAGTCGCACGCCTTTATCTCTCATATGCTGATGGAGAATCGCCGCCATTTCGTAATCGACAGGTGCCATAATTTGTTTCGCCATTTCAACAAGTGTCACGTCTATGCCGCGTTCCCATAAGTTTTCCGCCATTTCCACACCGATAAACCCGCCACCGATGACGACCGCTTTTTTCGGTTTCTTTTCATCTACATATGCTTTGATCCGATCTGTATCTGGGATGTTGCGCAATGTAAATAAATCGTTCGCTTCTTCAATGCCTGGGATGTTTGGTTTTATTGGGCTTGCCCCTGGGGATAAAACGAGATAATCATAGTTTTCTTCATACGTTTTTTCGGTTGGAAAATGTTTTACAGTTACCGTTTTACGGTCACGGTTAATGGCAATGACTTCGCTTTGAATGCGAATGTCAAGATTAAATTTTTCTGCCATTCCTTCAACCGTTTGTACAAGTAAAGCATCACGCTCTGCAATCGCACCACCGATATAATATGGAAGACCACAGTTTGCAAATGAAATATATTCTCCACGTTCAAACATCACGATTTCTGCTTGTTCATCTAAACGACGTAAGCGAGCAGCTGTCGTTGCGCCACCAGCTACGCCACCAACTATCACGATTTTTTTGTTCATCTTGATCAGCCTCCTTATATTGTGAATTGTATCACAAGAACATATATAGATAAAGGGGTACTAGTATTTGTTTTTTGACGAATATGTGAATTATTTCACGAAAAACATCGTTGTACGTATGATTAGGATGTTTGTATAATTTGATTGAAGAAAAAACTTGCACGAGGGTGGGGGGAAGTATGCATCCAAGTGTAACGTTTTTAAACTTCGATTATACCTATACGTGGCAAAGAAATCTTCTTCATTTTCCTCATGAATGGATCGAGATGGATGACATTAAAGGAACGAACTTATATTGCGATGACGGTGCGATGCAAGAAATTGAAAAACGACTAGCATGCCGTCATACAAGAGGGATAACGTTGATCGGAAGCGGGAACTATCATTACGTTTCATATGCATTACTTAAGCAGTTTCGTGAGCCGTTTACGCTCGTATTGTTTGATCATCATACAGACATGAACGAGCAAACGTTGTTTCCACTTCTTTCATGTGGCTCATGGGTATTATATGCTCAAAAACACGTTCCGACATTAAAACATGTTGTCATCATCGGTTCTGCAACTTCACAAACATTTTCACATGTTACGATCTTTCCAAAAAGCAATTTCATGTACGCGCCAATGACGATTGTGCGCGCGATTCCGACAAAACATATATACATTAGCATTGATAAAGATGTGCTTCGCCCTCAAGATGCACAAACAAATTGGGATCAAGGGACAATGTCGCTACGCTCACTTATCACTTACGTTGACTACCTTTTCCGATTTAAGCATGTGCTCGGTGTTGACATATGTGGTGAAGATCGTTTGTTTGGCGCAAAAAATGAAAAAGCGAATGAAATGATTATACGTGCATGTTTCAAACATATGCCTGTGTCCTCCGCATCGTAATATTTTGTGAACACAATAAAAAAAGATAGATGTTTTTGTTTACTCGTACTATAATGATTAATGAAAAAGGTTATCATTATTAATTGGGGGATTACGTATGGTTGCGATGACGCAATTACGAGTTGGGGAACGTGCAAAAATTGTTGATTTATCGCAAGTAAGCGATTTAGTAAAAAGGAGATTGTTAGATATGGGGGTAACAGAAGGGGCAGAAATTTGTTTGAAATGTACAATGCCGCTTGGTGGCCCATTTATGATTGAAAATTGTGGACAATGTGTCGGCATCCGCCGTCATGAGGCGATGAACATTCAGGTGAAGCCGTTATGATGCATATTGCTCTTGTAGGTAACCCAAATACAGGGAAAACCTCATTGTTTAATCAATTAACAGGAACGTACGAGTATGTGGGAAACTGGAGTGGCGTTACCGTTGAAAAAAAAGTGGGTGTTTTGCGCAGCAAAAAAGCAAAAATGATTGATTTGCCCGGCGTATATTCGCTTCATCCACTTTCTCGCGATGAGCGTGTCGTGACGCAATTTTTACTGACCGAGTCATTCGATAAAATTTTAAATATTGTCGATGCGTCGCAATTGGAACGAAATTTATTGTTAACTGTGCAGTTATTAGAATTCGGGAAACCGTTGGTGATTGCTTTAAATATGGTAGATGTGGCAGAAAGACGAGGCATATTCATTGATCAAACAAAATTGGCTGAAGCGTTACGCGTCCCCGTTGTTCCTGTCATTGCCCGAACAGGAAAAGGATGTGATAAAGTAGAGCGCACGCTACTTGAAAAAGTAGCAGAGCAAACAGAGCTTTTCACCCTTTTTTACGGTGAGGCGATGGAACGAGCGATCGAACGATTTATCGCGTCATGGGGCACAGAGGAACAATTCCCAGTTCGCTGGTTAGCCATTCAATTTTATGAAGGAAATAGCTACGTCCGTGATTATGTTGCAGAAAAATGGCCAGAGGCAACATGGCGTTCATTATATGAACAAGCAGAAAAAGAAGTTCAGCATGCGGAACAAATGTCGCTTGCTCAGTTTATTTATGAAAAACGACGTTCATTTGTAAAAGAGGTCATCGAACAAGTTGTGCAACGCACAGAAATCGGACAAGTAACGCTGACAGATCGCATCGATGCAGTTGTAACGAATAAATATATCGGTATTCCGCTTTTTTTATTAGCTATGTATATTTTATTTCAACTTACATTTGATTGGCTCGGAGCACCGCTTTCCGATTTGCTTGATGCCTTTTTCGCTGGGCCATTAACCGATTCGGTGACAGCGCTGTTAGAATCGATCGGCGCTTCTGAATTTATTCGTGCGCTCGTTGTTGACGGCGTGATTGCAGGAGTAGGCGGTGTACTTGTGTTTGTTCCGCAAATTTTTATTTTATTTTTCTTTATTTCATTTTTAGAAGATTCAGGGTATATGGCGCGCGTAGCGCTTGTCATGGATCGACTAATGGAAGCAGTTGGATTGAACGGAAAAGCGTTTATTCCACTCATTATTGGATTTGGTTGCAATGTTCCAGGTGTCATGGCGGCGCGAACGATCGAACAGCCGCGAGAGCGTCTAGTGACAATGTTGTTAACGCCGCTCATGTCTTGTTCGGCCCGTTTGCCGGTATATGCTTTGTTTGTCGGTGCGTTTTTTGCGGCAAATCAGGCGCTTGTCGTTCTTTCTTTATACATTCTTGGTGTTTCACTTGCACTTATACTTGCGAAACTATTTTCATTGACAATTTTAAAAGAAGAAGCGTCCGTATTTGTTGTTGAATTACCGCCATACCGTATGCCGCAATGGCAAGCGCTATGGCGTAGCACGTGGGATAAAGGGAAAGGATTCGTCAAAAAAGCAGGGACGTTTATTTTTGGTGGTTCCGTTGCTATTTGGTTATTATCGTATGCAGGTCCGAACGGTATGAACGTAAATATGGACGACAGCTTTTTAGCATTAATTGGTGGTGTACTTGCACCGCTTCTTGCTCCGCTTGGATTTGGAACGTGGCAAGCAGGTGCGGCGCTACTAACTGGATTTTTAGCAAAAGAAGTCGTTGTATCAACGATGAACATTATTTATCATGTACCGGATGTCGAATCGCTCCAAGGGTTGATGGCAACGCACTTTACTCCGCTATCAGCGTTTAGTTTTATGGTGTTCGTTTTACTGTATGTCCCATGCTTAGCAACTGTCGCAACGATTTATAAAGAAACAGGTTCACGAAAATGGACGATGTTTTCGATTGGTTATGCGCTCGTGCTCGCATATATTGTTTCGTTTGTCATTTACCAAGTCGGAGGCTTATTCGGCTTCTAAAGGAAGGGATATATATGATTGCAAATGTTGTCATTGGATCAATCATTTTCGGATATGCAGGATGGACGATTTTTCGTTTTATTCAAAAAAGTAAACGTGGTACATGTGCCGCTTGTTCTGTCAAAGGCTCGTGCAGCACTAGTTGCCATGAAAAAAGCTGACCTCGGTCAGCTTTTTCAGTATATTATGCGAAACGTTGTCTCATGAGAGATGGTAGGGATGGCGTATTGTTCTATGCGTTCCACATGCGCAAACGGGGGTCCTTGTTTTATTTGATCAACAAACACTTCAACCTTCTCCACTTCCCCTTGAACTTCCATTTCGATCATATGGTTAGCCTCACAATTTTTTATCCAGCCAGTTAACCCTTGTTTTCTTGCTTCATATTGGGCGAAGTAACGAAATCCTACACCTTGTACGCGACCGTGCACAACAATGGAATAACGAACGACCATCTATTTATCTCCTTCGCTAAAAATTTTCTATAAAAATCATACAACAGCCTACCTTGTATTGCATACGTTGAATACGTAAAAAGATTTACGAGGGAGGAACGATTGTGAACGAAATGGATCGTTACATTCAAAAAGCAGTTATGTATGATTTGTTGGCGCGTTATTATCAATATAAAGATTGGGATCAGTATGAAAAGTATATGCGAAAACATATGGAGTATGTAGAAAAAGTCGTGAAGTCACGCGAAGAAGATAGAGATGATGACGCCGGACGAGTTCGTTTATTTCATGCATCGCCTAATGCTCCTGCGGTTGATGTATATGTCAATGGGCAAAAAATATTACGAAATATGAGATATAAACAACTAAGTCAATATATGAAAGTGCCAAAAGGAGAGCATCGCATCGATGTGTATCCAGCAGGGCATACGGCGTCTCCAGTTCTTAGTCAAACGATTCAAATATTGCCGAAAACGACGTATACGCTTGCGGTGATCGGTGATGTGCATCGTTTACAACTTCTTTCTATGCTCGACCAACCATATGCGCCGTATGGAAAAGCGAAAGTGCGTTTTGCTCACTTTTCCCCAGATGCCCCACCGGTAGATATTGCGTTGCGCAATGGCGATGTGCTATTTCGCCATGCTGCATTTGGAAAAGTGACCGATTACATTGAGGCGCCAGTCAACGAAAAATTACATGTCGATGTGCGGGTCGCAGGAACAAATCAAGTGGTTTTATCGATTCCCAATGTGCGCTTCCAACCAAATAAGTCTTATACGGTCGTTGCCGTCGGTTACGTATCCCGCACTCCTTCATTAGAAGTGATAGTATTAGAGTCGTAAACAAAAAGAGCTTTGATCGAAATGATCAAGGCTTTTTTCGTTGTTGGCGCTGTTTGTATTGTTTGTCTACATACTTAGCAAACGATTCATCAAATTGTTGTTCGAGTTGTTTTTTAATTTGTTTAGCTAGTGCAGGGTTTGCGCCACCTGTCGTAACGGCAATTTGTAATCTTCCGCGCGAAAAAGATGCAGGAATATGAACGTTGCCGAGAAGATGGTTGCTCGCTACGTTGACAAGTTGGTTTGGTGATGCATATGTAGCGATTTGCTCATTGACATGCGGGTCGTTTGTCGCCGCAATAATCAAAAAAGCATCGCTATAATCGGTTGGCTCAATGGGACGGGGGTGCCACGTAATTCGTTTTTGTTCGGCTAAATGAACAATGGCATCGATCGCTTCTGGGCTAATGACAGTAATATAAGCTCCCTCATGTAAAAGAGGGAGAAGGCGGCGATACGCAATCTGTCCCCCGCCAGCAATAACAACTTTTTTCCCTGTCATGCGTACGAAAAAAGGGAGCATATTTTCATCCCCATTCCTTCACTTGTTTTTCAACGAGGCGATCTAAAACATCGTATGTTCGAATAGGAGGATACAACGTAAACGACACTTCGCTCGTTTGGTTTGCTTGCAACGTCTGATGAATGTAGTCAAGCAACTGGCCAAAAAATAAAATGTACGGAACAACAGCCACTCGCTTACGCTTTGTTGTTTGAGCAAGCGAAGTGATAACGTCGGAAAAAGAAGGGAAGGCAGCCGCTAAATAGCACGGATATACAGTGATGTTTGTCTCATGTTGTAGTAAATGTGCGATCTGTCTAAAATCCGCTTGTGCCTCAGTATCGCTACTTCCGCGACCAACGAGTACAATGGCATCAGCCTGTTCGATCGTCGCGGACAGAGCAGAAACGATATCATATTGTACACCGAATGGCTTTCCGTATGTAATCTTCACAGAAGGAAACATCTCTTTTGCTTTTTCTAATTCATACGGAATGTCGCGTTTGGCATGATTCGCTGACAATAGTAAAAGCGGAACAGCTAAGATCGTTGTTGCTCCGTCGCGAACACAACGTTCCACTCCTGTGACAATATTCGGTTCACATAATTCTAAAAAGCATACATGTTGAATCGGTATTGAAATTGAAGAGGAGAGGCGTTCAACAAAAGCGATCGCCTCTTTTTGCCCTTCTACTGAACGACTTCCATGACAAATATATAATACAGCTTTCATAACGTTACCTCATTCCATGTACCATTTTTTCTTCTAACATCGTTTCAAACCATTGCAGGTGCTCATGTAGCTGAACAACTTCTCCGACAATAATGATACTCGGATTCGAGATCGGCTGTTTCTTTACAACATCTACAATCGTCTGTAACGTTGCTACAACTGTTTTTTGTTCAGGGAGCGTTCCCCATTGAATAATCGCAACAGGAGTTTGCGGTCGTTTTCCGTATCGCTGTAACTGTTTACAAATCGATGAAAGATGTTTAACACCCATATAAATGACGAGTGTATCTACGCCTTTCGCTAAATGTTCCCATTGTACGGCGTCTGTGGCGTCGATTCGGCGATGACCTGTGACAAATGCAACGCTTCCGCTAAAATCACGATGAGTCACAGGGATTCCAGCATACGCTGGAACAGCAATACCGGATGTGACACCCGGAACGATTTCAAAAGGGATGTCGTGTTTCATAAGCGCTTGTGCTTCTTCACCGCCACGTCCGAATAGAAAAGGATCTCCACCTTTTAATCTTGTTACAATTTTACCTTTTTTTGCATACTTGACTAAAAAATGATGAATCGTCTCTTGTTTCATTGTATGGTAATTTGGTAGCTTCCCACAATAAATTAAATCGGCATCATGTTTCGCAAACGATAAAAGCTGTTCGTTAATAAGGCGGTCATATAAAATGACATCTGCTTGTTGAATACATCTTAATCCTTTTACCGTAATAAGTTCAGGATCCCCAGGACCAGCGCCGACTAAATATACTTTTCCCATTGTCTTCACCTAAATCCATTGTTTATTTTTTAAGTAAGAAATGATTTGTTGAACGCATTGGTCAATTGAATATTGATCTGTATCGACGACAACATCTGGCGACAACGGTGGCTCATATGGTGAGTCAATGCCGGTGAAGTCGCGAATTTCCCCATTTCGTGCTTTTTTATACAATCCTTTTGGATCGCGTTGTTCGCACGTTTCAAGTGGACAGCGGACATAAACTTCAACAAATTCATCTTGTTCGAGTTTACTACGAACGAGTTGGCGATCTTGGCGGAAAGGAGAAATAAAGGCCGTGAGCACGATTTGACCGCTATCTACAAACAATTTCGCGACTTCGCCAATGCGACGAATATTTTCGGTGCGATCCTTCGCAGAGAAACCTAAGTCGCTATTTAAACCGTGACGCACGTTATCCCCATCAAGTACGTAACAGTGAATATTTTGTTCAAACAACGTTTTCGCGACAGCGTTTGCTAACGTGGATTTCCCGGATCCTGATAATCCCGTAAACCAAAGGACAAAACTATGATGGTTATTTTTCTTTCGGCGATCTTCTTTTGTTATACTTTCTTTATGCCAAATAATGTTCATCATCGCCCACCTCCGACCGTTTGTAAACCATCCATGAGCACACGCACCACTTCAGGTCGGCTAAATGTACTTGGCGGCATGTCACCAGCGCGCAACATCTCTCGTACTTTTGTGCCGGAAAGGACGATATGAGCTGTCGCATCATGCGGGCACGTTTTTGTTGACGCCATCGCTTCGCATTTTGTGCAGTAAAAGCTATGCTCGAAAAAGAGAGGAGTAATGCCGAGTTCTTCGTTTGTAAACTGCAAGAAAATTTTTTGGGCATCGTATGTGCCGTAATAGTTGCCAACTCCCGCGTGATCGCGACCGACAATAAAATGTGTGCAGCCGAAGTTTTTACGTACGAGTGCGTGAAAGATGGCTTCACGTGGCCCGGCATAACGCATGGCAGCTGTAAATACTCCAAGAAAGACACGATCTCTTGGATAATAATGTTCGAGCAATACTTGATAACTTTTTAGACGAATGTCTGCAGGGATGTCGTCATCTTTTGTTTCGCCAACGAGAGGATTTAAATAAAGACCATCGACAATTTCAAGTGCGCATTTTTGAATGTATTCATGAGCACGATGAACCGGATTGCGTGTTTGAAATCCAACGATTGTTTTCCAACCAAGCTCTGCAAATCGTTGTTTTGTTTCTTTAGGGGTGAAAAAGAATGGCGAAAAAACTCCTTTGTCTGTTTCACGTACGAGCGCCACACGTCCAGCAACATATACATTTGGTTTTTCAAATAATTTTTTGACGCCAGGGTGTGCCAAATCTTCCGTCTGGTAAACAAGCAGCGCTTCTTTTCGTTTATCTGGTCGATATATATCTTGCACTTCTATTGTGCCGTATACCGTTTGATTAAAAACGAGCTCGACTTCATCCCCGAGCGACAGCTGTTTCGCTTGTTGTTCGGTTACCGCAAGTGTAATAGGGATGCTCCAGATGGCTCCGCTTTTTAGCCGCATCGTTTCAACAACTGACTCATAATCGTCTTTTCCTAAAAAACCAGTAAGCGGTGCATAGCCACCAATCGCAAGTAATTCAAGGTCACTTAATTCTGCTTTACTTAATACAATTTGTTTCATTTTTTATGCCCCCTAAACTTATTATACTTATAAAATAACTAGGATTAAATGCCGCCACCATGCTCGTGAAATGAACGACGTTCCTCTGTAATCGTCTTTTTTAAACTAATCGTGCCGAGTGTGGCGAAGCAAACGCTAACGATTGCAATTGCTGTGTAAACATCGCTATGAAGCAATAATTTAATTAAACTATATGAAACTGCTAAGGAAAAAATAGGAGAGACTACCCATACTTTCAACACTTGAATAACAATTTGTTTTTGCCAAATCGAAAAACCGCTTTTCGTTGTGCCGATACCGATAATGGCTGATGTCGTAATTTGTGTTAACGGAACGGGGAGACCAAAAATAGATGAAACGATAACGAGCGTTGCCCCGATTCCTGAAATAACACATCCTTCCAATTGAGAGAAGGTTGTAATTTTTTTTCCGTTCGTCTCTAACACGCGACTTCCAAGTAAAAGCGCCCCAAGTGCAACGAACAACCCGCCAAAAATGATGCCATGTTTGACAGATAATAAACCGGCTCCAACGAGAGGACCGACGGCGTTGGCAACATTGTTCATTCCTGCCGAAAATGCCTCAAAAAATCCAGCGATAATAAGTAAAAAGCCGACCCATTTGTTTTGTTTCAATGTTTTTCCTTTTAGCCATTTGCTAATGAAAAAAGCGAAAGAAAACGCAGCAAGTGGTGTAATGAGCCAAAATGATACGATCCAGAGAAGCTTGCTGATGTACAAACTTTGGTACGCAATGCCTGCGCCAACGACCGCTCCGACTGTAATTTCGCTTGTTGATAACGGAATGCCGAGCACGTTCGCGGCGAATAACGAAATGGTTGCTGCTGCTAAAACGATGACGACAAGATCTGTTTTCAAAATCGATGTAGGAACAATGCCGGAACCGATCGTCTTAACGACTTCTCCTCCGCTTAAGCTGCCGAGAAAAATGGCAACGGCACATATGAATAGGGCGATTCGCTTATTTGACAATGTGCCTGATCCGTAAGCAGCACCCATTGTTGCCGCAGCACCGCTTCCTCCAATGTTCATCGCAAAGAAAAAAGCGATAATAAAAGCCACTGTAACCAACGCATTCCCCCCTTTGTTTACGACTCATGCAAGCCGCATTCTGTTTTCCCTAGCCCAGCCCATCGGCCAGAACGTAAATCTTCTTCCGTATAGGCGGGGGATGTACATGGTGCACAACCGATGCTTGGATATCCGCGATCATGAAGCGGATTGTAAGAAAGATTGTGGCGATGCACGTAGCGCCAAACGTCTTTCCATGTCCAATGAATAAGCGGGCAAACTTTAATGTTGTGAAACTTTTTATCGAGATTAATGAATTCAACATGTTGTCGCGTTGGCGATTGCTCACGGCGCAGTCCCGAAATCCATGCTTTTTTTTCTGCCATCGCTTGACGAAGGGGGATAATTTTTCTTAGTTCACAACATTTGTTTGGATTCATTTTCCAAAGTTCAGCGCCGAATTGTTGTTCTTGTTCCTCAAGCGATAACGTAGGTGTTTGTAAATGAATACGTAAACGTGGGTATGCCTCTTTTACGCGTTCGATTGTTTCATACGTTTCAGAAAAATGTAAGTTTGTATCGAGAAACACAATTTCAGCATCGTCACGCACTTGGGAAATAAGATCGATTAACACGATCCCTTCGATCCCGAAACTGCACGCATATAAAAGGTCTTTACCGTAATGTTCATAAGCCCATGTGAGCACGTGTAATGCCCCTTTTTCGTCATTATCTATTGGAAAAGTAGGTTTTTGTTCACTATCCCATGTTTCATACGTAATCATGTGTTATCTTCCTTTCCCATACCACCTATAATGTTTGATTGTTTTAAATTTTAACACAATTCACCCGAATGTCAATCCTAGTTTTTCTATCGGAATTTATTTTTTATAAAACGTCATGGCAAATGAAAAAAAACATGATTATACTGTTTGTATGGGAGACGTTGAAGGGAGTGGAATATGTTTGCGACTCATTTTATTAGAAGAATACGATGAACGAACGATGGAATTGGCACGCCCGATTTATGATCGCCATCGTCGCGTGTTATTAGCAGCAGGAAGAAAAATTCATCCAAAATATGTTGAACGACTAAAACAGATGGATATTTGTTACGTATTTGTAGAAGATGCGGTATCCGAAGGGATCACGTTGGAAGAGTTGCTCGATATGCCATCGTGGATGGATGCGATTGAAGTTGTTCAGCAAGCGTTTGATGCTGTACGAAAGGGAGAAGAATTACCGCTTCGTTCGTTGTTTAAACTAGCGGTAAAACTCGTTGATGAAGTGAAAAAAAGAAAAGTGTTAGCCGTTATTCCTGCAACATCCATCGCCATGGAGGTACAGCCGTATGCCCATGCGGTGAACGTTGCGTTATTGTCGTTGCAGCTAGGAAAAAAGATGAATTGTAACGATTTGCAGCTGCGCGATTTAGCGCTTGGCGCGTTGCTTCATGACATTGGGAAAGCGCTAGAAGGAGAAGAACATCATACGGTCAAAGGATTTGAATATTTACGGAAGGAACGTGAACTAAGTTTGTTATGTGCGCATGTAGCATACCAACATCACGAACATGTGAATGGTTCGGGTACGCCGCGCGGGTTAACAGAAACAAGCATTCATTTGTACGCTCAAATTTGTGCCATCGCCGATGAATATGAAAACTTAATTTCGGTTGAATTTGTGCCACCGCACGAAGCTTTGGAAATTATTATGGCACGAAGCGGCATTCGTTATAGCCAGCAGCTTGTACGGCTATTCGTTGAGACGATTCCTGCATATTTACCAGGGACGATGGTGAAAATGAGCGACGGAAGAAACGCCATCGTGACAAAAATTATTGAACATATGCAACGTCCATATATACGATATACGGATACGCATGAAGAAATTGCGCTGGCAGATCATCCGTCGCTACTCATTGTCGGACAAACAATTTTATAATTTTTTTCGCAAGTTTCCAAGCTCTTCAGCGATCGCTTGCATTTCGCTTGGACTAAATGATTGCTTTCTCATCACCATATCGTATATATCTTTTAATTCGTCGTATAGTTGTTCATCAAAATGGTCTGGTTTAATGGCATCAAAATTTAATACTTTTAACTTTTCTTTTATTTGCTCGATCATTTGTTCAACCGATAAATGCACATTCGTCATCCTTTCATGAGTAATTTCGTTCATTGTATCATTGTTTTATATGTGAGGTGAAGTGAAATGATTCGCGTACTATTCGTTTGTTTAGGAAATATTTGTCGTTCTCCGATGGCGGAAGCTGTATTTCGTCATCTTGTAAAACAGGAGGGGCTTGATCAAGTCATTTCCGTTGATTCGGCAGGAACAGGAAATTGGCATGTGGGGAAACCACCACATCATGGGACTCAGCGCATTTTAAAGGAAAAACAAATTGATTTTACAGGGTTAAAAGCACGTCAAATTTCAAAGGAAGATTTCCATACATTTGATTATATCATTGGCATGGATAGCGACAATATCGCTCACCTTCGTCGCCTTGTCGGCGATCCGTCACAAGCTATGATTGCCCGTTTTATGGATTTTGTGCCAAACCGTCGTATAGACGATGTCCCTGATCCGTACTTTACAGGAAATTTTGAAGAGGTGTACGAATTAGTCGAAGAAGGATGTAAGCATATATTGGAGCGAATAAAACGGGATCATTCGTTATAAGGAGGTAACAGCGATGGGGAAGGGGAAATGGATTGCATTAGCAGGCATAGCTTTGTTGTTAGCTGATAAAAAAACAAGACAATTCGTTAAAGAAACGTGTCGTGAGTGGATGGATAGCGTAGAAGAAATAAAAGAGACCGTTCATCAAACGAGACAACATGTGGACGAAATGATGAATGATTTGCAGTTTATTGTGAATAAACTAAGTGAAGTAAAAGAAACAACACCGCAAGTGATGGAGTGGATTGGAGAGCTAATTCGCAAACGCTCCACATAAGGAGCGAGGTGGTGAGAAAGATGGTTATCAGCTTTTCTGTTGTTCGCGAACTAATGAAACGGTTTGATGAAGATGAAGTTTTTGACTTATCCGCTGAGTTGGCATATTTCTTTTTGCTTTCTTTATTTCCATTTTTACTGTTTCTATTGACATTTTTATCGTATTTGCCGATTCCACATGAAGATGTGATCGCCTTTTTAAGTCAATATGCCCCAAGCGAAACGGCACATTTAATCGAGACAAACGTGAAACAGCTGATGGAATCGCAAAGTGGAAAATGGTTGTCCTTTAGCGTTCTCGCAACGGTGTGGGCTGCATCAAATGGCATGTCGGCCATTATTCGCGCTTTAAACCGTGCATACGATGTGAAAGAAACGCGTTCTTTTTTCGTTTCGCGTGGCGTTTCAATTTTACTTACATTTGCGATGATTTTTGTCATTATCGTCGCCCTTGTTTTTCCTGTATTCGGTAAAATGATTGGCACATTTCTTTTTTCATCGTTTGGGTTCTCCGACGTGTTTTTGCACGTATGGGAAACAATTCGTTGGTTTGTGAGCTTTGTCATTTTATTTTTTGTCCTTTCTGTGTTATACGTTTTTGCGCCGAGCAAATATGTTCGATTTCGTGACGTGTGGAGTGGATCACTATTTGCGACGGTTGGTTGGATGATTGTTTCGCTTGCTTTTTCTTACTATGTGAACCAATTTGGTAACTATTCCGCCATGTATGGTAGCCTCGGTGGCATTATTGCATTGATGGTTTGGTTTTATTTATCAGGAATGATGATTGTATTAGGCGGAGAGTTGAATGCCATTTTTTGTTGTAAACGAGAAGGGAAAATGCGCATGCGGTAGTCATTTCCTCACATAAAAAAAGTTGTGCAAACCACATTAAAAGTGAAGGCGGTTATGAAGGGGGCATATATGTGACGAAAAAAACGAAAAAAGACGGCGGCACAAAGCAAAAAGGAAAAAGTCGTCCGAAACATAAAACAAGCAGTAGCGCAAACGGACAAAACGGATACCATTAAAAAGAAGAGGGATGTGTTGCACATCCCTCTTCATTCTGCGATTTCTTCGTAATGGTAGTATGTTTGGTTGTAAATATGCTCGATTTCTGCATCTGTCATATAGATGAGTTGTTCTTGATTAAAGCTGCGCAATTTTGTAATAAATTCAATCATATTTTTTCTTTCTTCTCTGCTCATTATCATCGCTCTCCCCTCTGTTTTAAAACAGTTTGTTTTGTTTAATTGTATTATATAACAGAGGGTTAAAAAGCGTCAATGTTTTTTTCGTTTTTTTCAGAAAAATATTTCGAAAATTTTGTGAACGGGCGTTGTGCAAATAATAAAAGAAGTAGAAGACAGCTGACGCTAATGAAAAATAGTTGGTCTTGATGTTGTAGTACAACACCGCCAATGGCAGGGCCACATATGCTGCCAACGCTGTATAACATTCCGCACAAAATGTTGCCGACAGGAAGAAGCGATTTTGGCAATAAGTCTGTCATATACGCCATGCCTAGTGAAAAAAGCGAACCGACAAACATGCCAGCGATAAAAAAGGTTGTTGTCAGTTGCACAGGGGAAGTGAGCCACTGTGCAATCATAAAACAAATGGCTCCAATGGTTAACGAAACGACAATGATCGTTTTTCGTGAAAAACGATCGCTTAACGTGCCGAGCGGAAGTTGAAAAGCGATCCCGCCAAGCGCAAACGCTGGAAGTATCATGGCGACCGTCTCAATGTTTAGGCCGTGTCGCAACGCATACACAGGAAACATGCTATGAAGTGATGCCTCTAAAAAGCCATAGCCAAACGGCAACAACAATGCGGGCCATGCTTGTTTCCAAGCATGAAAAAAGCGAACTGCTCCGATTTTCTCGGCCTCGCTCGTTTGTGGATACGTATGTGGTAGGAAAAATAATAATATCCATCCACATAAGCTAAGCAATGATGAAACGATAAACGGTAACGCTTCGTGCATGTGAACGAGCGGAACGAGAAGCGGTCCGATCATAAAACCAACGCCAAACGATAAACCATACAACGAAATGTTGCGACCGCGTCGATGAATAGGGGAGGCATATGTAATCCACGTTTGCGAACCGAAATGAAGAATATGATCGCCAATTCCGATTAACAAACGAAGGACAAACCAAAACGATAGCGATGATGACATCGGAAACATCGCTAAAGAAACGATGACGATCGCCCCGCCGATCATAATGAAACGTTTAAATCCGTAGCGACGAAGCGGACGTTCTAAAAATGGAGAAACGATTAGAACTCCGATATACATCGCTGTCGCATGTATGCCACTAAGCGAGGAATGCACACCGCTCTGCTCAAAAATGACAGAAATAAGAGGCAACAATAGTCCTTGAGAAAGACCTGAAATCATGACAATGCTAACTAAAATGAAAAAGTGACGTTGTCGCATAGTTTCCTCCTGTAACGTGTTCACTATGTTCGATGTTAAAATGTTTGATGAAAAGAAGCAATAAAAAAGAAAGATGAAAACGGAAATGAGTTTGTGTAAAATATGGTTAATATTCCACAAATGAAAAAGGGGACGATTCGATGGAACGCATCTTTTTTTATTGACGACGATTGGTGTGCCGCTTTCTGTTGCAGGAAGTTTGCTTCATTGGCCTGCAACGCCGATGTTTGTCGTTTATTGTGTCACAATTATTGCGCTCGCTAGTTATATGGGACGAGCGACAGAAAGCTTAGCTATCGTAGCTGGGCCACGCATTGGCGGTTTGTTAAATGCGACATTTGGCAATGCAGTAGAATTGATTATATCCATTTTTGCGCTCAAAGCTGGCTTAGTGAGTGTCGTGTTGGCGTCGTTGACGGGTTCCGTGCTTGGCAACTTATTGCTTGTGGCAGGATTATCGTTTTTTGTTGGCGGTCTGAAATATAAACGACAATCATTTAACGTATATGATGCGCGTCATAATTCAGGTTTACTAAAATTTGCTATTTTAGTTGCTTTCGTTATCCCAGAAGTATTTTCGATGACGATGAATGAACAAAAGACGCTGTCGTTAAGCGTAGGCATTTCAGTCATTATGATTGCTCTTTACTTAGCAGCGTTATATTTTAAACTCGTTACGCATCGCGGTGTATATCAACATAAAGAAGATGTGGAAGAACATGAAGAGCCCGAATGGTCAAAAGGAAAAGCGATGCTTATTTTAGCGCTTGCTACTGTAGCTGTCGCATATGTATCAGAAAGCTTAGTTCATACGTTTGAAGTCGTTGCTCATTCATTTGGTTGGAGCGAATTGTTTATTGGTGTCATTATTGTCGCGATTGTCGGAAATGCCGCTGAACATGCTTCCGCCATTATTATGGCATATAAAAATAAAATGAACGTCGCTGTTGAAATTGCTGTCGGCTCAACGCTTCAAATTGCGATGTTTGTTGCACCTGTTTTAGTACTTATATCACTTTTGTTTCCAACGAAAATGGCGCTCGTCTTTACACTCCCAGAACTTGTTGCAATGGTGACAGCGGTATTGTTAACAATTGTGCTTTCTAACGATGGAGATACGAACTGGTTTGAAGGAGCGACATTGCTTGGAGCATATATGATTATGGGAATCGGATTTTATTTGCTGTAATCCGTCAGGAATGGCTGACGGATTTTTTTTGTAAAGAGGATAAATTGTTCACTTTTGAAAAAAATAACGATGAACGACGCAAAAAGAAAGGAGTCTGCGCATGAAAAGATGGTTTGCTTTAAGCATCATGTTCGTTTTCTTATGTATGCCAACGATTAGTGAAGCGACGGTCAAACTTCCATCATCGGTCATCGATATTTCAAAAGAAAATACGTATCCAAATCCGACGCAAAACTTACCGTATTTGCAACCAAGCGAACTAGCTAAGCAACTGCTTCAGTCGGCGAATGTTAAAATTGAAAATCCGGAATTAATTCGTCTTTTAAACGAATCGTCGATTTCAAGCACACCGTTTGCGATCGGTTATGAAGCGACGATTTATTTAGGACAGTGGCCGCTAAATTATGAATCGACAGAAACATCGACAAATTGGGAGTATCAAAAAGTGAATACAAACTTTATTGACAATCGGGGCGGAAAAACAACGGTGCGGCTAACTTATCGGCAAGAGATGCAAAAACAAGTTCGGGGCGGATTAACCGCAAGCATTCCGAATGAAGAAGATGTGAAAAAAATGATGCTTTTAACAGCGATGAAAAAGACAAACTTGCCACTTTCTTTTAGCACGTGGATCGGCATGGGAACAAAAAAAGAGCAAGCATATAACGTCCCACCGAAAAAATTAGGATACTTATATGCCTATGCCCCTGCGGTCAATGAAAAAGGGAAAGTGACATACGGGGAAGTATATATCGTCTTAAAAGGCAAGAAAAAAAGCATTGTCGTGAAAAACGTCACATCGCAAGGCATCGGTGCCTGGATTCCTGTACAAGACCGGATCTCATTCGCTTTTGTCGCAAGCGACGTACCACGATGACAAGAGAAGCTTGTCGAGATGTTCGACAAGCTCTTTTATCGCTCAATTTTTGTTTTTCTTGTTGTAAAATCGACATTCGGATAATAACGGTTTTTTACAAGCACGTTTGGTCCTAAACATTTGACGGACGGACAATGGCAGTTTAGCGATTTTGCTAAATCGGATTTCATCCATTTGTCATAAGCAGAAAGAAGCGAGTCGGTTTGAATGTTTCCGAGCGTCGGTTCATCACCGAAATCAGTAACAATAATGTCACCAGTAAAGATGTTGACATTTAGCCTTGAACGTCCATCTGGATCGTTTCGTACTGTAACATTTTTACTTGCATATAAGCGTTTTAAGAGAGCTAAATCTTCTTCGTTGTCACTACATGGATAAAATGGTAACGTACCGAATAACATCCAAACATTTTCATCTCGTATATCAAGCAAATGATGAATCGTTTCGCGCAGTTCATCTAATGTTAATGTTTCTAGGCTACTAGCGAAGTCGCTCGGATACATCGGATGTACTTCGTGGCGTTTACAACCCATTTCGTTTACAATTTGGCGATGAATCGTTTCTAAATGTGGACGCGTCCGTTTATTTAACATCGTTTCTGCAGATACGATGACGCCCGTTTTCGAAATGGCACGTGCATTTTCGATCATGCGTATAAAATAACGTTCACGCTGTGCGACGGTTGGTTTTTTTTCCATCATTGCAAAGCCACCTTCAACGAAATCATCAATTGTGCCCCAGTTATGCGAAATATGCAAAACGTCTAAATAAGGAATAATTTTTTCGTATCGTTCTAAATCGAGCGTTAAGTTGGAGTTAATTTGTGTGCGTACGCCACGCTCATGCGCGTATTTTAACAACGGCACGACGTATTGTTCGACAGACTTAAGTGAAAGCATCGGCTCGCCACCTGTAATGCTTAACGAGCGCAAATACGGAATTTCATCGAGGCGGCGAAGAAGAAGTTCAAGCGGAAGCGCCTCAGGATCTTTTGTGCGTAACGTATAACCGACGGCGCAATGCTCACAACGCATATTGCAAAGCGTCGTTGTCGTAAACTCGATATTCGTCAACTGCATGCTTCCGTACTGTTCAACATCCATATATGCTTCCCACGGATCAAATGTAGGGGTGATCGCTTGACGTAATAAAGTTCCCATAACCAAGCTCCTTTTATTTTAAAATCGGACTAACGATAATTATGCAAAGTGAAGTGAATCGTTGTCAATGATGTTTCGATCGTGTACGATAAAGAAAAAGCGAGGTGACGACGTTGGGCAACGCAGTATCAGATGAAAATCTACAACTATCCTATTTAAAAACGCGCTTAAATATGTTTCTTGAAGTGCTTGAGGCGCTTGATCCGGAAACAGCTGAATTAGAAGACATCGACCGGCTCATTCAAATGATTGACGACTTAGAAATGAAATACGAGCGGTTTAAAAAAGATTGGGAAAAAAGTCGCTAGGCGACTTTTTTTCATATTTGAAAAAGATGTATAATACAAGTGGAGAATTCAAAAAATTGTTACATATTGAGCAAAGGGGAAGGGGCATGGTGATGGAAAAGTTTCAAGAGAGTATGTACAAGCTGATCGTCGAAACGTCAACGAAGTTGCCAAAAGATGTACGACGTGCCATTGCGAAAGCAAAGTTACGTGAAAACGCAGGAACGAGAGCAGCAATGTCGCTCGCGACGATCGTGCAAAACATTCAAATGGCAGATGAAAATGTATCGCCAATTTGCCAAGATACAGGTTTGCCGACATTTAAAATTAAAGTGCCTGTAGGTGTCAACCAAATGGAGATGAAAGAGGCGATTCGTCGAGCGATCGCTCAAGCAACGAAAGACGGCAAATTGCGTCCAAATTCGGTTGATTCGTTAACAGGGGAAAATAGCGGTGATAATTTAGGAATTGGACTGCCTGTCATGAAATTTGAGCAATGGGAGAAAGACTATATTGATGTTCGTTTAATTTTAAAAGGTGGCGGCTGTGAAAATAAAAACATTCAATATAGCTTGCCTTGTGAATTAGAAGGGCTTGGTCGCGCAGGACGCGATTTAGATGGCATTCGCAAATGTGTTTTACATGCGGTATATCAAGCGCAAGGACAAGGCTGTAGCGCGGGATTTATTGGCGTTGGTATCGGTGGCGACCGTTCTGCTGGATACGACTTAGCAAAGGAGCAGCTATTCCGCCCTGTTGACGATGTGAACCCGAACGAAGATTTGCGCAAATTAGAAGAATACATTATGGAAGCAGCGAATAAACTCGGCATCGGCACGATGGGATTTGGCGGAGAAACGACGCTACTCGGCTGTAAAATTGGCGTCATGCACCGCATTCCGGCAAGCTTTTTCGTTTCTGTCGCATACAACTGTTGGGCGTTCCGCCGCTTAGGTGTAACCATTGATCCGCATACAGGTGACATTCAAGAATGGTTATATCAAGAAGGAGATGACGTTGACTTCCAACAAGAAGAAACAGAGGTTGTAGGAGAAGCGCGCGAAGTTGTACTTGAGGCGCCAATTACAGAAGAACAAATTCGTTCGCTAAAAGTAGGGGATGTCGTTCGCATTAACGGCATGATTTATACAGGCCGCGATGCGATTCATAAACATTTAATGGATCATGACGCTCCTGTTAATTTAAACGGTCAAATCATTTATCACTGTGGACCGGTGATGTTAAAAGATGAAAACGGAAAATGGCACGTGAAAGCAGCTGGTCCGACGACGAGCATTCGCGAAGAACCTTACCAAGGGGAAATTATGAAAAAGTTCGGCATTCGCGCGGTCATTGGAAAAGGCGGCATGGGTGCAAAAACATTGGCAGCGTTAAAAGAACATGGCGGCGTGTACTTAAACGCTATCGGCGGTGCAGCTCAATATTATGCGGATTGCATTCAATCCGTTGAAGGTGTCGACTTTTTAGAATTTGGTATTCCAGAAGCGATGTGGCATTTGCGTGTAAAAGACTTTACAGCCGTCGTCACGATGGATTCACATGGCAACAGCTTGCACGAAGACGTCGAAAAATCATCGCTTGAAAAATTAGCCCAATTTAAAGAGCGTGTATTTTAACGAAAATCCGTCTAGCGAGTAGCTAGGCGGATTTTTTATGTCCCATTTTGCACAACCTATCATGGAAAGGAATTGGGAGGTGTAAGAAGTGAAAAAAATGGTTATTTTCTTTTTCTTCCTGTTATGTTTGCCGCTTAGTCAAGTAGAGGCAATATCATGGGGATTTAAGCGAAGTGAAAATCACATTCCCCCTGCTGCGGGAAAACAGTTAGATGAACTACTTGCCAAATACGATGCATTTTATTTAGGCGACCCGACGAAAAAATATATTTACTTAACGTTTGATAACGGATATGAAAATGGCTATACTGCCCAAATTTTAGACGTGCTGAAACAAAAAAAAGTTCCTGCGACGTTTTTCGTGACCGGTCATTATTTACAATCTGCCCCTGATTTAGTCAAACGCATGGTCAATGAAGGGCATATTGTCGGCAACCACTCGTGGCACCACCCCGATTTAACGACAATTAGCGATGAAAAGTTGCGTGGGGAGCTTGAAATGGTCAGAAAAAAAACAGAGCTGTTGACGGGACAAAAGCATATGCGCTATGTGCGTCCACCGCGCGGCGTTTTTGACGAACGGACGCTTGCAGTTGCGCGCGAACTCGGCTATTATCATGTTTTTTGGTCATTAGCGTTCGTCGATTGGCACGTTCACGATCAAAAGGGATGGTCATATGCTTACAATAACGTCATGAAACAAATTCATCCGGGCGCCATCATACTGCTGCATACGGTGTCAAAAGATAATGCCGATGCGCTTGCCAAAATTGTTGACGATTTGCGAAAAGAAGGATATGTTTTTAAAAGCTTAGACGATTTCATGCTGCAAAAAATGAATGTTCCTACTTGGCTTTTTTCCCTTTGACGATGTGCAAAGGGATTTGTTTCGTTATAATAGAAGGAAAAAAGGTAGGAATAGACATGTGGCAACAACGAATCGAAGTAGAAGCTCCATACGATTTTTCACGTGTATTAGAGCGGTTAGCGCAAGACCCGTTAGCCAAAGTAGACATAGAAAAGCAACAGCTAGTGATCCCGCTTTATATAAATGAAACTCCGGTTGCTGTTTTCGTTCGCAGTATCGGAACAAAACAAGCACCGGCTTTTCTTGTTGAAGCGCAGTACGAACAATTAAAAGAAGCAATATTATCCCGTCTGTTTCACATATTGCATTGGGATCGCTCCCTTTTGCCGATTCACGAGCATTTTTTGCAAACGGAATTGCGGGAAATTTTCCGTGAACATGAAGGAACGCCGCTTGTGTTAGAACCGGATTTATATTTTTGCTTAATCAAATGCATTATTCATCAGCAGCTACATATGAAAGTGGCGTACAAAATGACCGAGCGGTTTGTGAAAACGTTTGGGCGTGAAATAGATGGAATTTGGTTTTACCCACGCCCTGAACAAATCGCCCGCTTATCGTACGATGAGCTGAAAGCGTTGCAATTTAGCCAAAAAAAGTCGGAATATATTATCGATATTTCGCGGCTCGTTGCCGAAGGAAAATTAGCACTAGACAAGCTGGCGGAGGCAACGGATAAAGAAGTGATGGACACCTTGCTTCCGTTGCGCGGCATCGGACCGTGGACGGTGCAAAACTTCCTGTTGTTTGGGCTCGGTCGTCCGAACTTGTTTCCAAAAGCGGATATTGGCTTACAGCGAGCCGTACAAAAACTGCTTTCGTTAGAAACGAAACCTTCAATGGCGCAGATGGAGGCATTAAGCAAGCGCTGGGGGTCGTATTTAAGCTACGCGTCGCTATATTTATGGAGAAGTATTGAATAGGAGAGATGGCAATGTTACAACAAGGACAGCAATTTCCACTCACCATTAAACGATTAGGTATTAACGGAGAAGGTGTCGGCTATTTTAAAAAACAAGTCGTATTTGTTCCAGGAGCGCTTCCGGGAGAAGAAGTCGTCGTTCAAGCGATGAATGTGTATCCGACGTATGCCGAAGGAAAAATCGTACGCATTCGAAAACGCTCACCGCACCGCGTCAAACCGCTTTGCCCTGTATATGACAAATGTGGCGGTTGCCAGCTGCAACATTTAGACTACCATGCGCAATTAGAAGCAAAGCGTGATATCGTCATTCAAGCGCTAGAACGCCATAGTCGATTCAATGTAGAAGAACTTCATATTCGTCCGACGATTGGCATGGATGACCCGTGGCACTATCGCAACAAAAGTCAATTTCAAGTGGGAGTGAAAAAAGGGCGCGTCATCGCTGGACTTTACAGCATGAACTCGCACGAGCTCATTGATATCGACCTCTGTTTCATTCAACATGACGCTACAAACCGTGTCACAACGGTCGTGAAAACAATTTTACAACATTTGCGCATTCCGATTTATCACGAGCGAAAAAAAACAGGTGTCGTGCGCACGATTGTAGCGCGCGTCGGGTTTTTTACAGGCGATGTGCAACTTGTCATTGTGACAGCGACAAAAGAATTGCCACGTAAAGAGTTATTTGTAGCTGAAGTGAAACGTCGATTGCCAGAAGTGAAATCGATTGCCCAAAACATAAACGGACAAAAAACGTCGCTTATTTTTGGCGATGAAACTATAGTGCTTGCCGGTGAACCGTACATTCAAGAAGCGCTTGGCGACTTATCGTTTGAACTATCCGCCCGCGCTTTTTTCCAGCTCAATCCGATTCAAACGGTGAAGCTATATGATGAAGTAAAAAAAGCGGCTGCGCTCACGAAAAACGAACGAGTTGTCGATGCGTATTGCGGCGTCGGCACCATCGGTCTATGGCTTGCTCGTGAGGCGAAAGAAGTGCGCGGCATGGATACGATTCCAGAAGCGATTGACGATGCACGCCAAAACGCCGAACGCCACGGCTTTACAAACGTCACCTATGCGGTCGGAAAAGCGGAAGTATTGCTGCCAAAATGGGTGAAAGAAGGCTGGAAACCAGACGTCATCGTCGTCGACCCACCGCGAACAGGCTGCGACAACGCTTTATTAAAAACGATGTTACAAGTCAAACCGAAAACGATCGTGTACGTCTCCTGTAACCCATCCAGCCTCGCTCGAGACATCGACACACTTGCAAAACAATATCGCGTCGAATACATTCAACCGTTTGACCTTTTCCCACATACGGCACATGTGGAAAGTGTGGCGAAGTTGGTGAGGAGGGGGTAAGTCTTATTTATGGACATAGAAAAAAGAAAGTCTTTTTTGTAGAATGAAAGTATTCACAAAAAATGAAGGTAGAGGGGAAACATTAATGAAAAAAACGGTTCGTGTCGTAGGGGCAGTTATATTGGATGATAAAAATCGTGTGTTGTGTGCACTTCGGTCGAATGCGATGGCACTTCCTAATTTTTGGGAATTTCCGGGTGGGAAAATTGAAGAGGGAGAAAAAGAAGAAGAAACGTTAGTAAGAGAAATTTATGAGGAATTAGGATGTACGATCGAAGTACATGAAAAAATTGAAGAAGTGCATTATGAATATCCTCAAGTCATTGTCCATTTACTCACATATAGAGCAACAATTATTGAGGGAGAACCGAAGGCGAAAGAACATGCTGAATTAAGATGGGTCCCACTCGGGGATTTAAAATCGCTCGAGTGGGCACCCGCTGATATTCCGACTGTAGAAGCTTTATTAGCGAATCAAGTCAATATATAAATCTTCCGGCACGGGATGATGTAGACGCCATGTGATGCTCATTGGTTTATCACCGTAGCTCGATACATAATCGACTTCACCGAGATAAGTAAAAGGCAATGTCATTCCGTGCATTTCCTCAAATTTTCGAACAAATAGATGAATATGGATTCCAAGCTCTTTATGACGAATAAAATTTTGTCCGACCGAAGAGTTATGAGACGTTTGAGTTTGGCTTTGCCAATGAAAATGTTTTTGATCGAGAAAATAATCTTTGTAATGTAAATGTTCTTCTACTCTTTCTGACTTATTTAAATTGACGAACAGTAAATAATGATTTCTAACTTTACTTACTCCTTCTCGCCACGATCCTCCTTTTACTCCTGCTTCAAATAAGAAAATTAAATCGTTTCGCGTATAGTTTTGATAAAGAGTAAGCTTTTCTCCTTTAGCTAAAAACTTTTCAGGACGATACGTTCTCCTAAATTCAATAAGTCCATAGTCGATACGGTCTTTGATGTAATTGAAGAACTGCGTATTCTCTGTTAGAGTAAGAATGTCGCTATTCAAGATGAACTGGTGACCATTTCGTTGTCCAAACGACCATTTTTGTTTTTTATATGTCGATGCGAGGCGGTCCATCGATTGCATAATCATCTTTTCATGTTTTTCTAACTGCACATCTACGGCAAACTTTCTGGCAAGTTGTTTTATGACATCTTCACAAGACACAGCTTTTTGTAATAAAGCTAATTGCAAAATAACGAAGTCGTAAGGCCACTTAATCGGAAGTTGATTTTCTATCCGTTCAACGCACTCACACATCAATGGGTGCTGTAAAATCATTTGGTCAAGCTCGTTTATATCATTCATTTTTTCTTTTGTTTTGACCCATGAACGATACTTATATATGAAAAACGTTAAGCTTGGCGATTGCTCGTAATATAAAAAATCTAATATTTCTGGTGAGCGCCCAAGCTCATTTTTAAATTGTTGATATAGCATTTTTAACATATCTGTCGAGTTCATTTTAATGGAGTCAATGCGATCTAAAATTTCCCTTTGCGTTACTGGGTCTAAATCGACATATGCGCCACCTGATAGATCGGCAAATTCGTGTGTAATCGCAACACGGAGGGAATCTTTATCGAACGCCTTGTCGTTCAGTTGCCCAGCTAGAGCGAGCGGAATCATAAACGATTTTTGATAATTTCCTACAAAGTCCAAAACCGTCACAAACTCTTTTCCTTCTACTTTTCTTAGTCCTCTCCCTAATTGTTGAATAAATACAGTCGATGATTCGGTAGGTCTTAAAAATAATAAAAGATTTAAACTTGGGATATCAATTCCTTCGTTAAAAATGTTAACGGTGAAAATGAGTTCAAGTGGATCGTCCAGATTTTCTAGTCTCTTTATGATCTGTTCACGATATTCCACGCTATGTTCACCAGTTAAATATGTTGTGCAATATCCGCGTTTATTAAATTGTTCGCTCATATATTTTGCATGCTCGATATTTACACAAAAAGCGAGCCCAACGATACGATCGCCGTCATAACCATACGTGCGAATCATTTCAATAATAAAATCTGTTCGTTCGTTTGTTTTTAAAGCTTTCACAAGCAATGCTTCATCAAACATGCCGTTTTTTAATGGAATCTGACTATAGTCTACCGTACGATCTGAAATACCAAAGTAGTGAAATGGTGCAAGCAACTGTGCGTCTAGCGCCTCTCTTAAACGGATTTCATATACAACGTTATGGTCACAAATTGCTAAAACATCTCTACCGTCCATTCTTTCCGGTGTTGCTGTCAAGCCAAGCAAAAATTTCGGCTGAAAATAACGAATAACTTTTTGATATGTAGGTGCTTCGGCATGATGAAATTCATCGATAATGATATAGTCAAATTCATGTTGCTCAAAATGTTGCAACGTTTCGTCTTTAGAGAGCGATTGAACGGTACTAAATAAATACGGTTTATCGAATTGTTTCACAGTTCCTGTTATTTTACCAAATAGATGGTCATTTCCTATCACATGTTTAAATGTTTCAATTGCCTTATCTAACAATTCTTCACGATGAGCGATAAATAAAAGCTTTTTTGGATCATATGCTTTGACGTCAAAAGCTGCTAAATATGTTTTCCCAGTTCCAGTAGCAGCGATAATGACTCCTTTTGTGTTACCACTTTTTCTTGTTTGTTCAAGGTTTTTTAATGCTTTTTTTTGCATATCATTTGGTGTCACACTTGATGTAACGATATATTCTCCTTTCGACTCAGCAGCTAAAGGTTTGTTTTCTTTTCTTATTGTTTGTTGTTCGTATTTTTGGATAAACGCGTGATCAAGAGAAATAGCATCTGTATGGTTCCATATTTTCTCGAAAATTTCTTTTGTATGCTCATAAATTGGTAAAAAGCTTGTATCTGGTAGCTTTACATTTAGTTCATGTCCGTTCATGAGGGCTGAGTGTGAAATGTTTGACGAGCCAATGATTACTGTATTCAATCCTGAACGTCGATGAAACATGTACGCTTTCGTATGAAAAGATTGTTGTTGTGTATCAATCATTTTTACCTGTACGTTCGAAAATTGCATGAGTTTTTCAAGCGCTTTTGCTTCTGTAATACCTAAATAGGTTGATGTAATAATACGTACAGGAATACGTTCTTTTTCAAGCATAAGTAAAGGACGAATCAATAATTGTAGCCCTGACATACGGATAAAGCTAACCATAAAATCAACAGAGTCGGCTGTGAGCATTTCATATTTTAATGTTTTGAAAAAGTTTTTCATTGTATGTTTGTCGTTATATAGTAAATGCAATCGAGACAAGAAAAAATCTTCTATAATCGGTATTTCCCGTTGTCCATACGTGTATGTAATCATGGAGAGCGGCAAAGAAAAAGAATCTTCTTTGTCTGATACTAATGTAGAAATGTGCTGAGTTAGTTGCATAATTTCATCAAAACGATTCTCTTTTGCCAAACTTTTTAGTTTGTGAGCGAGCTGTTTAGCGGAATGAAGAACGAGAACCTCAATGTAGTCTTTCGGTGATAGACGTTGTATAACACTTGTATCAGGATATTGTTTTGTAAGAAGTTGCAGTTCCTCAAAAAAACTTTTGTCCATGAAATAAAACCACCTAACACATTTTTTATAAAATTTTACCATGATATGTGTAGCATTTCCATCGCTGAAATGACATGATGACAGTGGAACATTCTATATCTTCTTTTCATTCTCGTTTTGTCACATGCCTCGGTTTCAATTTTTTATTGTTAAATTAAGCAAACAAAATAGGCGCAATGATATTCGCACGACAATCCACCTACACAGCACTATTAAGGAAAATAGGATATACTAATACATACAACCAAAACGTTAATTTGAACGTTTGATAAGGGAGGCGGCACATTGGACGCAAATTGGAATTTTGACAATAGTTATGCTCGTTTATCCGAGCGGTTTTTTGCGAGGCTTCAACCAACGCCTGTTAGTGACCCGGAACTTGTCATGCTCAATCGTTCGCTTGCCGAGGAGCTTGGGCTACATGCAGAGGCGTTAGCGAGTGAAGAAGGGGTGGCGGTGTTTGCTGGAAATCGTGTGCCTGAAGGAGCAGAGCCTTTGGCGCAGGCGTATGCGGGGCATCAGTTCGGATATTTTAATATGCTTGGTGATGGGCGCGCTATTTTGCTTGGGGAGCATGTGACGCCAAGTGGAGAGCGAGTCGATATTCAGCTGAAAGGTTCGGGGCGGACGCCGTATTCGCGCGGTGGGGATGGTCGGGCAGCGCTTGGGCCGATGCTCCGTGAGTATATCATTAGCGAGGCGATGCATGCGCTTCATATTCCAACGACGCGCAGTTTAGCCGTTGTGACAACAGGGGAAGTTGTGATTCGAGAAACAGAACTTCCAGGTGCGGTTTTGACGCGCGTGGCAGCGAGTCATTTGCGTGTCGGGACGTTTCAATATGCGGCTCGTTTTTTATCGAAAGAGGAATTGCAACAATTAGCCGATTATGCGATAAAGCGCCATTATCCGAACGGTGAACATGCATCCAACCGCTATGTTTTTTTACTTGAAGAAGTGATGAAAAAGCAGGCGGCGCTTGTGGCGAATTGGCAATTGGTTGGATTTGTTCATGGGGTGATGAATACAGATAATATGACGATTAGCGGCGAGACGATTGATTACGGACCGTGCGCATTTATGGATGTGTACGATCCGAAGACGGTGTTTAGTTCGATTGATACGCAAGGACGATATGCGTACGGCAATCAGCCGTATATGGCTGGATGGAACATCGCCCGCCTTGCAGAAAGTCTTTTGCCGCTTTTACACGAAGAAGAAGAAAAAGCCATCGAACTTGCGCAAGAAATTATTGAACAATTCCCAGCATGGTATGAAACGTATTGGCTACAAGGGATGCGCGCAAAGCTCGGACTTTGCACGGAAGAAGAGGAAGATAAAAAACTCATTGGGGAGCTTCTTCATTTGATGTACACATATCGCCTCGACTATACGAATACGTTTCGCGCGCTGACGCTAGATGAATGGCATTTTTGCGAACAAGCATTGCTCGACTGGTATATACGTTGGCAACAAAGAATCGCTCGTCAAGACATCACGAAAGATAAAGTGTATGAACGGATGCGGCAACACAACCCTGCGATTATTCCGCGCAACTATCGGGTGGAAGAAGCGCTTGCGGCAGCGGTCGAGTATGGGGACAATACGGTCATGGAACGGTTACTTTATGCACTTTCCGCCCCTTATGCCTACACGAAAGAGCAAGAAGAATACGCCAAGCCCCCTGCACCGTCTGATCGACCGTATCGGACGTTTTGTGGGACGTAAAAAAGCTCAAGTGGCGCTTGAGCTTTTTTAAAATCCCGCGATATGTTTCGCGTATGCGAGTGGATTGAAAAACGTTCGTTCAATCGTTTCGCGATCATAGGACTTATACATACAATCGTATCCAGGTTTTGCATTACATTCAATAAACCATAGTTTCCCTTGTTTATCGATCGCAAAGTCGATGCCGATTTCACCAAACGTCCCGTATATGCGCTCAATGCTTCTGTAGCACGTAAGTAAAAATTCGTCTATCTTTCGTTTCCATGTTTCGATTTGTTCGTCCGTATAGTGAAAGTATGTTTTGAAAAAATATTCGAATCGGTAAATTTCCGATCCTGTTTGCGAACTTGTAATTGGGGAACGATGACCGCCAATGCGAACAGGGTATGACGTAATATCAAGTTTGCCGTCCGGCGTTCGTTGTACGGTAGCGCGCAAATCGATATTTCTTTCGTTCCATGTGATGACATCGATTGCTTGTTGAACGATGATCTTTTTATGATGAAAAAAAGAGGCAATCGCTTCGTGAAGCGCTTCCCAGCTTGTGACGTTCGCTTCATATAGCTGCCGATCTTTGACGTAGCTATATATAAAATTTTGTTCGCTCTGTTTTACGATGCGAACGACACCGTGTCCGTTACTGCCGTGACAATCTTTTAAATAAAGGGTATCGCATGAATGAAACATATGTTGGACGGTTTTGATATCTTTATAAAGTGTAGCTTTTGGTAAATATCGTTGCATGTCTCCAATCTTTTGTAACTTTTTATGTGTTTCCCATTTGTCAAAATAATGTTGTGGATTTATTTTTTTTATGCCATTGATTGCTTGCAGCTGTTGGCGAATGTAGTCTGATTGCACTATTTGTTTTTGTAAAACGCCACCGCCGCGATCGTATAATACGTCAGGGAGCGGGAATGCCCGCTGTTTCCATATGTTTTCTTGTTCATGAAAAAATGTTCCGTAAATTTTTTGATGAATGAAGTTAACATCGTGAACAGAGAAAAAGTAGAGAATCGTTTTCGCTTTTTTATTCGCGTATGCGTATTCCACTTGGCGAAATTTCGGTTGTTGCCGCTTCAATTTGCGAATTTGGCCGTTGCTAATAAACATCGCTATGACAGGGCCGAGATGTACGGTATTCCCTTTGATTTTTATATTTGTTTCGATATCGAGTAGCCCATCAAACTGTTCAAACACATGTGCAGGCAGTTCAACGATATCGGTGAAATCATTTGCTTCACATTTCGCTACAAAAGAAAAAGCGCCGATTTTTACGTGCGTATGTTCAGGATTGGCTAGTTGTGCGTGCATATGTTTTGGTAGCGTCATATGGCTGTAGTTTCCTCGTTTTAGCGTAGCAGACGATTGTTGTTCATGTGGTATAGTGATATATGTGGCGTAATCGAGCGTTGTTAAAAAAGAGCGTGCAGGTTGTTTTGCATACAACGGCAAATTTGGCCCGGGATATTTCTCCGGTTTTGAGTTTGCTTCAATGAGCCATATATGTCCTGCTTCATCGATTCCTACATCTAAACCAATTTCCGCAAAGTATCCGAATTTTTTTTCAATGGCTTCACAGACATGTTTAGCAAATGTATGCAAACGTGTAATGGATGGGACGGAACGATACGTTTCACAAAGTGAAGAGTAAATCGTTTTGAAATCATATTCGTGATTGTCGCGGACGGTTGTAATAGATGAGTGTTCTTCTGCTAAGTTAATAAGGTCGTAAATCGGTTCCCAACGCCCTTCCCCATTTTTTAACATAAGTATGCGAATATCGAATGGACGTTGTTGAAACGTCATAAGCGAGACGCCTTGTTGTACAAGAAAAGGCTTATGCTTTGTAAATGATTGTACATGTTCTTTTAACTGTTCAATCCCCATTTGTTCAATCATTAGTTCGTCGTTTTGCACGAACATCACTTCAAATGTATCGCGTTTTTTTCTAATTGACATCACTTCTCTCGCACGGCTTCCATAAAACGATTTGACGAACACATAGTTGTGTTGATCGATCATTGTTAACACGTCTGTAAATGTTTTATATTTGACCGTCTCTGGCAAATGGTGACGAATAGTAGGGACATTACGTAAACGTTCATACACTTCCCATTTTCCCAAATAATCAAGCTCATTAATCAATTTGATGTTAGGATTACTGCGCATAGTTGTACGGATATGTTGGACGAGCGGCTTTTGTTCTGGCTGAAATGAGGCGCCGCGGTCGTATATGACGTGAGGGAAAGGAAATGATCGTCGTTCGAATTGGCCGTTCACGTATACATAGCCGTTAATCGTTTGTTTCTCCCAATCAATATCAAAAATGCTGAAAAAGTAACTTAAACAATGTGCGTGTTCGCTTGCGATTGCGTGATTGTGGATAAACGGTTCGACATAGTCGGTGGAAAAGTCAGCAATATAGGCAGTGTTTAAAAACACTCCTACCATTGGGCCAACGTGCAACGTACCATTTGTTTTCCATATGTGAAGTTTGTATTCTATCGAACAATGAGGAAAAAGCGCATGATGAATAATAAATGCATCGTCATCGGTTGGATGAATATATGCTCGCTCGCTCGTTTGTCCAAATGCGATGTGATACATCGTTGTTGGCTGTAAATTGAGTTGCTCATATATTCGTTTTGATAAATAACAAACATTTGTAGGCACGTACGATTGTTTTTTTAACTTTACAATCATCTTTTTCACTCCTATTTCGTTGTTTTCTTTACAACATATGTTTGTTGCCATTTTATTGTTTAGGCAAGTCATTTGTTGAAACAAAAAGAGATATGAGTCATACGATGAAAGTAAGTGCGAGAAAAGGAGGGGAAAGCGATGGGCTTTCCAAATGTCCCACATATTAAACCGGAAATTCATGTTGACCGAGATGATGCGTTTGATTTATTGCTTATGTCAATCGCTTTAGAAGAGCTAAGTTTAGCCCACATTTTAAATGCAGAAGGAGAGAAAATTCAATTTGCTCTGGAGGCATTACAACGGCGAAAAATGAAGGAACATGTCATCGATGATTTATTAAAAGTGAACCGTAGTGTTAATAGTGTATTACGAAATGTGATTAAAGAAGAAATGTTGTTGCAGTTTAAGCAAGAAAATGTGTTAGACGTCATGGGATATGAAGAGGAGGATGACGATGAAGGATGATATGTATAAACCAAAGTATATAACAAACATCGACCGTCTTTCTCAACTTTCGGAAGGTGAAAAGGAGGCACTAAAAAAAGTTGCTCAAACGTACGTGTTTCGGATAAATGACTATTATTTAAGTTTAATTGACTGGTCCGATCCGCATGATCCGATTCGTCGTATTGTTATACCGATGGCAGAAGAATTAGATGAATATGGAACATGGGATGCTTCAGATGAGAAAAGTAACTATGTTGTACCGGGTTGTCAACATAAATACGCAACAACAGCGTTATTGCTCGTTTCCGAAGTATGTGGAGCGTATTGTCGTTACTGTTTTCGGAAACGGTTATTTCGCGATGATGTGAAGGAGGCGTTACTCGATGTTCGTGAAGGTATAGATTATATTGAAAAAACGCCGCATATTAATAACGTACTTCTTACCGGAGGAGATCCACTCGCACTTTCTACGAAAAAACTTGCCACTATTATTGAATCTCTCCGAAACATTGAACACGTTCAAATTATTCGTATCGGCACGAAGATGCCTCTATTTCATCCGATGCGAATTTATGAAGATGAAGAACTGCTACGTACGATCCGAAAATTTTCAACTATTAACAAACGCATATATGTGATGGCTCATGTCGACCATCCACGGGAATTAACAAAAGAGGCGAAAAAAGCATTTGAAGCATTGCATGATGCTGGAGCGATCATTGTGAATCAAACCCCTGTTTTAAAAGGAATTAACGATGATCCTGATGTGTTGGCGCATCTTTTAGATGAACTGTCATGGATGGGGGTCACACCGTATTACTTTTTTGTTAATCGTCCTGTGGCAGGAAATAAATCGTTTGTGCTTCCATTACATGAGGTGTATCGCATTGTTGAAGAAGCAAAGGCAAAAACATCAGGACTAGGAAAACGAGTAAAACTTGTCATGAGCCATGCTTCAGGAAAAATTGAAATATTGGCGATTGAGAATAACAAGGCGTATTTAAAATACCATCAAAGTCGGTATGGACATGACGGAAAGTTTTTTATTCTTGATTGTCCAGATGATGCGACATGGTTTGACGATTTACCAGGAAGTGATCAGTATGTTAAGTAAAAAAACCGTCCCTTTTCTTATGGAAAGGGCGGTTGATACGTTGTAATATTATTAAGAAAGGAGAGGGGAGAAATATTGTTTCCATTTTTGTACGATAACTTATACATAAACGTAAAGCTCCCGAAAGGAACCGTTGTTTTTCGGGAGGGGGATATGTGTGAACATGTAGCATTCATCGTTTCTGGCGTCATCCGAGTAGCAAAGATTGGAGAAAACGGAAAAGAAGTCAATTTATATCGTGTTTGTCGTGGAGAGTCATGCGTGTTGACCATTTCAAGTGTATTGTCGCATTCACCTTTTCCAGCGACTGCAATTGTGGAAGAAGATGCGGAAGCGATAATCGTTCCAAAAGATACGTTTGCAACGATGATGGCAACAAACACACAGCTACAAACGTTTGTTTATGATATGATGATGAATCGGTTTATGGCGATGATGCAAATGATCGAGCATATCGTATTTGAAAAAATGGATAAGCGTCTCATTGAATTTTTGCTTGACAGATGCAAGAAAAATAAAACAAATATGATCGAGATGACGCATGAGCACATTGCGATCGAGCTTGGAACAGCGCGTGAAGTTGTCAGCCGCATTTTAAAACAGCTCGAGCGAGAAGGATATGTTCAACTCGCGCGTGGAAAAGTAAAGATTGTGGACAAAGAGAGACTATGTGACAAATTTGCGACAATGTGATTTTATCACGGAGCGATTCGCTTTTTTCCTCTATGATAAAGATAGAAAGGTGAGGGGAGGAAGAGAAAATGAAAGCCAATGTTGGTTCAGTTGATCGCATGATTCGTTTCATATTAGGTATTGCGTTATTAGGATTATTTTTCCTCGAAGGAAATATCAAATATGTTGGCATTTTAGGAATCGTTCTTATCGCTACGGCATTTATAAGATTTTGTCCGCTCTATGTACCGTTTCGAATCAACACAACGAAAAAATAGCCTAGGCAAATGCTTGGGCTATTTTTTCGTTGAACTGAAAAAAGCCGCCCATAGATGCTCGCTTATTAATAGAACATAAAATATTTTTGTTAAAGGTAAATTTCGTTTGTTATATATTGACGATCACTAGCGTTGCATTAATTTAATTTGAAAATTCCGAATTGAAAAAAGTCCATAAAAAAATCCTTTATAATGGATGGTACAGGTGGTCCCTGTCCAAATCCAATATAAAGGATGAAGCCTATGGACAAGGATACACTATTTTCTTCATTTGGTAAATGGGTCACTCCTCTCAATTCTGTTAAATTTACACAAAGAATTGAAGAGATGAAACAAGATAAATATACGAAAAAATTAACCACAAAAGCGTATTTACTTTTGTTTTTGCATGCTCAACTTCA
>NZ_LIOK01000018.1:0-49968 GCF_001418025.1 Anoxybacillus suryakundensis
TGATAGTTTTTCTGCCGATGAATGGCGGTTGGAGCCTCATTCTGTTTTAGATATTTGCTTACGGTATTTCTTGAAATCCCTAATTTTTGAGCAATTTGTCGTTGGGATAGCCCTTCTACCTCATGCAAGAATTTGATATGATGAAATTGAGCCATCTTGATCATCCTTTTTCTCTCCCTCTGATGAAAAGTTTAGGCACTTTCAATCATAAGGGAGGTAATGAAAATTGGAAATCAGGTGGCTCATTTTTTATGTGATCGAACCCTTCAAAAGTGGCTCAATTTTAAATTATCAAATACAATTTTTCACTATCTTCTTTCTCATCTTAATCCCCATCTATATTCGGTTGCCTTTTGGGTGGACAAAAAAAGGAATCGTGGTTTTATTAACGGTCGCTTGTTTATTAAGCGTCTTTGGCATGATTGCTGTAAAACAATTTCCACTTTGGCAAGCGGTATTATTTCTTTTACTTTTAGTGATTGCTAGCACATATTTACTTGAACAAAAGCTCGGTCATTTATTTTATGCACGTATTCATGAGCACGATTCAATTGTAGTGAACGATGTAGAAGGTGAGCAAAACGAAGAACCGATATTTATGATCAAAGAAGTGGTAGAAGAAAAGCAGGAAGAAGAACGTGACCTCCAACAAAAACAAACGGAAGAAATGGAATTCGAGTGGCTTGAAAGTAACGGGCTAGAAGAAGTTGAACAACATGGTTCCGTTGAGCCTCTTCGCAATAATGAATACGATCATATCATTGAACCATTAACCGAAATGGACGATGTGATTGAAACGCTACATATAGTGTACAATGACAGTACAGATGTAAATAACGAACATCATGAGCTGGACGATGAACAATGGGTTGATTTGTCAGACGAAGAAAACGATGAGCTAACATATAATCAACCTTTGTTTGAAACAGAAGAAAATGAGTTGCTTAACATGGACGAGCTTGTTGTTGACGGGATGACTGAGTATTTTGTCGATGAAAAAAATGAAATCGAGACAGTTATAGAAGATGATGGCATAGTAGATGAAAAGAAAAATGAGATGGAAATGATTCCAGTCATCGAAGGAGATGCCATTGGTGAAAAACAGCAAGATGAAGCAGAAAGCATACCGATTGTCGAAGAAGCCATCGTGTATGTGGACGAAGAACCGTCTGCATATAGTGAAACAATAGCGATAGAAAAAGGTGATGAAGCGATACGTATGCTTCCAAAACCGTTCATGAAAAATTTACTCGCTTCTTTATACACCATGCGTCCGTTGTTATCGGACGAGGAATATGAACAGCTAATTTATAAACATTTACATCCTCGTTTACATGAGCAAGATTATTATACATTTGCGAATGTATTAATGGAGCATTACGTTGCTTCGAAACAATATGACAAGTTATATGATGTGGCGAAACAATTGTACGGGCAATATGAGCCTTATCCAATTATTCAACAACAATTAGCACACATGATTCATTACGCTGAACAAAAAATGGGGTGGAAAAAATGAAAAGTAGTGCACAAGTTATTGGTCTTCCAGTCATTAGCATTCAAAACGGAGTTCAACTTGGACAAGTGAAGTCACTTGTCATAAACCCAGAAAAAGGAACAGTCGACTTTTTAATTGTTGATCAAGAAAATTGGGAAATTAGTATGAAAGCGATTCCGTTTCGAAATGTGATCGGAATTGGCGAATTTGCGGTAACGGTTGAAGAAGAAAGAGCTGTTCTCGATTTAAACGTCATTCCTATTGCGAATGAGCTTGTCAATAAAAAAATTGCGATTAAACAAGCGAAAGTGATGACGAGAAAAGGTCAATTGCTTGGAGAAGCAACAGAATTTTATATTGACGAAGAGACGGGACAAATTACAGGTATTGAAGTACAAATCGGAAACGACTCTCGCATCATTCGTGCCGATCATGTCATTACATACGGAAAAGATTTATTAATTGTTCATGAAGATGCGCAACAAACGCTTGTTTCCAATGTTGATGCGTTGTTGTCACTAAAGGGAACACAAGTAGAACCGCTCATTGAACAAATTGTTCCAAAGTCATTTGAAAATGAGATTGATGAACTGCGCAAAAAACAGATCGACATGTTAACAGGAAAACGAGTATTAAAAGATATTTTTGACGCAAATGGTCAAGTGCTCATTTCAAAAGATACAATTTTAACGAAAGAAGACGTCATGCGCGCGCAAGAAGAAGGACCTGATGTTGTTATTGAATTGTCTATGAACGTCGAATAAGGAGGCGTATGCCGTGCGCCGAATCGTTTCATTCAAGCTATTTTTTACGTTACTCATTACCGTTTCATATTTACTTGCTAGTACAAAATTGGCAACGTGGGCGTACGAGTCGTTTGCTAGCGGAGACAAATTTGCCGAAGGAACGATGATCGGACCGATTGACGTATCCAATCGTTCATATGAAGAAGCGCATGAACAAATGAGTCAAAAAGTGAACGAATGGAAGCAATCAGCAAAGATGGCGCTTGTACTGGAAGGAAAAGAGGTAACGGTACAAACGAATCATTTTACGTTTCATATTGAGGAGAGCATGAAACAAGCGGTGAGCGGGAAGCACGCCCCTCTCCTCGTTTCTGTTGATGCCAAAGCATTGCAAGATGCCATTTCTTCTATCGGTGCATCAAACGACTTGATTGATGTGGAAAAGGTGAAAACTCATTTGGAACAAGCAGCTGCCTCACTCACATCTACTCAACTATCGCTTGTTCAATACGTGCGGGAAGACATGCAACAACAAACAATATTGTCGCAAGCTGTTATTCCTTTACATGAAGAGCTTCGTATAATTCCGACAACAACAATTGTTATTGAGCCAAAGCAAGTATTTTCTGTTTTGGACTTTTTCAAAAAACAAGGAATAAGTTTATCAAAAGAAGCAATGACGTTATTTGCGTCAGTTTTATATGAAGCGATTGTACCAACGAACTTTGAAATTGTTGAACGACATACGAGCGCCGTATTGCCAAACGGAGTCAAAGCAGGATTTGAAGCAGCTGTTGAACAAGACAAAAAAGATTTTATTTTCTTTAATCCAAACGATCGGGCATACACTTTTGAATGGGTGATCGAAGGAAATGACATGCGAGCGTCTTTGATCGGTGCACCATTTATATATCAATACGTATTAAAAACAGATCCTATTGAGTACTATGATCCGAAAACAATTGTACAATATAGCGCATTGCTGAAGCCGAACGAAAAGCGAATAAAAGAAGAAGGAAAAAAAGGAATGCTTATTCGCTTATATAAAGAAGTGTACGATCGAAACCGCACGTTAGTTGAAACGGTTCTCGTTTCAGAAGATTTTTACCCGCCGATTCATCGCGTCGAAGTGCGTGGATTACGAGCGGGAGCAAATAACGAAGCGAGTCCAACCCCAAGTGAGACACCTTCAGCACAACCATCACAACAAGAAGATATATGGGGAAATGAAAACGAGCAAATCAAAGGAAATGAGGATGAGACCTCATGAAAAAACAAGAGCGAAAACGATTAGGTGATTTGTTAATTGAAGCAGGGCTCATTACGAAAGAACAGCTTGAAGAAACGTTAAAAGAAAAGGCTCCTGGGCAAAAATTAGGCGATGCGTTATTGCAACGCGGCTATATTACCGAACAACAATTAATTGAAGTATTAGAGTTTCAGCTCGGCATCCCACACGTTAGCTTATATCGGTATCCGATTGATCCAAAATTAACGAACCTTGTACCAAAAGAATTTGCGAAACGCAATATGCTCATTCCTTTAAAGCAAGAAGGGGATCGGCTATTTGTCGCCATGGCAGACCCGATGGACTTTTTTGCGATTGATGATTTGCGTCTATCGACCGGCTTTCATATTGAAGTGGCGATCGCATCAAAAGATGATATTTTACGGGCAATTAATAAATATTACGATATTGATGATTCGGTTGAAGAATTTTTAAACATTGCATCGGTACAAGAGTCCCGCGAACAAGAGAAACTTGTTGAAGACGATTCGCCGATTGTGCGGCTCGTTAATCAAATTTTACAAATGGCTGTAGAACAGCGAGCAAGCGATATTCATATCGACCCCCATGAGACAAAAGTCGTCATTCGTTATCGAATTGACGGGATTTTACGTACAGAACGAGCGTTGCCGAAACATATGCAAGGGATGTTAACGGCACGCATTAAAATTTTAGCAAATATGGATATTACAGAACATCGCGTGCCACAAGATGGGCGCATTAAAATGAATATTGATTTTCATCCGATTGATTTGCGTGTATCGACGTTGCCGACGATTTACGGTGAAAAAATTGTTATGCGCGTGCTTGATTTAGGCGCGGCATTAAATGATTTAAATAAACTCGGATTTAATAAAGTAAACTTGCAACGGTTTATTCAACTTATTGAGCAGCCGACGGGGATCGTATTAATTACGGGACCGACGGGTTCAGGAAAATCATCGACACTTTATGCGGCGTTAAACCGATTAAACGGTGAACATGTGAACATTATTACAATTGAAGACCCTGTCGAATATCAGCTTGAGGGGGTTAACCAAATTCAAGTGAATCCAAATGTCGGGATGACGTTTGCAGAAGGGTTGCGCTCGGTTTTACGGCAAGACCCGAACATTATTATGGTCGGGGAAATTCGTGATCGCGAAACAGCGGAGGTAGCAATTCGTGCGTCTTTAACGGGACATCTTGTGTTAAGTACGTTGCACACAAACGATGCATTAAGCACGGTCGCTCGTTTAATTGATATGGGCGTTGAACCGTTTTTAGTTGCGACATCACTTTCAGGAGTTGTTTCACAACGTCTCGTGCGCCGTGTTTGCCGCGATTGCCAAGCAGAACACGAGCCGACGAAGCGAGAAATAGATATTTTTGCCCGGCGTGGTTTGAAAATTGAAAAAGTGATGCGCGGTCGAGGCTGTCCGACGTGTAATATGACCGGGTATAAAGGACGTATTGCGCTACATGAGTTAATGGTCATGTCTGATGACATGAGAAAAGTTATCTTAAATGGGGAACCGCTTTCGAAATTACGTGAATTAGCAATAAAAAATAAAATGATTTTTTTAATTGATGATGGTCTACTAAAAGTAAAGCAAGGACTGACGACAACAGAAGAAGTGTTGCGTGTAAGTATTGTCTAGGGTGATGAAGATGAAACAAAAAGTAGATGCGATGTTGCGTGCCGCATTTGAGTTAAAAGCATCTGATATTCATGTGACGGTTGGTATTCCCCCTATTTTTCGCATTAATGGGGATTTGAAGCGATATGGACAAGACGTATTGTCACCAACCGATACGGAACAAATGGCTAAAGCGATCGTTCCTGAAAAGATGTGGTCTCATTTTGAAGAGCACGGGGAGCTGGATTTGTCATATAGCCTCGCAGGCGTTTCGCGTTTTCGTGTTAACGTATTTAAACAACGAGGCTGCATATCGCTTGCGATCCGTATTGTGCCGACAAAAATTCCGACGCTTGACGAATTGCAACTACCAGATGTATTGAAAAAGATGGTAACAAAACCCCAAGGGCTGATTCTCGTCACAGGACCAACGGGAAGCGGAAAATCGACGACGTTAGCCGCGATGATTGACTATATGAATAAAACGATGCGCAAACATATTATTACGCTTGAAGATCCTATTGAATATGTGCATAAACATGGGGGATGTGTCATCGATCAGCGCGAAGTTGGGACCGATACGAACAATTTTGCAAACGGTTTGCGGGCAGCACTTCGGCAAGATCCGGACGTCATTTTAGTCGGTGAAATGCGCGATTTAGAAACGATTCAAACAGCAATTACCGCCGCAGAAACAGGACATCTCGTATTCGGTACGCTCCATACGTCAAGTGCGCCTGCGACGATTGATCGAATCATTGACGTGTTTCAACCAGAACAGCAGGCACAAATTCGCATTCAGTTGGCGACCGTTTTAGTTGCGATTATTTCGCAACGATTATTTCCGCGCGCACAAAAAAATGGAAGAATTGCAGCGACAGAAATTTTAATCAACAATGCAGCTGTTGCGAATTTAATTCGCAATGGGAAAATTCATCAAATTCCAAGCGTCATGCAAACAAACCGCGCACTTGGCATGCATACGCTTGAGGCGAGCATTAAAGAGCTTGTGCAGCAAGGATTGATCGCAAAAGAATCGGTCGAGCCGTACTTGCAGGAAGGATGATGATAAATGGCGCAATTTCGCTATGAAGCACGCGACGTGCGCGGGCGGGTAAAAAAAGGAACGATCGTTGCTTCGTCGCGACGAGATGTCATGATGAAACTGCGCGAACAACGATTAAAAGTCATTGATGTGCGTGAAATCCCCCAGACGTTATTAACAAAAGAAATTACGTTTGGTAATCCCGTCAAACTACAACATTTCGTCATTTATTTGCGTCAATTTGCAACGCTTTTAAAGGCAGGAGTAACGATTGTTGACGCCACTCGTATTTTAGCCGAACAAACAGAAAGCAAAGCGTTAAAAAAAGCACTGACGCATATTGAAGAACAATTAAGAAGCGGTCAACTGTTATCTACAGCGATGACTAATCACCCAAACATTTTTCCTCCGCTTGTCATCAATATGATTCGGGCTGGAGAAGCGAGCGGAAGTATGGAAGAAACGCTTGAGAGGCTTGCGGATCATTTTGAAAAAGTGCATCGGACACGCCAAAAAATTGTTTCCGCTTTGGCATATCCTGTTGTTGTTGGAATCATTGCTGTCATCGTTGTCATCTTTTTGCTCGTTAGTGTCGTACCGACGTTTGTTTCGATGTTTGCGGATTTCGGGGCGGAGTTGCCAGCGATTACGAAGTTTGTGCTACGTGCAAGTGAAGTGATGCAAACGTACTGGTGGGGCGTTATTTTACTTATGTTTATGATGTACGGCTTACTTCTGTTGTTAAAGAAGCAAAAAAAGACGAAATATTATTTAGATGTGATCGTATTACGCATGCCGATTTTCGGCAGCATGATGCAAAAGGCGGTACTTGCTCGCATGACACGCACATTAAGTTCCCTTTTTTCAAGCGCTGTCCCTATTTTACAAGCGCTTGCGATCGTTGAAGCGGTCGTTGAAAATGAAGTCGTTGCTCGCGTCATTCGCACATCGCGTGATGCGCTTGAGCGCGGAGAATCGTTAACGGAACCTATGAAGCGACATTGGGCATTTCCTCCGCTCGTGACGCAAATGATTGCGATTGGAGAACAAACGGGTTCATTAGATGCGATGCTTGCGAAAGTAGCTGACTTTTACGAAGCGGAAGTCGAAGCAGCGACCGATCGATTAAAATCATTAATTGAACCGCTCATGATCGTGTTGCTCGCTAGCGTCGTTGGGACAATCGTCACATCCATTTTAGTCCCGATGTTTGATATATTTAATCATATTCAACAATAAAACTAGTACTTTTCAACTAGATTGGTTATCGTGTAAAATGATGAGAGAAAACAAAAAATTGCAAAGGAGAGGAATTATGTTAAAGAAATTGATTCGCAATGAGAAAGGTTTAACGCTAATCGAGTTGTTGGCAGTGATCGTTATTTTAGGAATTATTGCTGCCATTGCGATTCCGAGTATTGGGGGATTAATTGAAAATTCTCGCAAAGACGCACATATCGCAAATGCTCAACAAATGGTCAATGCAGCAAGACTAGCGTATACAGCAGATAGCACAGTAACAGAGTATACTTTGCAATATTTAGAAGAAAAGAAGTACTTAGAACCTGTCAAAAAGCCTGGTGGCGGAGAATATGATAAAGAAGAATCAAAAGTGGTTTTAGATAACGGTGTATGGAAAGTGACGCTAGTATCAGATAACACAAAACACATTGATAATGAAGATCCAGGTAAAGTTAAAAGGGATGATGTAACATTATAATCTTTACATTTGTCCTCGGTCTTCTTCTCGGCTCTTTTTATAACGTTGTTGGGTTAAGGGTGCCGAAAGGGGAGTCGATTGTTGCGCCGCGTTCGCATTGTCCATCTTGTAAGCGAACGTTGACAGCGTTAGAGTTAATTCCGGTCGTTTCGTATATGTTGCAAAAAGGGAAATGTCGCGCGTGTTGTGCGCGCATTTCCTTTGTTTATCCGTTCGTTGAGCTGTCCACGGCTATATTGTTTACGCTCGCTCCATTTCTTGTCGGTTGGTCAGCGGAAGTAGCCGTTAGTTGGACGCTCATTTCTTTATTCGTTATTATTTTCGTTTCTGATGTGCATTATATGATTATTCCAGACCGTGTTTTATTATTTTTTGCGCCACTTCTTTTCATTGAGCGCATATGGCTCGTGCCGCTTACTCCTTGGTGGGATAGTCTGCTCGGTAGTTTTGTTGGATTTATGATGTTGTTTCTTATTGCCCTTGTGAGTAAAGGTGGAATGGGCGGTGGAGATATTAAACTATTTGCAGTGATCGGTTTGGCGCTTGGGGTAAAATTAACGGTTTTAGCATTCTTTTTATCGACGTTCGTTGGAACGATGTTTGGTCTGATTGGCATGGCAATAGGGCGTGTGAAGCGTGGCGAACCGATGCCATTTGGACCAGCCATTGTTGTTGGTACGCTAATCGCCTATTTTTTTGGTGAAGCGATGATTGATATGTATGTAAAGGTTATGATGTAAGGAGAACAAACTATGCGGCTTTTTTCGATGAAAAATAAAGTGGGCAACATTGTCATAAAAGACCACGTCATTCGCTATGTAGAGCTAAAACAACAAAAACCGCTCATATGGCATACATGCGAGGAATGGCCGCTTCCAGAAGGGATTGTGCGCGACGGGAAAATTGCTGATGAAGAGCAACTTGCTCACATTATGGAGCAATGCGTCGATATGTGGAACATAAAACGTCGTCGCGTCCGTTTTCTCGTGCCTGATCCGCTTATCGTCATTCGTAAAATTCCGTTACCGAAAGAAATGGAGCATGAGGACATACGCAGTTATTTATTTATGGAAATTGGTGCGACCATTCCACTTCCGTTTGAAGATGCGGTATTTGATTATGCGGTGCTTGAGAAAACGAAAGAAGCGCTCCACGTTTTATTATTTGCAGCTCCAGAAGCAAACGTGATGCAATATGCAGAACTGTTTGAAGCAGTTAAATTAAAACCGATTGTGGCCGATATTTCTCCGCTTAGTTTATATCGCTTATTTTACACGTTTGATTTAGCGAACGACATCGATCACTTTTTATTTGTTCAATTTGATTTATCATCGTTAAACGTCAGTGTCTTTCATCAGCATCGTCCGATATTTACTCGTCAGTTAGCGTTTGATTCACAATGGACATGTTGGGAAAAAACGAATGAAGGATGGAAATGGTTAAAGGAAGGACAACCTGAACGTCAACTGGAAGATGTATACAAAGAGCTAGAGCGTGTCATGAACTTTTATCGTTTTTCACTGCAAAAAGGTGAGGCGCAAATTACGCGCATCGTCATGACTGGCGATCATCCGCTCATTCATACGTTTTCCCACTTGTTACAAGAGCGTCTTGATGTGGCAGTGGAAACGTTAACGTTGCCACTTTCGATCGACCCTACTTACTACCTACCAATTGGACTCGGATTAAAAGAGGGTAATGCACATGTTAGTAGAAATTAACTTACTCCCAAAACGAGAACGGAAATCCCGTTTCATGCCGCTTTTATCGATTGTGATAGCGGTCTTGTTCATTGTTGGTGCAACAACATTTTATTTCATTGTGCAGCGTATGGAACAACAAATTGCGCAATTAAAAACGGAGCTCGATCAAACGAAAGCGTTGCGCATCGCTGAAGAAGAAAAACAAAAAACAGCAACGAACGCATCCGTCGGAGTCCAGTTACAAGAAGCGATTCAATGGGCGGAACAATATCCGATTCATACGATCGCGCTATTGCACGAACTGATTGAACGGTTGCCTGAACGCGGCTTTTTAATGAACGTTTCGTATGCCCGTGACGGTGCCATTCAATTGACGGCTCAATTTGATACAACACGTGAAAGCGCCGCCTATTTACAAGCTCTAAAAGATGCATCGTTTATCACTGATGTAAAACTGACGAGTTTAACCGCAGTAGAAGAAAAGGCTGAAGAAGAAGGAACAATGCCACGATATATCGGACAATTTTCTATTCAATTAAATATGGAAGAATGGAAAAAACAGCAACAAGGAGGGGGAACATGAGAAAAACTTTAATGATCAGCCTCTCTCTCTTGTTGTTTGTGTTACTATCATTTGCGCTTTATATGTATGTATATAAACCGCTCGATGATCGACGTGAGCAATTACAAACAGAATTACAAACGGAAAAAAAGTTGTTACAAACGCTACAAAGTAAACAAACATCGGACGAATTGCGCACGAGCATCGTTGAACTACAAAAACGTGTTCCTGTTCAACCGTTTGTTGAGCAATTTTTATTAGACATTGAAAAAGCAGAGGTCGTATCAAATAGTGAAGTATTGTCGCTTACTTTTCAAGAAGGAGAAAACGTTGAAGGACCTCCAACGCCGATTCAAAAATTGACAGTCAATCTATCTGTTCGTTCTCCTTCCTATTTTGCACTCGAACAATTTATTGATGTGTTAGAACGATCAAAGCGCATCGTTTCCGTTGATTCATTATCGTTCACAGGATATGAAGAATGGACGACGGTCATGGATGAAGTGCCACAACTGTCTTATTCCTTAACTGTGTCAACGTTTTACGCACCAGAATTGCGCCAATGGATTGAGCAATTGCCACCGCTTGATTTACCGCAACCGAGCGAAAAGCGAAATCCGTTTCCTTCATTAACGGAACAATAAAGGGGTCGGTTGGATGCAAGATGAACGAGGAATGACGCTAATCGAACTGTTAGCTGTCATTGTCATTTTAAGTATTTTAGTCATGATTGCGACTGTGTCTGTCGTTGAGGTCATTAAAAAGTCACGTGATCGGGCGTTTGTTGCGACAGCGTATACGCTGTATGAAGCAGCACGGCTTCACGTTGGTGCGCAAAAAGTAGAGTTTTTAACGCCAAATCAAAGTGAGATATTGACGTACAAACAATTAGCGAATGACGGTGTCATCGAAGTGATCATTGATCCGTATACGTCAAAGCGTTTGCCGCCGAGCGATGATTCGTACGTCATCGTAACAAAACAAAGCGATGGTCACATTCGCTACGCTGTTTGTTTAAGAGGGGAAATGAAGCAAATTTGTAAAGAAAACGGTGTGCCAGTTGACCAATTGTCGGTCAACGACATTCAAGAGCGATAGTGCGAAATTTGACGAAAACCTTCCGCAACGAGACGACAAATGTCTCGTTTTTTTTTTCTTTTTTTATGTTACGATGGGCGAAGAATGACAGCGGGAGGGAAAAAAATGGACAAGCCAGCGAAAAAAGCGATCGTTATTAAAGTGAACGGAAAAGAGCAACCGTACACGTCAGTGACAAATACATTGCCCCAATGGTCGAACGAGGAAAGCAATGAACAAAGTGAAAAACAAGATGAGCTCATACCATTTGAAATGAGTAAACGATATACAAGATCACCTTGGCGCTCCTTTGTATTAGCGATCGCTTTAGCGGTTGTTCTTGGGACAAGCTTCGGCTTACTTGTATTAACAATCATCCCGACAACAGAGAGCAAACCGACTTCAACAACGACGTTACAACAAGAACAAAATGAAGAAGTGCCAACCTCACAACGAACAGAGACGATTTTCGTCGTTCAAGGTGGGGTGTTTCAAGATGAAAAAGCAGCAAATGTATATGTACAAAAAATAAAGGCACAACAACGTCCGAGTGTAATAATTGGAAAACAACCTGTTTATGTATTTTTAGGCATGGCATTGACAAAAGAGGAGGCAAAGCAGATCGCAAGTTTATATGAATCGCTCGGAATTGACACATACGTAAAACCGTGGAATGTACCCATCGATGAAAAAGAAAGTGAACCTTTTGTGATGATCGTGTCCGTTATTAGTCGATTGTTGAATGGACAGCAACTTCAAAATGAACAATGGAAACAGCTACAATCGTATTCGCCTCACAATGAGCAAGTGAAAAAAGCATATGAAGCGCTTTTTACTTTTCGTCAATCAAATGACCAAAAGCAATTATGGGAAGCACAGCAACATATATTACACGTTTTACATTAAGAAGCGAACAGCTTCTTTTTTTGTCGAACCGTTGTATATTGTGTATAAATTTGGTACGATACAAGTGTATCTTCCTTGAAACAAACGCTCATGACAGAAAGGTGATGACGATGCAACTTGTATTAGCTTCTAGTTCTCCTCGTCGCAAACAACTTCTTCGTATGCTTGGACTTCCGTTTGACATCCTCGTCAGCGATGTCGATGAATCATTTGATGCTAAGTTATCCCCAGATGAAATTGTACAACAGCTCGCGTATAAAAAAGCAAATGCGGTATGGCAACAAGCAAGTGATGCGTGCGTCATCGGTGCTGATACGATTGTCGTATGTGAAGGAGAAGTGCTTGGAAAGCCAACAAGTGAACAAGACGCCTTTCGGATGTTGAAACGTCTATCTGGAACAACACATGAAGTATGGACAGGGGTAGCGATTTGTACAGCAAACGAGTGCGTGACGTTTGCTGAAAAAACGAACGTTACATTTTGGCCACTTTCAGATGAAGACATTCGGGCTTATATTGCGACAAAAGAGCCACTTGATAAAGCGGGAGCATATGGCATTCAACAGCGCGGAGCACTTTTTGTCCAAAAAATTGAGGGTGACTATTTTTCCGTTGTTGGTTTGCCGATCGCAAGGCTCGCTCGTGAATTAAAAAAATTCGGATTTTATCCATTTCGCTAAAAAAAGGGTTAAAATAGAGGGGGGAACGTATGCTTATTCGCCATGTTCCGCCCGATGAACGCCCGCGTGAACGCTTGCTTTCCGAAGGACCGCAAAGCCTATCAAATCAAGAATTGTTAGCTATTTTGCTTCGCACGGGGACAAAACAATATTCCGTTCTCACGCTCGCACAACATTTACTCACCCATTTTGAAGGACTTCGACAGCTAAAAGATGCGACAATTGAAGAAATGACAAGTATTAAAGGAATCGGAAAAACAAAAGCGATTCAAATTATTGCAGCGCTTGAACTCGGTCGGCGTGTGCATCAACTTCAATATGACGACCGTTACGTCATTCGTTCTCCAGAAGATGGTGCACGATACGTCATGGAAGATATGCGTTTTTTGAGCCAAGAACATTTCGTTGTGTTATATTTAAATACGAAAAACCAAGTGATGCATAAAAAGACTGTATTTATTGGTAGTTTAAATGCATCGATTGTCCACCCGCGCGAAGTGTATAAAGAGGCAATTAAACGTTCAGCAGCATCCATTATTTGTATCCATAATCATCCGTCAGGGGATCCAACACCGAGCCGCGAAGATATTGAAGTGACGCGCAGGCTCGCAGAATGCGGTCGTCTCGTTGGCATTGAGTTGCTTGACCATTTAATTATTGGCGACAAAACATATGTAAGTTTAAAAGAAAAAGGATATGTGTAAATCATTCTCTTTTCATTGCAATTGCGTTATAATAAATGTCATGAGTTTTTGAAAGCATTTTGTTTCAGAAAGGAAGATACGAATATGTTTGGCATTGGATCAAGAGATCTCGGAATAGATTTAGGCACTGCAAATACGCTCGTATACGTCAAAGGAAAAGGAATTGTTTTGCGCGAGCCTTCTGTTGTCGCGCTTCAAAAAGATACGAAACAAATTGTGGCGGTTGGAAATGAAGCAAAACAAATGATCGGACGTACGCCAGGAAATGTTGTTGCGCTTCGTCCGATGAAAGACGGGGTCATTGCAGATTACGAAACGACAGCGATTATGATGAAATACTACATTAAACAAGCAACGAAAAATAGCGGATTGTTTGCTGGAAAACCATACGTCATGGTGTGCGTACCGTCAGGGATTACGGCAGTAGAAGAGCGTGCAGTCATCGATGCGACTAGACAAGCAGGTGCTCGCGATGCTTATACGATCGAAGAACCGTTTGCAGCGGCAATCGGGGCAAACTTACCAGTATGGGAGCCAACAGGAAGCATGGTTGTCGACATCGGGGGCGGCACAACGGAAGTTGCTGTCATTTCTTTAGGTGGCATTGTGACGAGCCAATCGATTCGCGTTGCGGGTGACGAAATGGATGAAGCAATTATCCAATATATCCGCAAAACGTACAATTTAATGATCGGGGAGCGTACAGCGGAAGCGATTAAAGTTGAAATTGGTTCAGCAGGAAATCCAGAAGGAATCGGAAGCATGGAAATTCGCGGTCGCGACTTGTTAACAGGCTTGCCAAAAACGATTGAAATTCATGCGGAGGAAATTGCTGAAGCGTTGCGTGATACCGTATATGCGATTGTTGATTCTGTGAAAAATACGCTAGAAAAAACGCCTCCAGAGCTTGCTGCCGACATTATGGATCGCGGAATCGTTTTAACAGGTGGGGGAGCGTTGTTACGGAATTTAGATAAAGTCATTAGCCAAGAAACGAACATGCCAGTCATTATTGCTGAAAATCCGCTTGATTGCGTCGCAATCGGTACAGGAAAAGCGCTTGATCATATCCATTTATTTAAAAATAAAGCGCGAGACCATCGCTAATGTGTAAGAAGGTGTTCTCATGCCGAAGTTTTTCTTAAATAAACGGCTCATTATATTACTTGTCAGCATCATGGTTCTCGTTGCCTTGATCGGCTTTTCATTAAAAGAGCGAAACGAACTAAGTTGGATGGAAAAATTCGTGAAAGACACCGTTGTTTTTATGCAATCGATCGTGCATAAGCCCGCACAGTTTGTTGCGGGCTTCTTTGAAAATGTGAATGATTTGCGCCATACATATGAAGAGAACAAGCGTTTAAAAGAACATTTAGAGCAATACGTTCTTTTGCAATCAGAAGTGGAGTCGTTAAAGAAAGAAAACGAACGTTTGCGTGAACTTTTGAATAAAAAAGAAAGTTTACGTGACTTTGTTGCTATTCAAGCGACAGTCATTGGGCGCAATCCAGATCGCTGGGAAGAGACGTTAATTGTCAATAAAGGGTCGCAGCACGGTGTGAAAAAAGATATGGCTGTTATTACACCTCAAGGGTTAATCGGCAAAGTGCGTAGCGTCTCTCCATTTAGCGCAACGGTGCAATTGCTGAGCGCAAAAGATCGACAAAACCGCATTTCCGCATTTATTCAAGGAGATGAAAACGTATTCGGCTTAATAGAAGGATACGATGAAGAGAGAGAAGCGTTGCTGTTAAAGCGCATTCCATATGATGCAAAAATAGAAAAAGGGCAGCGCGTATTTACATCAGGACTTGGTGGGATTTTTCCAAAAGGATTGTTTATCGGAGAAGTTGAAGAAGTCGTTGCGGATGAATACGGGCTTACACAAATTGCCTATATCAAGCCAGCAGCGAATTTTTATGACATTGATGATGTGATCATTGTGAAACGAAAAATCGAAATGTCGCAAGAGGAGGAAGAACAATGAGCCGCTTGTTTCTTCCTTCCCTTGTGACCGTTATGTTTTTATTAGAAAGCATTATTGTTCAATTGTTTTCACAGCCATTATTTGATGTTTATTTGCTCGTGCCGCGTATGTTGCTCGTTTTAATCGTGTTTATTACGATTTTTATTGGGCAAACAGAAGGAATGACGTACGGATTCATCTTCGGTCTATTATACGATGTAGCATATACGGAACTATTAGGTGCTTATGCCTTTGCCTTTTCGCTCATTGCTTATTTAATTGCAAAAGCGATGAACGTTTTGCATAAAAACGCATGGACGGCTTCTTTTTTTGCCATTGTGGCGATTGCATGTGTGGAGTGGTACGCATACGCCATTCAACTCGTTATTGGTGGAACGACTATGTCTGTTCAAACGTTTTTTCAGGCACGCTTTTTACCAACGTTGTTTATTCATACAATTGTCATTTTGATCATCGCCTATCCGCTAAAGCAAACGTTGTTAAAGTGGCATGAGAAGCGGGATGAATCGTCGCCAGTGTGAAGGAATACAAAAAAATGCGGAGAAATATGTATTGAGGTGAAAGTCGTGGCTGGCAAGGAGAAAAGAGCATATGTGTCGATGAAAGGGACGAAAGAAGGGTTGACGTTGCATCTTGATGATACGTGCGCCTATGACGAGCTATTAAAACAAGTGGACGAATTGTTGATGACGACAACTCGAGATGAGGAAGGTCCGCTTGTTGCGGTGCACGTGCATGTTGGCAACCGATATTTGACGCGTGAACAAGAAGAAAGATTGCGCGATGTCATCCGAATGAAAAAAAATTTAATTGTGCACTCGATTGTAAGCAATGTGATGACGAAACAAGAGGCGTTGGAGTGGAAAAAGAAAAATGAAATTGTGTCCGTTGCGAAAATCGTTCGTTCTGGACAAGTGCTACATATCGATGGGGACTTGCTTTTAATCGGTGATGTGAATCCTGGCGGAACCGTCATTGCGACAGGAAATATTTTTGTGTTGGGGGCGTTACGCGGCATTGCTCATGCAGGGTATGATGGAAATCGCCAAGCGATCATTGCTGCTTCAGTCATGAAGCCAACACAGTTGCGCATTAGCGATGTGATGAATCGAGCACCAGACTATCGTACTGACGAAGGAAATGAAATGGAGTGCGCTTATATTGACGAACATGATCAAATTGTTGTCGATCGACTCCAACTATTAATGCATTTACGTCCGCATTTAACTCGGTTAGAAGGGAGTTTTTGACAGTGGGAGAAGCGATTGTTATTACTTCTGGCAAAGGTGGCGTTGGCAAAACAACAACGACGGCAAATCTCGGAACAGCGCTAGCACTATTAGGAAAGCGTGTCTGTCTTGTTGACACCGATATCGGTTTGCGCAATCTTGACGTCATTATGGGGTTAGAAAATCGCATCATTTATGATCTTGTCGACGTTATCGAAGGACGTTGCACGGTTCAAAAAGCGCTCGTGAAGGATAAGCGGTTTGAAGATCGTCTGTATTTATTACCAGCTGCCCAAACGAGCGACAAGTCTGCGGTTACGCCGGAACAAATGAAACAACTCATTGACGATTTAAGACAAGATTACGATTATATTTTAATTGATTGTCCTGCGGGTATTGAACAAGGATATAAAAATGCTGTTGCAGGAGCGGATGAAGCGATTGTTGTGACGACACCAGACATTTCCGCTGTTCGCGATGCGGATCGAATTATCGGTCTGCTTGAAAAAGAGGAGCATATGAGACGCCCGCGTTTAATTATTAATCGCATTCGCAGCCATATGTTAAAAAATCATGATATGTTAGACATTGATGAAATTGTCATGCACTTATCTATCGACTTACTTGGTATTATTGTTGATGACGAACACGTTATTAAAGCGTCAAACAATGGTGAGCCGATTGTTCTCGATCCGAATAGCAAAGCCTCAATAGCATATCGCAACATTGCTCGGCGCCTTCTCGGCGAATCAGTGCCGCTCATGTCGCTCGATGATGAAGAACAAAAAGGCTTTTTCTCGAAAATTAGAAAATTGTTTAGCGCTCGCTAGCACTTCCGATTGGAGGTGCTTTTTTCATTCATATCTTCCCGATTTCCCCATACATATAATACAAATAGGACGAGAGGGGTGGGAGTGTGAGCGATCGAATTGAACATATTCGAAAACGAATCGCCAAGCGGAAAAAGGAGCGTGAACGTTACGTTCAAACGATGTTGACGAATTGGGGCGAAGATGAAAAATACGGAAACCCAACGGTTGTGACGTACGAAGGGGAGCGTGAATCGTCGCTGTTTCGCAAAGATATATTTTTATTTAAAAGCTTCCTCGCAGCACTATTATTTTTTAGTGTGGCCATTTTGTTTCAATATGATTCTCCGAAAATGGAAGGAGCTCGTACGTTTGTCAAACACGTGATGGAAAAAGATTTTCAGTTTGCGACCGTTGCTCAATGGTATGAAAAAACATTTGGCAAGCCGCTTGCATTTTTTCCAGTAAAAAAGCAACAAGAAACAACAGCAGCATATGCTTTCCCTGCTTCAGCGCGCGTTGTAGAAACGTTCGAACATAATGGACAAGGCGTTGTCATTGAAACTGATGAATCGATTAAAGCAGTCGAAGAAGGGATTGTCGTATTTGCAGGAGTGAAAGAACCGCATGGAAAAACAGTCATTATTCAACATGCAGACGGAAGTGAAACGTGGTATGGAAAATTATCGGCTATTTCTGTAAAGCTATATGATTTTATTGAGGCGGGAAAAGAAGTAGGAAAAGCGGAGGAGAATAATCAAAAACGTATATTTTATTTTGCTGTTAAACAAGGGGATCATTTTATTGATCCAATTCAGGTGATTTCCTTTGAATAAGTGGCTATCTATTTTCATGAACATTCATATCCATCCGCTTTTTTGGTTTATTGCACTTATGGCGATTATGACTGCTCAATTTCAGACGCTTCTTTTGTTGTTTTGGATTGTTCTTTTGCACGAACTTGGACACGTTATAGCGGCACATTTGTTTTCATGGCGTGTGAAACGCATCTTACTTTTGCCGTTTGGTGGGGTAGCTGAGATGGATGAACATGGGAATCGTCCGTTCCATGAAGAATTAATCGTGATACTGGCAGGTCCATTCCAGCATATTGTTATTTTTTTTATTGTATATATAGCACACAGCGCCAACATGCTATCGGATGAGTGGTATAAGCAACTGCTTGAGTACAATTTATCCATTTTACTCATTAACTTATTACCGATTTGGCCGCTCGATGGAGGAAAGTTATTGTTCCTTTACCGCACAATGCGTACATCGTTTCGACGTGCGCACGAACAAACGCTTTATGCGTCATCTTTGTTTTTAATCGCATGTTTTATTACTTTACTTATTTTTGCGCCAATGCAAATCAATTTATGGATCATCGGTCTTTTTTTAGCACATGCCATTTGGGTTGAATGGAAGCAACGAACGTACGTATGGATCCGTTTTTTACTTGAACGTTACTACGGAAAACGAATCGAATATCGGGCATTGAAGCGTCTTGTCGTCGATGCAAATGATCCGTTATTTCGCGTTCTTCTTTTGTTTCATCGCGGAAAAAAACATGCGATCCTCGTCAAAAAAAATCAAATAGAAATGGAACTTGATGAAAATGAATTGTTGTATGCTTATTTTCATGAGAAACGAACGAATGAACCGATCGGCCATTTAATTTTTACGTATTGACAATTGTTTTCTTTTTATGCTATCATCTTCTATGTTGTGTAGCACCCGTGCTACAACCGCTCAGCTAAGGCTATTTAAGCGTTCGCTTGAACCGCCTCGCAGCTGGCGAGTCTGAGTCTAATTTAGGAGGTGCAAATATGTACGCGATTATTGAAACTGGTGGAAAACAAATTAAAGTACAAGAAGGCCAAGCAATTTACATCGAGAAAATTGATGCAGCGGAAGGCGAAACAGTAACATTTGACAAAGTGTTATTTGTAGGTGGCGGAAACGTAAAAGTTGGTAATCCTACAGTCGCTGGCGCAACAGTAACGGCGAAAGTTGAAAAACATGGTCGTCAAAAGAAGATCATCGTTTTCAAATATAAGCCAAAGAAAAACTATCGTCGTAAGCAAGGTCATCGCCAACCATACACAAAAGTTGTCATCGAAAAAATTAACGCATAAGGCGTAAGCGATGATTCGTATAACAATTGATCGAACGTCAGAAGGGACGATTCGTTCCTTTACCATTAGCGGACACGCCCAGTTTGCGAAGCGTGGACAAGATATTGTATGTGCAGGTGTATCAGCTGTTTCGTTTGGTGCGGTCAATGCAATCGTCGCCTTGACGAATGTGAAACCGATCATTCAACAAGGAAAAGATGGCTATCTTCATTGCGAACTTCCGACAATTGAAGATGCGAAAGTGCTAGCCGATGTGCAACTTCTTCTTGAAGGAATGATCGTGTCGCTCCAAACGATTGAGCGTGATTACGGTGAATACGTCAACATAACGACGAAAACGTTGTAGGAGGTGACACGACATGTTGCGTTTAGATCTTCAGTTTTTCGCATCGAAAAAAGGGGTAGGTTCAACAAAGAACGGTCGTGATTCGATCGCAAAACGTCTTGGCGCGAAGCGTGCAGACGGTCAATTCGTCACAGGCGGTTCTATTCTTTACCGTCAACGTGGAACAAAAATTTACCCAGGATTAAACGTAGGACGCGGTGGTGACGACACACTTTACGCGAAAGTTGACGGCATCGTTCGTTTTGAGCGCATGGGTCGCGATCGTAAAAAAGTGAGCGTTTATCCTGTTGTAAAAGAAGCATAAAGAAGTGGAAAACTCTAACCGGCTTGGTTAGGGTTTTCTTTTTGTTAGCGTATGTTATAATTATAGTCAAAATGTTTATGGGAGAATGAATGATGGAGAAGCGGTGGACGATTGTGGAGGCATTGCGTCATTCCAGGCACGATTGGCTCAATAAAATTCAGTTAATTAAAGGAAATTTATCTTTGCAACGGATTGATCGGGTGAATGAGATCATTCAACAAATTATCATTGAGGCAGAAAATGAAGCGAAGCTAACGAATTTACAAATAGAGCAGTTCGCTGAATTGCTTATGACGTACCATTGGCAAGCACGTCATATTCAACTCGAGTATGACGTGTTAGGAGAGCCACGTTCATTACATGCATATGATCATATGCTCGTTACATGGTGTCAAACATTTTTACATATGCTTGAGGAATGTTCTTCTCCACATGTTGAAAACTATGTAACGATTACGATCGATTTAACAGAGAAAAATGTACGATTATTTGTTGATTATCGTGGCATGCTTCAAAAACTAGAGACGGTAAAAACATGGATTCAAGACCATAAGCAATATGATGCACTTACACTTTGTGATTGCGTCATTCAACAACATGAATTAATGATATGTGTAACTATTTCATCTTTTTAAATAAAAGGTGAAAAGATCGGAGGAGGAAAACGATGTTTGTTGATCAAGTGAAAATATACGTGAAAGGTGGCGACGGTGGAAACGGAATGGTCGCGTTTCGGCGCGAAAAATACGTTCCAAAAGGCGGTCCAGCGGGGGGAGACGGTGGAAAAGGTGGCGACGTCGTATTTGTTGTTGATGAAGGATTGCGAACGTTAATGGATTTTCGCTATCAACGCCATTTTAAGGCGCCACGTGGTGAACATGGCATGTCGAAAAATCAACATGGAAAAAACGCCGAAGATTTAATTGTCAAAGTGCCACCAGGAACGGTTGTTATTGACGATGAGATGAAAGAAGTGATTGCTGATTTAACAGAACATGGACAACGATTTGTCGTAGCAAAAGGTGGTCGCGGAGGACGAGGAAATACTCGATTTGCGACCGCATCGAATCCGGCGCCAGAAATTGCTGAAAACGGGGAGCCGGGACAAGAACGATACGTGACGTTAGAATTAAAACTGCTTGCTGATGTTGGACTTGTCGGTTTCCCAAGCGTCGGTAAATCGACGCTATTGTCCGTCGTTTCAGCAGCGAAACCGAAAATTGCAGACTATCATTTTACGACGATCGTTCCAAATTTAGGTGTCGTTGAAACAGAAGATGGCCGTAGTTTCGTTATGGCTGATTTACCAGGTCTTATTGAAGGTGCTCATCAAGGAGTTGGACTCGGACATCAATTTTTACGTCATATTGAGCGAACACGTGTCATTGTGCATGTCATTGATATGGCTGCCATTGAAGGACGAGATCCGTACGAAGATTATGTAGTGATTAACGAAGAATTAAAACAATATAATTTACGCCTAACAGAGCGACCACAAATTATTGTGGCGAATAAAATGGATATGCCACATGCGGAGGAACATTTGCAACAATTTAAACAAAAATTAAACGAAGATGTGCCGATTTTCCCAATTTCAGCAGTCACTCGTCAAGGGATTCGTGAACTGTTATTTGCCATTGCTGATTTGCTTGAGACGACGCCAGAATTTCCTCTTTATCCACAAGAGGAAGAAGCAATTCATCGCGTTGTTTACAAGCTCGAAAAAGAAGAAGCCCCGTTTCATATTACGCGCGATGATGATGGAACGTTTATTTTATCAGGGGAAAAGATTGAAAAGCTGTTCAAAATGACCGATTTTTCACGAGAAGAGTCCGTGCGTCGTTTTGCGCGTCAGTTGCGCTCACTTGGGGTGGATGATGCGCTGCGCGCTCGCGGAGCAAAAGATGGGGATATTGTGAAACTATTGAATTACGAATTTGAATTTGTTGATTAATGCGAAAGGGGGCGCTTGTGCGGTGGATAAAAAGTTTTACCTAGTGCGTGAAGATGTATTGCCTGAGGCGATGAAAAAAGTATTGGCTGCAAAAGAATTAATTGAGCGAAAAAAAGTCGATTCCGTCGCTGACGCTGTGCAACTTGTTGATGTGAGCCGAAGCGTTTTTTATAAATACCGCGACGCCGTTTTTCCATTTCATACGATGGTTCGTGAACAAATTATTACGCTTTTTTTCCATTTAGAAGACCGTTCAGGCACCCTTTCAAAGCTATTAAGCGTTGTTGCAGCGGCCAACTGTAACGTGCTTACGATTCATCAAACGATTCCGCTTCAAGGGCGTGCAAACGTCACGCTATCGATGAGTACAAGCGAGATGACGATGACGATTGATGAGCTAATTTCGCAACTAAAACAGCTGCCTTTTGTTGAAAAAGTAGAGATTCTTGGGTCAGGGGCGTAGAGAGGAGAAGAAAGGTGAAAATCGGATATTTAGGACCAAAAGGGACGTTCACGCATGCGGCTGTTGAAGCTGTTTTCCCTCATATTCTGAACGTTCCATATCATACGATTCCGCAATGCATGGACGCTGTGCGTGACGGCGAAGTAGAGCTGGCCGTCGTTCCGTTAGAAAATGCGCTTGAAGGTTCTGTCAACTTGACGATTGATTATTTAATTCATGAATGCAATTTGCCAATTGTGGGGGAAATTATCGCACCAATTGAGCAACATTTGCTTGTTCATCCATCTCGATCGGAGCATTGGATGCATGTTGAACGTATTTATTCACATTCACATGCGATTGCTCAATGCCATAAGTTTTTACATCGTCATTTAAAAGAGGCAACGTATGAATACGTCACTTCAACAAGTGCAGCAGCTAAATATGTGAGCGAACATCCCAACGAAAAAATCGCAGCGATTGGCAATCGTCTTGCTGCAAAACAATACGGTTTAGCGATTGCGAAAGAAAACATTCATGATTATGACTACAACCATACGCGTTTTATTGTTTTGCATCGTGAACGTTGTTTATTGCCTGTAAAAGATCAAGAAGACGGTTTTAAGACAACGTTGATGGTTATGTTGCCGAAAGATCAAGCAGGAGCGCTTCATCAAGTGTTATCGGCGTTTGCGTGGCGAAAGCTCAACTTAACAAAAATTGAATCACGACCAGCAAAAACAGGACTTGGAAATTACTTTTTTATCATTGATATCGATCAAAAAATGGATGACGTTTTAATCCCTGGAGCGATTGCAGAACTAGAAGCACTTGGCTGTACGGTGCAACTATTAGGTAGTTATCCGTATTATACGGTGAAAAAAACATCCCTCGTGTAAAGGGATGTTTTTTATTCGATCAAAAATCCTGCTTGTTTTAAAGCAGCGCATGCTTCATCTAACTTTTCTACGCAATCGGCTTCAAGTGTGTGCAAATGCACGCCGTCCGTCAGTTGAGATAAATAGGCGGATTTCGTCTCGTTAATTTTTCGAATAAACTCATCCACTTCTAACCGATTGCTGACCATAATGGATGCTGTCAAGTCACCATATACCGGATGTTCAATTTTGACGTCCTTAACAGTGACGCCATGGTCGACAATCATATACAGTTCTTCTTTCGTCTGTTCGGGTGTGTGACAACAAGCGATCACGCGCGTGTGCATATGAGTAGAAGAAGATGATAAATATAAGTACCCTTGACTTGTTGCAATAATCGGTTCGTTTCTTGCTTTTAATAAGGAAATATCTTGAACAATGACTTGACGACTTACGTTTGTTTTATTCGCCAATTCTGTGCCTGTCATCGGGCGATGATTCTCCTTCAGCCATTGCAAAATGAGTGCCCGTCGTTCTTCCCCTAGTAATTTTTTTTCTTTTCTCATGTTGACATCCTTTCTTTTTGAAGCTGTTCAAGTACAGAAACAACCGTTTCTACATCATTTTTTGTTGTACGTACACCAAACGATAGACGAATGAACTGCTTCGCTTCATCTTCCTCCTTGCCGATGGCGATCATCGTTTTTGAAGGTGCTTGCTTTCCGACTTGACATGCGCTGCCAGTAGAAATCGCAATCCCATGACGATTGCAGTGCAACATGACATATTGCCCTTCAAAGCCGTGGACGAGACAGCCAACGATTTGTGGCAATTGGTCAGTTGGATGCTCAAAAACTGTTATCGGCAGTTGTTTTTGGGCGATTTGTTCAACAAAGTACCGACGCAATTCACTCATGTGTTGTTGAACTGTTTTTCGCTTATTTTCGGCTTCATGCGCAGCGGTTGTAAATGAAGCGATGCCCGGCACGTTGACAGTTCCCGGTCGAAATCCGCCTTCATGTGTTGTGTTTGGTAGCCACATGTGCCAACGCACGCGTGGGTTCATGTAAACAGCACCCACCCCTTTTGGACCATAAATTTTATGGCTAGAGATAGATATGCTATCAAGGTGGAACTGTTTCACATCTATCGGTATTTTACCAAAAGTTTGTACACAATCGCTATGAAAGACAATTTGTTTTTTCTTTAATAACTCCCCAACTCGTTTTAACGGCTGAATCGTACCGATTTCGGAATTCGCATGTTGAATAGACACAAGAATCGTTTCCTCTGTCAATGCCCGTTCAAGCGCTTCAATATTTACTTGCCCGAAACGATCAACGGGCACGTACGTAACGGTAAATCCTTCTTGTTCAAGCTGAGCGCATACAGCATGAACGGAAGCGTGTTCGACGCTTGATGTAATAATATGCTTTCCTTTATGACGATGGGCATAAGCAAGCGAACGAATGGCGAGAACGTTTGCTTCTGTTCCTCCACTTGTGAAATATACTCCTTTTTCTTCACCACCAACGAGTTGAGCGATTTGTTTTCGGCAAACGGTAAGCAGCTCATTTGCCGCTGTTCCGATGTCATGAAGACTGCTTGCGTTTCCGAAATATTTTTTTGCACTTTCTACATAGACGGCTAATGCTTCTTCACTCATTGGCGTCGTTGCAGCATAATCTAAATAAATCATCACGTTCACCAACTTCCAAAACAAAAGTCTTGTCATCAGTTTAAATATATGTCAATATAGGTGTCAAGACAGTATGAAATGGAGGAACATCCATGCGTGAAGCGGATGTGATTATTGTTGGTAGCGGCCTTGCAGCGTTAATGGTTGCCTACCATTTATGTGAGTATAAAAATGTGATTATTTTCACGAAGTCAAATAAAGAAACAAGTAATTCTTGGCTTGCTCAAGGAGGAGTGGCAGCTGCCATTCATCCGAATGATCATTGGCTATCTCACTATGAAGATACGATCATCGCAGGATGTGAACACAATAATGATGAGGCGGTACGTATTTTAGTTCAAGAAGGACGTGAGGCAATTCAACATTTTATGAACATCGGTTTTTTATTTGATGTGGACGAACGTGGCCAGCTCCTTTTTGGACAGGAAGGTGCGCATCGCATGAAGCGTATTTTACATGCTGGAGGAGATGCGACTGGAAAAAATATGGTGTCCTTCTTATTTGAGAAGCTTTCCGGACGCGTGACGTTTATTGAAAACGATCCTGTCATTGATTTACTTGTTTCTGATGGGCATTGTGTGGGCGTACAGACGAAACATAGAACGTATACCGCCAATGCAACGGTTATTGCAACAGGTGGAATTGGACAGTTGTACACGTTTACATCGAACGCTGAAACGGCAACAGGTGATGGAATTGCAATGGCGTATCGCGCAGGTGCAGCTGTTACGGATATGGAGTTTGTACAGTTTCATCCGACAATGCTCTATGTGAATGGAAAGGCGGTCGGTCTCATTTCCGAAGCGGTGCGTGGTGAAGGAGCCATTTTAGTGACCGATGACGGTCGTCAAGTGATGGATGGGGTGCATCCACAAAAAGATTTAGCTCCACGTGACGTCGTATCCCGAGCGATTGACCATGAAATCAAAAACGGTCATCGCGTATTTTTAAATATTTCTATGATCCCACACTTCCCATCCCGTTTTCCGACGATCACATCCCTTTGTGAGCGCTATCACGTCGATTGGCGTAGCGGACTCATCCCTGTTGTTCCGGGAGCCCATTTTTTAATGGGAGGGATCGTTGTAAATATGGATGGGGAAACGACGCTACCGGGATTGTATGCGGTTGGAGAGGCAGCATGTACAGGTGTACATGGTGCAAACCGTTTAGCGAGCAATTCGTTGCTTGAAGCGTTTGTCTTTAGTAGAAGATTGGCTTTTCACTTATTGCAAAAAGCAGAGCAACATCGGAAGTTAAAGAAAAGTGAAAGAAAAGAAAATCACTTATGTATCGTGTTACCAACAAGAGACGAAATTCAGCATGTAATGACGCAATATGTTGGCATTGTTCGCGATTATGACAAATTGTTTCAAGCAAAACGATGGTTTGAACAATATTCCATTCATGAACTCGTCACCGTGGCACCTGAGGAGGATGATGAGAAACGTACGATCATATATATGTTAATCGTTGGATGGCTTATCACAACTTCCGCTTTGCAAAGAAAAGAAAGTCGCGGTGCTCACTATCGAAGCGATGAACCGTTTGAAAAAATGTATTGGGAAAAACGACGTATCATACGCACGAAAGCAGAGCATTTCACGAAGGAGGGGTTCCGTTGAATGAGTTAAGGTTAAAAGAACTACTCAAACAGTTTTTTTTAGAAGATATTGGAGAACGTGATGTGACGAGCGAAACGATTTTTTCTCCGATGGATGAAGGAAGGGCGATATTTGTTGCCAAAGAAGATGGGATGATCGCAGGCGTATCGATTATTGAAATCGGGTATAAGTTATTACACTCGTCGATCGCATGTCAATTGTATAAACGAGATGGAGAACGTGTGAAAAAAGGGGAACCGATTGCCGTTGTTTCCGGTCCAATGATTCCGCTTTTATCAGGTGAGCGCGTCATTTTAAACTTACTTCAGCGCATGAGTGGTATTGCCACGTTGACAAACCAAGCCGTTCGAGCACTTAACAGCAATCATACACGCATTTGTGATACACGAAAAACAACACCAGGACTTCGCATGTTAGAAAAATATGCGGTGACATGCGGTGGTGGATATAATCATCGTTTCGGTTTATATGATGGAGTGATGATTAAAGATAATCATATTGCGTTTTGCGGGTCGATTAAAAAAGCAGTAGAACGTGTTCGTTCCCAACTTGGTCATATGGTAAAAATTGAAGTAGAAACGGAAACGAAACAGCAAGTCATCGAAGCGGTTGAAGCAGGAGCGGATATCATTATGTTTGATAACCGTACACCAGAAGAAATTCGTGAATTTGTCCAACTCGTTCCATCGTCGATCATCACAGAAGCTTCAGGCGGAATTACGCTTGAAAATATTGCACAATACCGGGATACAGGGGTTGACTACATTTCATTAGGCATGTTAACGCACTCAGCAAAAGCGCTAGACATTAGTTTAAACGTGCAGTAGGAGGAATAAAGAATGAACGTATTACAATTGATGCAACAACAAGATGCGATGCCAGAGACGTATAAACAGTTGTCGGTTGAAGAAATGGAAGAACGAGTGGCTCGTGTCAAACAAAAGCTCGGCGCTCGTTTATTTATCCCAGGTCACCATTATCAAAAGGACGAAGTCATTCAATTTGCAGATGCGACAGGCGATTCATTACAATTGGCGCAAGTGGCAGCGAAAAATAAAGAAGCTGAATATATTGTATTTTGTGGCGTCCATTTCATGGCGGAAACTGCTGATATTTTAACGAGTGATGAACAAATCGTCATTTTGCCAGATATGCGTGCAGGCTGTTCGATGGCTGATATGGCAGAAATTGAACAAGTGGAACGAGCATGGCCTATATTACAACAACTGTTTGGCGATACGATTTTACCGTTAACGTACGTCAACTCTACAGCTGCAATTAAAGCGTTTGTCGGTTTACATGGCGGTGCAACAGTAACATCATCAAATGCGAAAAAAATGGTCGCATGGGCGTTTACCCAAAAGGAGCGTATTTTCTTTTTGCCTGACCAACATTTAGGAAGAAATACAGCATACGATCTCGGTGTTCCGTTAGAGCAAATGGCTGTATGGGACCCGATAACAAATACATTGCAATATGAGGGAGATGTCCAACAAATTAAAGTGATTTTATGGAAGGGGCATTGTTCCGTTCATGAAAACTTTACAGTAAAACATATTGAACATATTCGAAAAACGAAGCCAGATATGAAAATTATTGTTCATCCAGAATGTAGCTGGGAAGTGGTGCAACAAGCAGATGATGCAGGATCGACGAAATATATTATCGAAACGATTGCCAACGCACCAGCAGGAAGCAAATGGGCGATCGGAACAGAAATGAATTTAGTAAATCGCATCATTCAGCAACATCCAGATAAAGAAATCGTGTCGTTAAACCCGTATATGTGTCCATGTTTAACGATGAATCGCATTGATTTACCGCACTTACTTTGGGCGCTCGAATCGCTTCATGAAGGAACAGTTGTAAACCGTATTACCGTGCCAAAAGATGTAGCGGAAGGAGCGATGTTAGCACTTGAGCGCATGTTAGCCCGTGCATAAGATCGGCATTTTTTTGCCGGTCTTTTTTATTTTTATCATAAAAAAAGCTTTCTGTTCATAAGTTATGTTGAAGCCTAGTAGCGACAAGCTGAACATGACATACACGTCACGTCTGAACATAGGAGGGGGAAACACGTGAAAATTCATATCGTTCAAAAAGGAGATACCCTTTGGAAAATTGCGGAGAAATACGGAGTTGATTTTGAAGAGCTAAAAAAAATGAACGCTCATTTAAGTGATCCAAATTCCATTATGCCGGGGATGAAAATTAAAGTACCAACACCAGCCGCACCAGCGAAACCAGTCAAAAAGGAAACACCGAAAGTTTCAGTTGATGTGGATATTCATGTAAACAAAAAAGAGCAACCATTACAACAACCGCAAAACGTTGAACCGATAGCAAAAGAAATTCCAATTGCAAAGACATCGGAGAAAAAAGAAGAACCGAAACAAGAGATGCCGCTTTTGCCGCCAAAGCCGCCAAATATTATGCCGAATATGATGGAACATGACGAAGATATGCAAATACCACCATTTCCAGATATTCCACCGATTCCACCAACACAAGCGCCAATGATGGAGGAGCAACCACAACAACCGATGCAGCCGCAGCCTGCTCCAATGCCTTTGCCGATGCCAATGCCGTGCATTCCTATTTCGCCAGTGATGCCAGGATACGGTTTTTATCCGTGGTTTCCGCCAATGTATCCAATGATGCCGTGGACATATCCACAAAACATGGCAAACAACGATGATTGCGGATGCGGTGAACCGAAACCGACACCTTATCTGCCACAAATGCCAACAGGTGAATATTCTCAACAGTCGCAACCGATGATGCCGCAGATGCCAACAGGTGTAGGGGAGTATTCACAACAACCGCAACAAGCATCATATCCACAACAAATGTATGGTGAAAACGTGCCGATGATGCCACAGCAAATGTATATGCCACAGCCAGCTATGCCATATGGTCCGTACGGATGGCAGCAAATGTGGCCGGTACAGCCATACGGAGTAAACCCATATTTTTCTGTTCCTTATCGTGAGGATGAAGAGGGGCAATAATGTCGCCTCTTTTTCTTTTTGCTTTTTGTGTGATAAAATGAACATGATGATGTAAAAAGAAAGGGATGTACATACATGGAACAAAAAATTGAGAGGTTAATTGCATGGCTTCGTGAACGCGTACAGGAAGCAGGGATGAATGGAGCGATTGTCGGGATTAGTGGCGGCATTGATTCTGCGGTCGTTGCCCATTTAATTAAGCGAGCGTTCCCTAATCACTCATTAGGGCTTATTATGCCATGTAAAAGCAATCCAAAAGATCAAGAAGATGCATTAAAAGTTGTAGAAAGTTGTGGCATTGATTATCATGTCATCGACTTAACAGAAACACATCGCGTATTATTCGGTGAAATTGAGAAACAACTAAAAGAAAAGGGGCAATGGAACGAGCAAGCTGCACGCCTTGGTGATGCGAATACACGTGCACGTCTGCGTATGACGACGTTGTATGCGGTCGCAAATAATTATGGTTACCTCGTCGTCGGGACGGATAATGCAGCGGAGTGGCATACAGGCTACTTTACAAAATACGGTGACGGTGGCGTTGATTTAGTTCCGCTCGTTCATTTTACAAAAGGCGAAGTGCGCGAAATGGCTCGTATTCTCGGTGTACCTGAAGAAATTATTACGAAAGCGCCTAGCGCAGGTCTTTGGGAAGGACAGACAGACGAAAACGAAATGGGTACAACATACGACATGATTGACAAATATTTAAAAGGTGAGCCAATTCCAGAACGCGACCGCGAAATTATTGAACGGCTTCATGAACGTTCACATCATAAGAGACAATTAGCCATTGCTCCACCAAAATTTTAACAGCGATAAAACCCCTTTTTTGCGCCAAGCTAATGGTGTAGACGCATTGTCTACAAAAGCGAAAAGGGGGTTTTTCCTTTGCGGAAGCGAATCGTCGCTCTCGGTACAGTCCTCGCACTTAGCGGGTTAGTTGCTTGTAATAATCAAGCGCTTGATACACGTTATACTGATCGCACACGTCCGATCGGATATTACTCAAACGAAAACGATATGACTGGGTTTCAATATGGTCGCTACGGTACAGAGCGTTTAAACGGAAACGTTCGTCAAGTGCGTGACAATGATGGACCGATTACGGAAATGCTCGATCGTGGCATGAACCGAACAACACGAACACCGCAAGTGGATCGAAATTTTAGTCGCGCTGATCGCAACTATCACGGGCATTTAAATACGATGGATGAACGTACGCGCCCATCGTATTACCGTAACTATAACGGGGCGTTAGCTGAAAAAATTGCGAAGCGTGCCGCAAGCGTCGCCAACGTCAAAGATGCACGTGCTGTTGTTTCAGGGGATCGTGTCGTCGTGGCAGTATCAACGACAGAAAAGAATACAACGCGTATTGAACGTCTCGTTCGTCAAGCGATCGCCCCATATACAGCGGGTAAAACCGTTCGCGTAGTTGCAAATGAAAGTATGTACAACCGTATTCGTACGCTTGACAACGATATTCGCGACGGTGGTCCAATGGATCAACTAGAGCGTGATATTCGCGACATATTTAACGATATGGGCGATATGATCGAACGCCCATTCATGAATCGCGGATAAAAGAACAGGGGCTTCCCCCTGTTCTTTTTTATGCATTTTTGTTATAGTTTTTATGGACATTTTTCACATATGAGAGGGGATCCGAATGGCAGGACATTCTAAGTGGAAAAATATTCAACGTCGCAAAAATGCACAAGATGCGAAACGTGGAAAACTATTTATGAAATTGGCGAAGGAAATTTACGTGGCGGCAAAAATGGGCGGTGGCGATCCAACAACAAACGCTACGTTGCGTCTTGCGATTGAAAAAGCAAAATCAGCTAACATGCCGAACGAAAATATTGAACGTGCCATTAAAAAAGCAACGGGAAATCAAGAGCATACACATTATGAGGAAATTCGTTATGAAGGGTATGGACCAGGCGGCGTAGCGGTCATGGTGATTTGCTTAACCGACAATAAAAATCGGACGGCTTCCAATGTTCGTGTAGCATTTTCAAAAAATGGTGGAAACTTAGGGGAGACGGGATGCGTTTCGTATTTATTTGATCGAAAGGGATTAATAGTCATCGCACGTGAAGGTTTAGATATAGATGAAGATGAGATGTTGTTACAAGCGATTGAAGCTGGCGCAGATGAAATGGAGACGACGGAAGACGCATTTGAAATTTATACATCCCCAGAACAGTTCGAGCAAGTAAAAAATACGTTAGCTGCGCAAGGATTTGTATTTGCAACAGCTGAAATAACAATGATTCCGCAAACGTATACGACGTTAACAGGTGACGATTTAACGAAAATGTTAAAACTGATTGATATGCTTGAAGACGATGATGATGTACAAGAAATTTATCATAACTTAGATGAATCGATGTTAGAATAAACGGTCTTGCGATGGCAAGACCGTTTAATTTTGGAGAAAATGGTCAACATATGAATGAGGTGAGAACGATGAATATTGTACTGACACTATGGCTTAGTTTATTTTTGGCACAGAGTGCATCCTCTGTACACATGACAATCATTTTAGAGACCGTATATATGGATGGGGAAGTGAGTGAGGAAATAAAGGAAGAAACGGTAACATCGATGAAAGACATTTGGAACAAATATAAAGATTGGCATCTGGTCAATATGGATGACGAGCAAATTGTTTTTCAACGATATGTTGACGATTTGTCACCATTAACGAAAGCAGGATATTTCGGTCTTACTAAAGATGGAACACTTTCTATTTTTGAAGGAAAGCCAGGTGAATCCTCTCGTGTGATCCAGTCGTTTTTTCAAATTGATGTAAAAAAACTTGAAAGTCATGAACGGGAGAAATTAGAAAAAGGCATTTCTGTTCGTTCGAAAAGAAATTACAAACGTGTCATTGAAGCGTATGAGCCGTTTGGAAAATAAGCCCGCACATCAAGCGGGCTTTCTTAATATGTTTAATCGTGTCTTGCTGTACGCTTTCCGCTTTTCTCATCTTATGTTAAAATGAAAGGCGTGGGAAAAGGAGGACGAGCCGTTGATTGAATTTATTCGTGGATACGTCGATTACGTTTGTCCGGAATATATCGTTGTTGAAAATAATGGAATAGGCTATCAAATTTTTACCCCAAATCCGTTTTCATTTCACATTAGCAAACAGGAACAGATCATCGTATATACATATCATTATGTGCGTGAAGATGTGCTTGCGCTTTACGGATTTCACACTCGCCAAGAGCGAACGTTATTTGCTAAACTATTGCAAGTATCAGGCATCGGACCGAAAGGGGCGCTCGCCATTTTAGCGGCTGGCCAGCTTGAGCAATTGGTTGAAGCGATTGAAGCAGAAGATGATAAGTTTTTATGTAAGTTTCCAGGCGTCGGGAAGAAAACAGCACGGCAAATGATTTTAGATTTAAAAGGAAAACTGCAAGCCATTGTACCTGATGCTTTCCCAAATTTATTTACAGAACCGTTTGAAGCGATAGACTCGCTTTCTGAAGCGCTTGAAGCGTTAAAGGCGCTCGGTTATTCGGACAAAGAAATTCAAAAAGTCATGCCGATTTTAAAACAAGAGCGGTTATCGACAGAAGGATATATTAAGCTCGCTTTACAAAAACTACTGAAGTAAGGGGGATGCATGATGGAAGAGCGTCTCATTTCAAGCGCAGCTGACTATGATGATGCATCGCTTGAATATAGTCTTCGCCCAAAACAGTTACGGGAATATATAGGACAACAAAAAGTAAAAGAAAACTTAACCGTATTTATTGAAGCAGCGAAAATGCGCGGAGAGACGCTTGATCATGTGTTGTTGTATGGGCCGCCGGGGCTTGGAAAAACGACGCTTGCCGCTATTATTGCAAATGAAATGGGTGTACAATTGCGTACAACAGCCGGACCAGCGATTGAGCGCCCTGGGGATCTAGCTGCCATTTTAACAACGCTTGAGCCTGGTGATGTACTATTTATTGATGAAATACATCGTTTGCCGCGAGCAGTGGAGGAAGTATTGTATCCAGCAATGGAGGACTTTTGTTTAGATATTGTCATCGGTAAAGGACCGGCTGCTCGTTCGGTTCGTCTCGATTTACCACCGTTTACGCTCGTAGGGGCAACAACAAGATCTGGCGCACTCTCTGCTCCGCTTCGTGATCGTTTTGGTGTGTTAAGTCGTTTAGAATATTACACTTCCGAGGAGCTCGCCCATATTGTAAAACGAACAGCGCACATTTTTGCGGTAGAAATCGAGGAAGAGGCGGCGTTTGAAATTGCACGTCGCTCGCGAGGTACACCGCGTATCGCAAACCGATTGTTGCGACGTGTACGTGATTTTGCTCAAGTGCGCGGTGATGGAACGATTACGTTTCTCTTAGCAAAGGAAGCACTCGAGCAATTACAAGTCGACCGTTTAGGATTAGACCATCTTGACCATAAACTACTAAAAAGCATGATGGAAAAATTCCGAGGTGGCCCAGTCGGATTAGAAACGATTGCAGCAACCATTGGGGAAGAAGCGCAAACGATTGAAGATGTATATGAACCGTATTTGTTGCAAATCGGCTTTTTACAACGAACACCGCGTGGACGAATCGTTACACCGCTTGCATACAACCATTTCGGTTTGGAGGTGCCGCAATGACGAACTTACCAAAAACAATTATGCTCATTGGTGTTGTTCTTATCATTGTCGGTTTTTTGATGCAATTTATTAAACTTGGGCGTTTGCCAGGAGACATCGTCATTAAAAAAGAAAATGCAACATTTTATTTCCCGATCATGACATCAATCATTTTAAGTGTCGTTTTATCGCTTATTTTTTACATTATCGGTCGTTTTCGCTAATAGAATAAAGAAAGGAACGTGGATATGAAAGTCGATTTATTTGATTTTTATTTGCCGGAAGAACTCATTGCCCAAACCCCGCTTCCAAATCGAGAAGCGTCACGTCTCATGGTGCTCGATAAAAGAACAGGCAAAGTAACGCATGAGCCAACATTTCGTTCCATTTTATCTTATTTGAAAGAAGGCGATTGCCTTGTTTTAAACGATACGCGTGTATTGCCAGCTCGTCTGTATGGAGAAAAAGAAGGAACAGGGGCACATATTGAAGTGCTCTTATTAAAACAGCTCGATGGCGATCAATGGGAGACGCTTGTCAAGCCGGCGAAGCGCGTGAAAATCGGAACGACGCTTTCATTTGGTGACGGTCGTTTACGCGCGGAGTGTGTTGCTGAGCTTGAGCACGGTGGGCGCATTCTTTCATTTTCGTATGATGGCATTTTTCTTGAAGTACTGGAGTCGCTTGGCGAAATGCCGCTCCCTCCGTATATTAAAGCACAGCTTCATGACCGCGAAAGATATCAAACGGTTTATGCACGTGAAGCAGGCTCAGCTGCGGCTCCGACAGCAGGGTTACATTTTACAGAACAACTTCTTGAAGATGTACGGAAAAAAGGGGTGCATCTTGCTTTTATTACGTTGCACGTCGGATTAGGAACGTTTCGTCCGGTCAACGTAGAAAACATTGAAGAACATGATATGCATGCGGAGTTTTATCAAATGTCAGAAGGAACTGCGCAATTGCTGAACGATGTAAAAGCAAAAGGCGGACGCATTATCGCTGTTGGGACGACTTCAACACGCACATTGGAGACGATCGCATCCCGTCACGATGGAACGTTTGTTGCTGAAAGCGGCTGGACGGACATTTTTATTTATCCGGGCTATACGTTTCGTGCCATTGACGGAATGATTACAAATTTCCATTTGCCAAAATCGACGCTCATTATGCTTGTTAGTGCGTTAGCTGGACGAGAGCATGTATTGCGCGCTTACGAAGAAGCAGTAAAAGAGCGTTACCGATTTTTTAGCTTTGGTGATGCGATGCTCATTATATAGATTGAGAAAGGGGACTATATGTGACACCAATTCGTTACGAACTCATTAAAACATGTAAACAAACGGGCGCGCGTCTTGGCATTCTTCATACACCGCACGGCTCGTTTGAAACACCGATGTTTATGCCTGTCGGTACACTTGCGACCGTAAAGACGCTTTCACCTGAAGAATTAAAGGAGATGGGAGCAGGCGTCATTTTAAGCAATACGTATCATTTATGGCTTCGACCAGGGCATGACATCGTCAAAGAAGCCGGTGGTCTCCACTCATTTATGAACTGGGATCGTGGCATTTTAACGGACTCTGGTGGGTTTCAAGTGTTTAGTTTAAGCGAATTTCGCCGCATTGAAGAAGAAGGCGTATATTTCCGAAATCATTTAAACGGTGATAAATTATTTTTATCGCCAGAAAAAGCGATGGAAATTCAAAATGCGCTCGGGTCTGATATTATGATGGCATTTGACGAATGCCCACCATATCCTGCAACGCATGAATATATGAAGCGGTCAGTTGAGCGAACGAGCCGTTGGGCAGAGCGGTGCTTAAAAGCACATCAACGTCCGAATGAGCAAGGACTATTCGGCATCGTACAAGGCGGAGAGTTTGAAGATTTGCGCAAACAAAGCGCTCAGGACCTAGTGTCGCTTGATTTTCTAGGATATGCGGTTGGCGGCTTGTCCGTTGGTGAGCCGAAAGAAGTGATGAATCGCGTATTAGAATTTACAACGCCATTACTGCCAGCAAATAAACCACGTTATTTAATGGGGGTAGGCTCTCCTGATTCACTTATTGACGGAGCGATTCGCGGTATTGATATGTTTGACTGTGTGTTACCGACGCGCATTGGTCGCAACGGAACGGTCATGACAAGTGAAGGTCGGGTCGTCATTAAAAATGCCAAATATGCGCGTGATTTTTCACCGCTTGATCCGAACTGTGATTGTTATACGTGCCGTAATTATACGCGTGCATATATTCGCCATTTAATTAAATGCGATGAAACATTTGGTATCCGCCTTACATCTTACCATAACGTGTACTTTTTGATAAAATTAATGGAGCAAGTGCGACAAGCGATTCGGGAAGATCGCCTTGGCGATTTCCGTGAACAGTTTTTTGAACAATACGGTTTTAATAAGCCGAATGCGAAAAACTTTTAGAAAGGGGTGAAAATATGGAAACTGTAGCGAGCTTACTACCACTTATTTTATTCTTTGCGATTTTTTACTTTTTGCTAATCCGCCCGCAACAAAAACGCCAAAAGGCTGTTCAACAAATGCAGGCGAACTTGCAAAAAGGAGACAAAGTCATTACGATTGGCGGATTGCACGGCATCATCGATTCACTTGATGAAAATACGGTCGTCATTCGCGCGGGTGACGGCTCACGTCTTACATACGACCGCGCAGCCATTCGTGAAGTCGTGAATGAAAAATAAGACAGGTTTGTTGCCTGTCTTATTTTTATGCGCTTCGTGAACGAGATGTCGCTACGTTAACACCAATCATCCCGCCGATGATAGCTGTGACGAGAAACCCTGCGTGGTATCCCCACTGTTCGATTGAAAACGTTCGGTCCATGCCAAGAAATTGAAATAAAAAAATGATTGTTGTAAAGATGATGCCCGTTGCTCCACCAAGCATCCAACCGCGCGTTTTTCCTTTCCCACCTGCAATAAACCCACCAAAAAATAACGATAAAAATGCGAGAACGTGCATGACCCATTGCAATGATGTTTCATCATAACTTGTCAACTTCAACAAAAGAGCGAATATAAAGCTACATAAGATAGAGCTTATAAAAATCGTTATGACCCCATGAAAAATAGCGCGAATCATTCGTCCCCCTCCTTCCTGCATTTAGTACAAACATATTCGGTCGTCCATTTGTTTAGAATAAAAACGTAGAACAAATAAGGGGGAATCGTCGTGGAGTACGTAACGATTATTTTACGGACGTTATTGTTGTATGGCGTTATTTTATTTATTTTTCGTATCATGGGAAAGAGAGAAATTGGCGAGTTGAGCATCTTAGATTTAGTTGTTTTTATCATGATTGGGGAAATGGCAGTCATTGCGATTGAACAGCCGAGAGACCCGATTTTTCACACGATTGTGCCGATGATTGTATTAACGATTGCCCAGATTGCTTTTGCATATTTTTCTTTAAAAAGCGAAATGTTTCGTCGTCTCGTTGATGGGTCACCGACGGTCATTATTAACAACGGAAAAATTGATGAAAAAGCGATGCGAAAACAACGATACAACTTTGATGATTTGCTTATTCAATTGCGTGAAAAAAATATTAAAAACATTGCGGATGTCGAATTTGCCATTTTAGAGCCGTCTGGCAAACTGTCCGTATTTGAAAAAGAAAAAGGAAAAAAGAAAACACCGTCTTTAGCGTTGCCGCTTATTAAAGACGGTATCATTCAAGAAGAACATTTAGCGCTCATCAATCGAACGAGCGCATGGTTAATGAAGCAACTAAAAAAGCGCGGATATGAGCGGATTGATAACATTTCGTATTGTACATATGAAAAAGGAATGTTTTATATTGACGAAAAAGATGAGTGACTATCGGAACAATTGGCGAAACTCATCTTTTTCAATTAGGCGAAACGCTTGAGCGAGAGTGAGATATATGAACGTCATGATCGTGATGGCGACAATGGTTTTGACAAGCAATGAAAATGGTAAAAACGGAACGATCCAATGCCCAACCGTCGCCACAGAAATAATGACGATGAAATGTGCGACGTATAGTTTTACGTGCAAAGAAGGAGAAATGGCTTTCATGATCGTTGCTGCATGTAACAATGTAACAATCATGATACCAACCGTGATAGCTAGCGCAGCCCCCATAATGCCAAGCGATGGTTGGGAGGCGAGCCAAAAAATAAGCGCTGTTTTGACGATAGCACCGATCAAGCTATTTGTCATTGCTTCTTTTGCTAAATCGAGCGCTTGCAATACAGCTTGCAACGGACCTTGTAAGTAATAAAAGATGAAAAACGGGGCCATCACTTTGACAAAAATCGCCGCTTCATTTGCCCCATACATGAGTTGCATCATTTCTTCTGCCAATACGTACAACACAACAATAGACAGTCCCCCGGCTAAAAGTGATAACCGTACAGATTGATGTAGGCGATACTCGATTAGACGATATTGTTTTTGGGCAGCAGCTTCACTAATAGCCGGAACGAGTGAAGTGGCGAGCGCATATGTAATAAATGATGGAAGCATCAAAAGGGGCAGCGCATACCCAGTAAGCTCGCCGTATTGTTTTGTCGCATGGATGGCAGTGATGCCGGCAAGAGCCAAACTTTGTGCAACAACAATCGGTTCAAAAAACCAGGCGATGGATCCAATCATTCGGCTTCCAAGCGTGGGCACAGCAATGCGCATGAGTGAAACGAACGTATCCTTTCCTTCTTTTACGTAAGCGAAAAAGCGATAACGAATGCGAATCGGTTTTTTTCGTTTAAACGTAATGAATAAATAACCGAGTGATACAAATTCCCCAACGACTGCAGAAACCATCGCCCCTGCTGCTGCATATTCAACCCCGTATGGCAAAAAAGCGGTTGTAAAAGCAGCGATAAGCGTGATGCGCACTGCCTGTTCAAGTAATTGAGAATACGCATATGGTTTCATCTGTTGTCTTCCTTGAAAATATCCACGCAAAACGGAAGACACAGCGACAATTGGGACGACCGGTGCAACGGCAACGAGCGGGTAATAAACGCGCGCATCTGTAAACAATGTGTTAGAAAGAATGGGAGCGATGGCGAGTAGGGCTGGAAAAAAGATCGTACTTAAAACAATCGTAATAGATAGGGATACAACTAATATTTTTTTTATTTTTCGTCTGTCGCCCACTGCTTCCGCTTCAGCGACAAGCTTTGAAATAGCGACAGGGAGGCCGAACTGTGTAATCGTAATCGCTAATACAAGTGTCGGAACTGCCATCATATATAAACCGACGCCTTCTTCACCAATGAGACGAGCAACGACGATGCGATTAATAAAACCGAGTATGCGTGTCAACAATCCCGCAACAATTAAAATAATCGTTCCTTTCAAAAATTTGGACATGTTCCTCCCTACCTTCTCAAATGCGGTCATCTTTTATACAATGAAATATATGCACATGTTGGCCAAGCATGACAAAATGGGAGAGATGAATATGGACCGTGAACAATTAATGCCAGCGCTACAAAGTAAAGTAGATGAGTTAAAGTTGCTCGGTTATGAACAAGCAACAATTGAAGATGTATGGAATTGTTTAATGGTGAAAAAATGGAAAAAAAACAAAAAAGAAAAACGGTTGTTTGAGCTTGTAAATGATGTTTTATCGTTGCGGGCAAGCGATTATATGGCGTATGTTGTCCAAAAGGAGCAAAAGCACGATCGTTGGTTTACGGAAGAAGGGCTTTCGGAATTAGAACAATTGTTTTAATCGCTCGTTTGGAAATTGACAGAAAGTGTACTGTCATTCATAATTTGTTTTGTTGGTAAAAATTCTGGCAGACGCCAGAATAGAGGAGGATTTTTATGGTAAAACGTAGTCGCATCATTGCTTTTTTCCTTCTTGTCGTTTTACTAGGCGGCATGATGGGAACAACAGCAGAGAAAATCGTAAAAAATATGAAACTCGGTTTAGACTTGCAAGGTGGCTTTGAAATTTTATACGAAGTGAAGCCGACAAAAGAAGGAGAAAAAATTACGAAAGATGTGTTGCTTAGCACGGTAAGCGCATTAAATAAACGCATTAACGTGCTTGGGGTGAGCGAACCGCGCATTGATGTAGAAGGGAACGATCGTATTCGCGTTCAATTAGCGGGGGTGAAGGATCAAAATAAAGCGCGTGAAATTTTATCTACAGAGGCGAAGTTAACGTTTCGCGACGTACATGACAACGTATTAATGGATGGGAGCGACCTTGTCGAGGGAGGCGCGAAACAAACGTTTGATGATAAAGGAAAACCAAGTGTTGCAATTAAATTAAAAGATGCCAATAAGTTTAAAGAAGTCACGCAAAAAGTACTAAGTATGGCACCAAACAACGTGCTTGTCATTTGGCTTGATTTCGACGAAGGTGTTGACTCGTACGCAAAAGAAGTAGGAAAAGAGCATCCGAAGTTTATTTCGGCAGCACAAGTCAACGAAGTGTTCAATCAGACAGATGTTTCGATCGTTGGAAATTTCACTGTTGAAGAAGCAAAACAATTAGCTGATTTATTAAACGCAGGCGCGCTCCCTGTTGAGTTAAAAGAAATTTATTCCACATCGGTCGGTGCGCAGTTTGGTGAACAAGCGTTACAAAAAACGATTTTTGCTGGCGTCATCGGCATTGCGCTCGTCTTTTTGTTTATGCTTATTTTTTATCGTTTGCCGGGAATTGTCGCTGTCGTTACATTAAGCGTATATATTTATCTCATCTTGCTTGTCTTTGATTGGATGAACGGCGTATTGACGCTACCGGGAATTGCAGCACTCATTCTCGGGGTTGGCATGGCAGTCGATGCTAACATCATTACATACGAGCGTATTAAAGATGAGTTAAAGCTTGGCAAATCGCTCATGTCAGCATATCGCATCGGAAATCGCGGTTCTTTCGGTACCATTTTAGATGCAAACATTACAACGATTATTGCTGGTGTGGTTTTGTTTGCGTATGGGACGAGCTCTGTTAAAGGGTTTGCGACAATGCTCATTATTAGTATTTTAGCGAGCTTTATTACAGCAGTATATGGAACGCGTGTATTGCTCGGTTTGCTTGTGAAAAGTCGCGTGTTTGATAAAAAACCACATTATTTTGGCGTTAATCCAAAAGATGTATTAGATATTGCGAAAGTGACAGATGATACGGATGTGCCGACAAAGTTTGCACGTCTCGATTTTGTGAAACGAAGTAGGCTATTTTTTATCGTTTCAGGAGCAATGTTCGCCATCGGGCTTGTATTATTGCTAACTGCAAAATTAAATCTAGGGATTGATTTCTCTAGCGGTACGCGCGTTGATTTAATGAGCGAAAAACCACTGACAACAGAAGAAGTGAAGCAAGAGTTAAAACAATTACAGCTTGAACCGAAAGATGTCGTCTTGTCTGGCAATAACAATGAAATGGCCATTGTACGTTTTCTTGGGGTACTTGACCAAAAAGAAATTTCACAATTAAAATCACATTTTAAAGAAAAATATGGAATAGAGCCGAACGTAAGCACCGTATCGCCGACAGTCGGAAAAGAATTAGCGCGTAATGCGTTTATTTCCGTACTCATTGCTTCTATCGGCATCATCATTTATGTAACAGTTCGCTTTGAAATGTATATGGCAATTGCAGCTATTGTTGCGCTATTGCATGATGCATTTTTCATCATCGCTTTCTTCAGTTTAACCCGTTTAGAAGTCGATTTAACGTTTATTGCGGCTGTGTTAACGATCGTTGGTTATTCAATTAACGATACGATCGTGACGTTTGATCGCATTCGTTATTTAATGAAAAAGCGGAAAGTAAAAACGGTCGACGATTTAAAAGACATCGTCAACAAAGCATTACAACAAACGTTCGGTCGCTCGATCAATACGGTATTAACGGTCGTCTTCACAGTCATTGCGCTTTTATTATTCGGCAGTGAAGCCATTCGTAATTTCTCATTTGCATTGCTTGCTGGTTTAATTTCCGGCACATATTCTTCACTATTTATTGCCGCGCAATTATGGCTCATTTGGAAAGCAAAGCAATTGAAAAAAGGAAAACAAAAACGCGATCAATTAGAAGCTGAACCGGAAGTATAAACGTCGTGGCGCATGCCGCGACGTTTTTTCATAGCGTGAATAGGATACACTAAAAAAAAAACAAAAGGGAAAGGAAGCGAATGGGGTGAATGAACAAGCGCGCTTTCGACAAGCTCAATTTGCCGCAATGGTTGGTGTTGTCGGCAACGTTGTTTTAGCAGTAATCAAAGGATGGATTGGGATGATTGCAAACAGTAAGGCGTTGATTGCTGATGCGGTACATTCTGCTTCTGACGTAGCAGGATCGCTTGCTGTATGGATCGGGTTGCGTGTCGCAAAACAACCACCCGACGATGACCACCCTTATGGACATGGGAAGGCGGAATCGATCGCTGCGATTATTGTGGCAGTTTTACTTTTTCTCGTCGGGGTAGAAATTGGTACTTCTTCTTTTTCTTCTTTTTTTCAACCCATTGAACCGCCGAAAATGCTCGCTGTCTATGCTGTCGTTTTGTCCATTGTTGTGAAAGAGGCTATGTTTCGCTACAAGTATGCTTTAGGAAAGAAAATTAAAAGCGATGCCATTATTGTGAATGCGTATGAGCATCGTTCGGATGTTTTTTCTTCCATTGCAGCATGCATTGGCATTATTGCTGCGATGTTAGGTGAAACCTTACAAGCACCATGGCTCGTTTATGCTGATCCCGTTGCAGGGCTATTCGTTTCGTTGCTCGTTTTAAAAATGGCGTGGAAACTAGGAGCAGAGTCGATTCATCATGCACTTGATCATGTGTGGCACGAAGAAGAAACGGTGCATTTGCGCGAAGCTGTTCTTTCGTTTCCAGAAGTTAAACGTATCGATTCCCTTTTTGCACGCCAACACGGTCATTACGTCGTTGTTGATTTAAAAATTGCTGTCGCACCACATTTAACCGTTTCAGAGGCACATGAAATTGGGAAGAGGGTAAAAGAAAAGCTTTTATCGCTTCCACAAGTGCATAATGTGATGGTGCATATGAATCCATATGATGAACAATAAATTGCCCCTCAGCGTATTGTTTTGTATAATAAAAAGGTTGAGGGGTGAATGATATGTTAGCATCGAAAACCCGTTGGAACATCAAACAAGTAAACGAACAACAAGTGCAAATGATTGCGCAAGCGTTACATATAGCTCCGCTCGTTGCTTCATTGCTCGTCGGCCGCGGCTATCATACCGTTGAAGCCGCTCGTTCTTTTTTTGAGCGAAAGCAATCGTTTCACTCGCCATTTTTGTTAAACGACATGGAAAAAGCGGTCGAGCGAATAGAGAAAGCGATTACAAATGGCGAACGTATTCTTGTTTTCGGTGATTATGACGCTGATGGCGTAAGCAGTACTGTTGTGATGGTCGGCGCATTACGAGAAAAAGGAGCGAATGTGTCCTTTTACATTCCGAATCGCTTTTCCGAGGGGTACGGGCCAAATGAACAAGCATTCAAATTTGCGAAGGAACAAGGGGTATCGTTAATTATTACAGTTGATACAGGTATTTCTGCTTTACATGAAGCCAACGTAGCCAAACAGCTCGGTATCGATTTAATTATTACAGACCATCACGAGCCTGGTCCGGTATTACCGGAAGCATATGCAACGATTCATCCGAAAATTAGTCCAAACTATCCGTTCAAACATTTAGCGGGCGTCGGAGTAGCATTTAAGCTTGCTCATGCGCTCATCGGGCGCGTGCCATACGAATGGCTGGACGTTGTCGCGATTGGAACGATTGCTGATCTCGTTCCGCTTCAAGACGAAAATCATTTACTTGCTCGATTAGGGATTGAACAATTTCGCCAAACGAAACGTCTCGGTTTACAAGCGCTTTGTAAACAATGTGGTGTATCCTATACAGCTGTGACGGAAGATACGATTGCGTTTATGATTGGTCCGCGCATTAATGCCGCTGGACGTCTCGATTGCGCTGATCCAGCTGTTCAGCTGTTGTTGACGACAGATGTAAATGAAGCGGACATGCTGGCTGAGCAAATTGATGCGATGAATCGCGAACGTCAGCAACTCGTCAACGAGATAACGGAAGAAGCGATTCAACTTGTCGAGCAGCATTATAGAGATGATCGCGTGTTAGTTGTAGCGAAAGAAGGCTGGAATGTCGGTGTCATTGGCATTGTGGCGTCTCGTTTAGTCGAAAGGTTTTATCGCCCAACGATCGTGTTAAGCATTGATCAAGAAAAAGGGATCGCAAAGGGATCGGCGCGAAGTATTGAAGGCTTTGACTTATTTGCGAATTTGTCAAACTGTCGCGAGATTTTACCTCATTTCGGTGGACATCCGATGGCTGCGGGTATGACGCTCTCTTTTCATGATGTAGATGAATTACGTCGTCGCCTAAACGAAGCGGCGAAGCAACAACTGACAGCAGAACATTTTATTCCTGTTACGCATGTCGATTTGCGTTGTTCGATTAGTGATGTTTCATTGGAATTAATTGAACAAATGAATCGGCTTGCACCGTTTGGAATGGGAAATCCGAAACCGAGCGTCCTTTTCCAACATGTGCAACTAGATACGTTACGAAAAATTGGAACAGATCAAAATCACTTAAAATTATTGTTAACAGAAAACGGAAAAACATTAGAAGCGATCGGATTTGGCTTCGGGCATATTGGAGATGAAATTGCGCCGAACGCTCGTCTCTCGATCGTCGGAGAACTGACCATTAACGAATGGAATAACTTTCGCAAACCACAGTTAATGATTCAAGATGTAGCTGTGGATGAGTGGCAATTATTTGATATGCGCCATATTCGTCATCCAAGTAAGTTCATGGCATCGCTTCCAAAAGAAAAACGGTTATTCATCGCTTTCCATCACGATACAGTAGATGTGCTGCAATTAGGGGCGTATGCCGACGAAATTGTATATGTACTAAGCGAGCAAGAAGCGACGATCGATGTGAGTGGAAAATATGTCGTTTTTCTTGATTTGCCTCCGTCACAGCAAATCGTCAAAGTTTTATTAAGTTGTAGTTTACCTGAACGCATTTATGCGTTATTCTATCAAAGGGAGAATCACTTCTTTAGTGTGTTGCCGACGCGTGAACATTTTAAGTGGTTGTATTCCTTTTTGCATAAGCGTAGCCCTTTTGATGTACGGCGTTACGCTGACGATTTGGCTCGCTCGCGTGGGTGGACAAAAGAAACGATTTTGTTTATGATTCAAGTGTTTAGAGAGCTTGAGTTTATTACGGTTGAAAACGGGATCGTTTCTTTAGCCCGTCATGTACAGAAACGGGACTTAACAGAATCCCCTTCTTACCGATTAAAGCAAGCGCAGGCCGAACTTGAGCATATGTTTTTATACTCATCTTATTCCCAACTGAAACGTTGGTTTGATTCATTGTATGAGGAGGAAAATATCGATGGATTTAAAACAATACGTCACGATTGTTCCTGATTTCCCAAAACCAGGCATTCAATTTAAAGATATTACAACAATTATGGACAAAGGCGAAGTGTACAAATACGCAACAGATCAAATCGTCAATTATGCGCGTGAAAAGAAAATTGATGTGGTTGTTGGACCAGAAGCTCGTGGTTTTATTATCGGTTGTCCAGTTGCCTATGCGCTTGGCGTTGGATTTGTCCCTGTTCGTAAAGAAGGAAAACTGCCTCGCGAAGTCATTCGTGTCGAATACGGTTTAGAATACGGCAAGGACGTATTAACGATGCATAAAGATGCGATTAAGCCAGGGCAACGCGTCCTTATTACTGATGATTTATTAGCAACCGGTGGCACGATCGAAGCGACGATTAAGCTTGTTGAACAGCTCGGTGGCGTTGTTGCAGGCATTGCATTTTTAATTGAATTAACGTATTTAGAAGGTCGCGAAAAATTAAAAGGATACGATATTTTAACGTTAATGCAATTTTAATGAAGGAGGGGCACAACGCTCCTCTTTTTCGCATGTGGCTCTTTACATTTGAAAAAATTTTCATGATAATATTGTAAATACGTTTAAAATAAAAGGTGATTGCATGGCAAATGAACAAGTATTAACGGCAGAACAAGTGATTGAAAAGGCGAGCCGTTATTTGTCGGAAGACGACGTACAGTTTATCGAACGGGCATATAAGTTTGCGAAAGAAGCACATCGTGAGCAATATCGGAAGTCAGGAGAACCGTATATCATTCATCCGATTCAAGTAGCAGGTATTTTAGTTGACTTAGAAATGGACCCTGCGACAATTGCAGCTGGATTTTTGCATGATGTCGTCGAAGATACGCATGTGACGAAAGAAGATTTAGAAAGAGAATTTGGAAAAGAAGTAGCGATGCTCGTTGATGGTGTAACGAAGCTCGGAAAAATTAAATATAAATCACATGAAGAACAACAAGCAGAAAATCATCGCAAAATGTTTTTGGCAATGGCGCAAGATATACGCGTCATTTTAATTAAGTTGGCGGACCGTTTGCACAATATGCGCACGTTAAAACATTTGCCGATTGAAAAGCAACGCCGCATTGCGAATGAAACGCTTGAAATTTTCGCTCCACTCGCGCATCGACTTGGAATTTCAAAAATCAAATGGGAGCTTGAAGATACAGCCCTTCGTTATTTGAACCCGCAACAATATTATCGCATCGTCAATTTAATGAAAAAAAAGCGGGCGGAACGTGAACAATATTTAGAAGAAGTCATTCAAGAAATGCGTGCACGGTTACATGAAGTCGGTATTCAAGCTGAAATTTCTGGACGTCCGAAGCATATTTATAGCATTTATCGCAAAATGGTTTTGCAAAATAAACAATTTAACGAAATTTACGATTTGCTTGCTGTACGTATTATCGTTGAAAGCATTAAAGACTGTTATGCGGTACTTGGCATCATCCATACATGTTGGAAGCCGATGCCCGGGCGTTTTAAGGATTATATTGCCATGCCGAAGCCGAATATGTATCAGTCGCTTCATACGACCGTTGTCGGTCCAAAAGGCGAGCCACTTGAAGTGCAAATTCGGACGTTCGACATGCACCATATCGCGGAATTTGGAATTGCTGCCCACTGGGCATATAAAGAAGGAAAGACCATTCGCCCAAATACATTTGAAGAAAAACTATCATGGTTTCGCGAAATTGTAGAATGGCAAAACGAAACGAACAACGCAGAAGAGTTTGTCGAAACGTTAAAAATGGATTTATTTTCTGACATGGTGTTTGTTTTTACACCAAAAGGTGACGTCATCGAGCTTCCAGCTGGTTCAGTGCCGATTGATTTTGCGTATCGCATTCACTCAGAAATCGGAAATAAAACGATTGGGGCAAAAGTAAACGGAAAAATGGTTCCGCTCGATCACCCGCTACAAACTGGAGATATTGTTGAAATTTTAACGTCCAATCATTCATACGGTCCGAGTCAAGATTGGTTAAAAGTTGCACAAACATCGCATGCGAAAAATAAAATTCGCCAATTTTTCAAAAAGCAACGCCGGGAAGAAAATGTAGAAAAAGGGAAAGAACTTGTTGAAAAAGAAATTCGCAACATGGGTTTTGATGTCAAAGAAGTGCTCACCGTTGAAAATATGAAGCGGGTGGCAGAAAAATTTAACTTTGCTAATGAAGAAGATATGTATGCGGCTGTAGGATATAACGGCATTACAGCTGCCCAAGTCGCGCATCGTTTAACAGAAAAGTGGCGAAAACAACGCGATTTAGAAGAGCAAGCGAAACGTTTGTCGGACATGCTACAAGAGGCAAAGACAATTACCCCAATGAAAAAGCGCGATTTTGGGGTATGCGTCGAAGGAGTAGATAATTTACTTATTCGTTTGTCGCGCTGTTGTAATCCGGTGCCTGGTGATGAAATTATCGGTTTTATTACAAAAGGACGCGGTGTTTCGGTTCATCGTGCCGATTGCCCGAATGTACTCGCAGAAGAAGCAAAAGAGCGACTCATTCCTGTTCAATGGGAGAGCAGCGCAAACTGCCAGCGTGAATATACAGTCGATATTGAAATTACTGGATATGATCGACGTGGCTTGCTTAATGAAGTATTGCAAGCTGTCAATGAGACGAAAACGAACATTTCTGCTGTTTCTGGAAGAACAGATCATCGCAACAAAATGGCGACGATTCATATGACGATTTTTATTCATAATGTGAGCCATCTTCAAAAAGTAGTGGAACGCATTAAACAAATTCCAGACATTTATTCAGTTAGACGGATTATGAACTAGAGAGGGTTGAGGCCATGAGAGTTGTCGTTCAGCGAGCAAAACATGGAAAAGTAACAGTAGCTGGCGAAGTGGTCGGAGAAATTGATTTCGGGCTCGTATTGTTAGTTGGCATTACTCATGATGATACGGAGGAGGATGCCGCATTTGTTGCCGACAAAATTGCTCATTTGCGCATATTTGAAGATGAACACGAAAAGATGAACCGTTCCCTTTTAGATGTAGGTGGCTCGATTTTATCAATTTCACAATTTACGTTGTACGGAGACTGTCGCAAAGGACGAAGGCCAAATTTTATGAATGCTGCAAAACCGGAGCACGCAAAACATATTTATGAGCTGTTTAATGAACATTTACGTCAAAAAGGAATTCACGTAGAAACAGGCGTATTTGGTGCAATGATGGATGTAGAGTTGACAAACGTCGGACCGGTGACATTAATCGTCGAAAGCAAATAAAAACCGCGCTCGCATGTGGACGAGCTCGGTTTTTTTATCCTCGTGCTACATGTTTTTTCAGCTTTTGTACATCACGAAGAGTAAGCCCAAATTCAGAAGCGAGTTCAAATGATGTGAGCTCGCTTTCTTTTTGAATAAATGCATGAAAATCGACGTGCATAAGTGGTGATTGCGAATGAATAAACTCCCCTTTTTCACTATGGCGCATCATTAAGCTCCTTTCGCGTGAAATATCGTTCGTATTATTCCCAATTTTTCTACCTTTTCATTCAAAGAAGGATTTTTTTTGTTTGTAAAGAAATAAAGTAGCGATTATTGACAACGGGTAGCGTCAAAAAATCTATGAAAAGTCATCACGGGCTACCTTTTGAAGGGAAATAAAGGGGATGGTGGAATCGGATTCGCCCTTGACCAACACTCGCCAAAGGAGAAAAACGGTCAGTAAGGGCAAGGGCAGAAAAGAAGGGCATAGGAAAGCAGCCCTTGCCCTATCCTGATTTTACCTTTGGCGAGGTTCGGATGGTCAAGGGTACGCTCCGCCGAATCCGTCCTTAGGATGCGGCTTGTTGGGTCAACATCTCTTGAGCCATGACAATGAGCCTTGCCCAACGTGCCGGCATATGCGGAAGGCTCTCTAACGCTGGGATGACGACC
>NZ_LIOK01000019.1:0-49800 GCF_001418025.1 Anoxybacillus suryakundensis
CGTCTTTCAACGAAACGTCATGCGACATTTCGTGTTATCCGGTATTAGCACCGATTTCTCGGTGTTATCCCCGTCTACAGGGCAGGTTGCCCACGTGTTACTCACCCGTCCGCCGCTAACCAAATAGAAGCAAGCTTCTATTTGATCCGCTCGACTTGCATGTATTAGGCACGCCGCCAGCGTTCGTCCTGAGCCAGGATCAAACTCTCCATAGAAAAGTTATCCTTAGCTTTCGTACGCTTTTCGCTTCGTTCAGTTTTCAAGGAACATCTCTGCCGCTCTTTGAGCGACTTTTTTAATATATCATTTACTATTTTTCTTGTCAACAACTTTTTTATTTTTTATTTTTACATGTTACCTTTAATACGGACGCTTAGTAATATATCACATTCCATCATCTTTAAGCAAGATGTTTTTTTATTTTTTTAAGAAAAACTGAGTAAGGAAAAATACCTCACTCAGTTTTTCTCAAAATTATTTATGACGCATTTGAGGGAACAACAATACATCGCGGATCGATGGTGAGTTCGTTAACAACATAACAAGACGATCAATACCAATCCCTAATCCGCCTGTTGGTGGCATTCCATATTCTAATGCTTCAATAAAATCTTCGTCCATCTCATGCGCCTCGTCATTTCCTTGTTCTTTTTCTTTCAATTGCGCCTCAAATCGTTCACGTTGATCGATTGGGTCATTTAGTTCTGTAAACGCATTTGCATGTTCACGCGCAACAATAAATAATTCAAATCGATCTGTGAAGCGTGGATCTTCTGGATTTTTCTTCGCTAAAGGCGAAATTTCAACCGGATGACCATAAATAAATGTTGGTTGAATAAGATGTTTTTCTACTTTTTGTTCGAAAAATTCGTTTACGATATGACCAAATGTCATATGTGGGGCTACTTCCACTCCATGTTCTTTCGCTAATTGACGTGCTTCTTCATCACTCATATGCTTCCAAAAATCAACGCCCACATACTCTTTGATCGCATCAACCATATGGAGTCGTTTCCATGATGGTGTTAAATCTACTTCATGCTCTCCGTATTGAATTTTTGTCGTTCCAAGCACTTCTTGGGCAATGTGCGCGATCATATCTTCTGTTAATTTCATAATATCTGTATAATCAGCATATGCCTCATAAAGCTCAAGCATTGTAAACTCTGGATTATGGCGCGTTGAAATACCCTCATTTCGGAACACACGACCAATTTCATATACTTTTTCTAATCCACCAACAATTAAACGTTTTAGGTGTAGCTCAATTGCAATACGCATATACAACGTCATATCTAAAGCGTTGTGATGCGTAATAAATGGACGAGCGGCCGCTCCCCCAGCAATGGAATGCATCATTGGCGTCTCCACTTCTAAATATCCTTTTTGATCTAAATAGCGACGCATCGATTGAATAATTAAACTGCGTGTAATAAATGTTTTTTTACTTTCTGGATTCATAATTAAATCGAGGTAACGTTGGCGATAGCGTTGTTCGATATCTTTAAGCCCGTGATATTTTTCAGGGAGTGGTCGCAACGATTTTGTCAACATTTCATACGAATGTGCCTTAATAGACAATTCCCCTACTTTTGTTTTGAATACGGTTCCTTGGACACCGACAATATCGCCCAAATCTGATGTATCAAAAATTTCATACTGCTCTTCACCAACGTCATCTTTGCGCACATAAATTTGAATTTGTCCTGTTAAATCTTGAATATGCGCAAATCCCGCTTTCCCTTTGCCACGCTTAGTCATAATGCGACCAGCGATAGAAACATGAATTTGCTTTTCTTCCAACTCTTCTTTTGATAAATGACCGTATAACGTAAACAATTCTTCTGCGTGATGCGTACGCTCGAATCGTTTTCCAAATGGATCGATCCCTTTTTCGCGTAACTTATGTAACTTTTCACGACGAACCAACAGCTGATCATTTAATTCTTCATGCGACATAAGAATTCACTCCAATAACCGTTTATTTTTTAAGAAATACTGCCAGCATAAGCTGCTGACAGTATGTTTTACGATTCTATTGCAACATGATGTTCTTTGGATTCAACTTCTTCGACAAAATTCATCAACAACGTCACAAGTTCATCACGCGTCTGGCATTCATTTATCGCATTGCGAACTTTGGCATTTCCACGAATGCCTTTTAAATACCATGCCGCGTGTTTACGCATCTCTTTTACAGCAATGTATTCATTTTTCAAAGCAATTAAACGATCTAAATGCAAAATACACACTTCGATTTTTTCACGCACAGACGGTTCCGGAATGAGCTCACCTGTTTCCAAATAACGAACAGTACGATAAATCATCCATGGATTACCGAGGGCAGCACGCCCAATCATCACTCCATCGACACCTGTTTGTTCTAACATTCGTTTGGCATCTTGAGGAGTCTGCACATCACCGTTACCGATAACAGGAATGTTAACCGCTTCTTTTACTTGTTTAATGACGTTCCAGTCCGCTTTTCCTTCATACATTTGTACGCGCGTTCGTCCATGAACAGCAACTGCTTGTCCACCTGCCCGTTCTACTGCCTGAGCATTTTCGACAGCATAAATATGATTTTCATCCCAACCGATTCGCATTTTTACTGTGACTGGCTTCTCTACTGCATCAACAACGGCTGCTACCATATCGTAAATTTTATTTGGATCTAATAGCCATTTTGCTCCTGCATCACATTTTGTAATTTTCGGTACGGGACACCCCATATTAATATCGATAATATCGGCGTTTGTATGTTGATCTACATATTTAGCTGCTTGTACAAGCGTTTCTTTTTCCCCACCAAAGATTTGTAAGCTTAATGGCTTTTCACGTTCATCGATATAAAGCATACCCATCGTTTTTGGGTTATTAAATAAGATCGCTTTGTCGCTCACCATCTCCGCACAAACAAGTCCAGCACCGAACTCTTTTACAGTTAGACGAAAAGCCGAATTACATACTCCTGCCATCGGTGCAAGCACGACAGGGTTATTGATTTGTACATTCCCAATCTTGAACATTAACCCCCCTCCTTTCCTGAAGGCATAAATAGTTCCGCTACTGCTTCTCGACTCTTCCATATACGAACTCCTTGATCGGATAACTGTTCAACATACGAACGTAAAGGACGTTGAACAGATGGAATAATTAAAGATTCATCTATTTCAAACAACGGGATGAGTACAAACGCCCGTTCAAGCATACGCGGATGTGGAATAATAAGTTGCTCTGTTTCAATATTTTCATGATTATATAGCAAAATGTCAAGGTCTAACGTGCGTGGACCCCAATGCACTTCCCGCTTGCGACCAAACTGTTTTTCAATGTCCATCGCGGCTGCCAACAAAGCAAATGGAGATAACGACGTAACCACCTTGACAACCATATTTAAAAAGCAAGCTTGGTCAACATATCCAACGGGATCTGTTTCATAAATTGAGGATGTCGCTAAAACGGAAATATGTGTATGATCACGTAACGCCATTACCGCTTTGCGCAAATATTCAAAACGGTCACCGATATTCGAACCTAATGCAATATAAGAAATATGTTCCATTTATTAACGTCCTCTCGTAATTTCAACCGCCACATATGCATAGTGACCTTTAATTGGCGGATTTGGTTTCGTTACTTTGACAGTGCACGATGACACCGTTGCATACGTGGATAAAATTTGCTCAGCAATGCGTTCCGCCACAGCCTCAATTAATTTAAATGGCTTTCCTTCAACAATACTTTGACATATGTCGTATATATGTGCATAGTTCACTGTTTTATTTAAATCATCGGTTATGCCTGCTTGTTTTAAATTTGTTTCGATGATGACATCAACATAAAAACGTTGGCCGAGTTTATTTTCCTCTGGGAACACTCCGTGATAACCATAAAATTCCATTTGTTGAACGTAAATTTTATCCCTCATGCTCCACCCCTTTTCCTAGCATCGCATCCATCATTTTAGCCATTCTAGCAATCGGTAAAACATCATGTACCCGAACGATGTGCGCCCCTTTTGCAATACCGAGGCAAACCGTCGCTCCCGTTCCCTCTAATCGATCATATACCGGCAAGTCGAGTACATGCCCGATAAATGATTTTCGCGATGTCCCTAACAAAATGGGATAATGGAGAACTGCAAGTTCATCTAACCGACGCATCACTTCCAAATTATGCTCTACTGTTTTGGCAAACCCGATCCCTGGATCAATAATAATTTGTTCATCTTTCACACCAGCTTGTTTAACTATATGGATACTTTCTTTTAAATCGTTAATCATATCGGAAATGATATCTTTATAGTTCCGATCGTGACGATTGTGCATTAATACAATTGGCACACCGTAATGAACAGCTACTTGAGCCATATTCGAGTCCGCTTTCGCTCCCCAAACATCATTAATTATCGTCGCCCCAGCTTCGATGGCTTGTTTGGCTACTTCCGCCTTATACGTATCAATTGAAATTGGCACATCCACCGCTTTAGCGACTGCTTCTACAATTGGAATGACGCGACGCAACTCCTCTTCAAGTGATACTTTTTCAGCTCCAGGACGAGTCGATTCTCCCCCAATATCAATGATGTGCGCTCCTTCAACTACAAGTTGCTTGGCACGTTCAACAGCTTGCTCTACATGATTATACTTTCCTCCATCAGAAAAAGAGTCGGGGGTAGCATTTAAAATTCCCATGATGATCGTTTGTTTTCTCAAATCAAGTTTATGCTTTCCGCAATAAATAATATCGCTCAATTGACGTACCCATCCTTTCTTTCATACCTTGTCCATAAATGTGTAGTAAAAGAGGCATACGCACGTTGGAGACGACTCGTCATTTCCCCACATTTCCCGGGATATACATCACCATCTAGCCGACAAACGGGCACGATTTCTTGAATGGAATTTGTTAAAAATATTTCATCTGCTTCTTTGAGTTGTTGCAGTGAATAATATCCTTCTTGTACATCGACTCCCCATGAACGCAACAAGTCGATGATAAACAATCGTGTTACACCGTTTAAAATACCTGTTTCTAGCGAAGGAGTGTACACGGTGCCGTCTTTTGCCCAAAAAATGTTCGAGACAATACCTTCTGCTACAAATCCTTCTTTTGTAAGAAAAATACCTTCTACATTTGGTTGATGACCAATTTCTTGTTTACCTAAAATATTGTTTAAATAATGGTGAGACTTTAAACGAATCGGGCCTTCCGGTGTATTCCGTCTCACTTGTAATGTTTTACACACTTTTTCTTCTGAAAACGTCGGAATCGGTTTCATATACATAATAATCGTTGGATCTGTATACGGTTCTACTTGCAGTCCAACGTCTCCGATTCCAGCAGATATATTTAGGCGAACATACGCATCACGATAACCGTTAGCCTTTAACAGTTGAGAAAGAATTGGCAACACATCATTTCGGGTGATGGAAAATGAAATATTTAACATATCAAGCCCATTTTGAATACGTGTCAAATGATCGTCAAGTAAAAACGGATGTCCATCGTATATACGAAACGTTTCAAACACTCCAAGCCCATACATAAACCCGTGATCAAACGGAGAAATGCGTGCATCTTCTTTTTTTACGATTTGTCCGTTTACATAAATAAACATATATCATCACTTTCATCTGTATAATGTAATAAAGTTTTTAAGCATTTCTAACCCATGCTCCGTCATAATTGATTCTGGGTGAAATTGAACCCCTTCAATTGGCAATGTTTTATGACGAATAGCCATAATCTCTCCTTCTTCTGTCCATGCAGAAATTTCAAAGCAATCTGGTAACGTCTCTTTTTTTACAATTAACGAGTGATAACGAGTAGCGACAAACGGATTAGGGATGTGAGTAAAAATCGTTTTTCCGTCATGAAAAATCGATGATGTTTTGCCATGCATTAAGCGTTCAGCGCGGACAACTTCCCCCCCAAACACTTGTGCAATCGACTGATGACCAAGACATACACCAAAAATCGGAATCTTCCCAGCGAAATATTCAATAGCTTCCATGCTAATACCCGCTTCGTTCGGACTGCATGGGCCAGGTGAAATCATTAAAAAATGCGGTTGAAGTTGTTCAATTTGCTCAATCATCACTTCATCATTTCGTTTGACAATTAGCTCTTCTCCTAATTGCCCTAAATATTGAACGAGGTTATACGTAAAGGAATCATAATTATCAATCATTAAAATCATTTGGCTCACCTCATGCTTAATTGTACGTGCTCTTCTTCGCTCAGCTCTTTTGCCTTCCATAAGGCAAATGCTTTCTTTAAACATTCTTTATACTCGTGTTGCGGTTGTGAATCAATGACAATTCCTGCTCCTGCTTGCACATACGCAAGACCGTCTTTCGCGATCATGGTCCGAATCGCAATATTTAACTCCATATCACCATTAAATCCGATCCAACCGATGGAACCTGTATAAATGCCGCGGCGAACAGGTTCAAGCTCCTCGATAATTTCCATCGTTCTCACTTTTGGAGCTCCCGTAATCGTTCCGCCTGGGAAAGTAGCTGATATGACATCGAATGCATCTTTTCCGGCTGCAAGCTGACCAGAAACATGAGAGACGAGGTGCATGACATGGGAATATTTTTCAATGACCATAAACTCATCTACTTTCACCGTTCCGTACGCACATACACGCCCAAGGTCATTCCGTTCTAAATCAACGAGCATTAAATGTTCCGCGCGTTCTTTTTCATTTGCTAATAGTGACTGCGCAATTTGTTCATCTTCTTGAATCGTTTTACCACGTGAACGTGTTCCTGCAATCGGGCGCGTACTTACATACTCACCTTTCTTTTTCACAAGTAGCTCCGGAGAACCGCTTACGATTTGAAATTCAGGGAAATGCATATATGCCATATACGGCGATGGATTTAATGTGCGTAATTTCTCATAAATCGTAAACGGATGTGTGAGTAATCGTTTCGATTGTCGTACAGACAAGTTCACTTGAAAAACATCACCTTGCGCAATATATGACCGCACTTTTTCGACAGCTTTCATAAACTGTTCTTCGCTCATTGAAACTGTTTCTTCTTTTTCGTAGTTCGGAATAAACGGACGTGGAACGTCGGAAACGTCGGTTGTCCATAGTTGCTCGTATCGCTCGAGACGTTCGCTTGCTTGTTGTTCTTCCCCTTCTACATAATGAGTAATGAAATAAAGGGAAGATTCACAATGATCATATACGAACACATCATCAAATACTAAAAAATATAAGTCCGGCATATTCAAGTCATCACATGCAATAGAAGGAAGATTTTCAATATAACGAGCACAATCGTAACTAATGTAGCCAATGGCTCCCCCTTGAAAATCAGGTCCTTCTTCTAACTTGTCTGTTTTCCATTGATTGAACCATTTTTTCAACGATTGCAATATGTTCCCGTCAAATGTTTCGGTACGATGCTTTTGCCATACTGTCAGTTTGTCGTCTTTGCCAATGATCACTGCAAATGGTTGCAAACCGACTATGCTATATCGGCCGTCTCGCCCGCTTTCAAGCAAGACATGATGCAACTGTTGCCGCGATAAATCTTTATATTGCGAAAACCAATCGCGTTGTGCGTATGTGACTTTTTTGATCATTGCTCTTCGCCTTTGCTTGCTCAAAGATGCCACTCCTCTCCATCAGTCCATACGCTTATTGTACAACGAACATATAGAAACAATCACGAAAAAAAATTCGGCAAGAATGTCCTTGCCGAATTACTCCTCAAACTGATACAATGGTGTGCTTAAATAACGTTCACCGTTACTCGGGATAATAGCTAATACTTTCTTTCCTTTTCCTAATTTTTTCGCTACTTGCAATGCGACATGAATGGCTGCGCCTGATGAAATCCCTCCTAAAATACCTTCTTGGCGAGCGGCTAGACGAGCGGCAGCAAATGCTTCTTCTGTCTTTACAGTAACGACTTCATCGTAAATGGATGTATTTAAAATATCAGGAACGAAACCTGCTCCAATTCCTTGAATTTTATGTGGACCTGGCTTTCCACCAGAGAGCACAGGAGAATCGGCTGGTTCAACAGCATAAATTTTAATGTTTGGATACGCTTGACGCAACACTTCTCCAGCCCCTGTAATTGTTCCGCCTGTTCCGATTCCAGCTACAAATGCATCTAGTTGATCACCCATTTGCTCAACGATCTCTTTTCCTGTTGTTAAGCGATGCACTTCTGGGTTTGCTTCATTTTTAAATTGTTGCGGCATAAAATATCCGTGCTCTTGTGCGAGCTGTTCCGCTTTTTGAATCGCTCCACGCATTCCTTCGCTTCCTGGCGTTAAAACAAGTTCTGCCCCGTAAGCACGAAGTAAGTTACGACGCTCTAAACTCATCGTATCAGGCATAACGAAAATGGCTTTATATCCTTTTGCAGCAGCAACCATTGCCAAACCAATTCCCGTATTTCCACTCGTCGGTTCAATAATTGTGTCACCAGGCTGAATTTTTCCTGCTTTCTCGGCTGCTTCAATCATCGCCAACGCAATACGGTCTTTCACGCTGCTTCCTGGATTCATAAACTCCAGCTTTAAGTATACATCTGCACTATCTTCATCAACGATGCGATTTAACTTTACTACCGGTGTTTGACCAATTAACTCTGTAATAGATTGTACTACACGTGCCATCTCATCCACCTCTAATCCCGAGTATTTTTATAGAATTTGTAACCAATTTATCAGTTATTTTCGAAATTGTCAATCATTTATTTTTGTTTTGCTAACTTTTTTAATTCTTCGAGATCTTCAGCTGAAAATGCATATGTTTCATTACAGAAATGACAAGACGCCTCGGCTTTTCCTTCTTCATCAATCATTTGTTGAATTTCTTCCGCCCCTAAGCTAATGATCGCATCAGCTACACGCTCACGCGAGCAACGACAAACGAATGAAACCGGCATTGTTTCAAGAATTTTTACATTTTGCTCGCCGCCAAGCAATGCATATAAAATTTGTTCCGGTGTTAAGCCACTTTCAATCATTTTTGAAATTGGTGGGATGGTAGCTAAATTTTTTTCAATATGTGCAATTGTTTTTTCTTCTGTACCCGGCATGAGTTGTAAAATAAAACCACCAGCCGCTAATATCGTATAATCTGGATTGACTAGTACACCAACCCCAACCGATGATGGCGTTTGTTCAGAGGAAACGAAATAGTATGTAAAATCCTCACCAAGCTCCCCAGATACAAGCGGAACTTGTCCTGTAAAATAGTCACGTAATCCTAAATCTTTTACAACAGTTAACGTTCCATTCGTTCCAACTGCCCGAGCAACATCAAGCTTTCCGTTTGCATTTAATTCAAAATGAACATGCGGATTAGATACATAACCACGTACATGGCCTTTGGCGTTACTATCAACGAGAATGTGTCCAATAGGTCCGCCACCTTCAATTTTAATTGTAATTTGGCTATCTCCTTTTAACATCGCCCCCATCATCACACCTGCTGTCATCGCACGACCAAGTGCTGCAGATGCTGTGGGCCATGTTTGATGTCTTCTCTGCGCCTCCCGTACTGTTTCTGTTGTTCGCACGGCATATGCACGCACTTGACCACCGTATGCTAGCGCTTTTACTAAATAATCTGCCATCGCTGTCACTCACCTTTCTTGTTTCGCTCATATAACAACTGTAATCCTTTTAACGTCAAAAATGGATCGACGATATCAATGACATTCGATTCATGAGCAATTAAAGATGCTAATCCACCTGTCGCAATAACTTTTGGAGGAATGACACTTTTTTCTTTCATTCGCGACACAATTCCTTCCACTTGTCCGACATATCCATATAAAATGCCTGCTTGCATCGCACTGACTGTATTTTTTCCAATAATGTCATCCGGACGGGCAATTTCAATACGCGGAAGTTTAGCGGCTCGAGAATAGAGCGCTTCTGTAGAAATCGTAATCCCTGGCGCAATAGCCCCTCCCATATATTGCTTATGTTCATTAATATAGCAATATGTTGTCGCAGTACCGAAATCGACAATAATGAGCGGCGCACCGTACAAATGAATGCCTGCTACCGCATTAACGATTCGGTCCGCTCCGACTTCTTTCGGGTTGTCGTACTTAATGTTCAACCCCGTTTTAATGCCAGGACCTACAATAAGCGGCTTAATATGAAAATATTTTGTGCACATGCGCTCTAATGCAAACATAATCGGGGGAACAACAGAAGAAATAATAATGCCATCAATGTCAGAAAAGCGCAAGCCGACATCTTGCAATAACATTTTGATCATCATTCCATATTCATCTTCTGTTTTGCTTCGGCTCGTTTCAATGCGCCAATGAAACTTGAGCTCATCCCCATCATATACACCTAATACTGTGTTTGTGTTTCCAACGTCTAATACAAAAATCATCACTCATCCCCACTTTTTCACAATTTGTTCCTTTTTTCATCATATCATAATCGTTTAACCCGACGGTAAAAAAAGATGCCTCTTATAAAAAGAGACACCTTTATTCTTCTTTTTTCGTTTGAATATTTACTTTTACTTCTTCTTGTTTATTGTCATTTCGATTTGGTAACGTACCATGTTCGAACAAATGTTTAATTTGCTCGGCATCAAGTGTTTCCACTTCAAGTAATGTATTGGCAATCAATTCTAATTTGTCACGGTTTTCCGTTAGTAAGCGTCTCGCCTTTTCGTAACATTCTTTAATAATGCGTTGCATCTCAAGATCAATTTCATATGCGATTTGGTCACTATAATTTTGCTCATTATGCAAATCACGACCTAAGAACACTTGACCATGAGACTGACCAAACTGCATTGGTCCAAGCTTATCGCTCATTCCAAACTCTGTAACCATACGGCGAGCAATACTTGTTGCGCGTTGGAAGTCATTATGCGCTCCTGTGCTGACTTCGCCAAATACGATTTCCTCAGCCACCCGTCCGCCAAGAAGCCCTGTAATTTTATCAAGCAACTCTGGTTTCGTCATAAAATAACGATCTTCTTTCGGCAACATGACCGCATATCCACCAGCTTGACCGCGTGGCACAATCGTTACTTTGTGGACCATTTCCGCATCCGCAAGCACCATACCAATGACAGTATGACCCGCTTCATGATAAGCGACAATTTTTCGCTCTTTTTCAGAAATAACGCGACTTTTCTTAGCAGGACCAGCAATGACGCGATCCGTTGCTTCATCAATATCGCTCATATCAATTTTTTTCTTGTTCCGTCGAGCAGCAACGAGTGCAGCCTCATTTAATAAGTTTTCTAAATCAGCACCAGAAAAACCAGGCGTACGCATCGCAATCGCTTTTAAATCGACTGACTCATCGAGTGGCTTATTGCGTGCATGCACGCGAAGGACAGCTTCGCGACCTTTCACATCTGGGCGATCGACCGTAATTTGTCGGTCAAAACGACCTGGGCGTAAAAGGGCAGGGTCTAAAATGTCAGGACGGTTTGTCGCAGCGATAATGATAATTCCTTCGTTTCCACTGAATCCATCCATTTCAACAAGCAATTGGTTTAATGTTTGCTCCCGCTCATCGTGGCCTCCACCTAAACCAGCACCACGTTGACGTCCAACTGCATCAATTTCATCAATAAAAATAATACAAGGAGCGTTTTTCTTCGCTGTTTCAAATAAATCACGTACACGCGAAGCACCGACACCGACAAACATTTCAACAAAATCTGAACCACTGATGGAGAAAAACGGAACACCAGCTTCTCCAGCAACCGCCCTCGCTAGTAACGTTTTTCCCGTTCCAGGCGGTCCGACGAGAAGAACGCCTTTTGGAATGCGAGCCCCGAGTTCGACAAATTTACGAGGATCTTTTAGAAACTCGACAATTTCAACAAGTTCTTGTTTTTCTTCATCCGCACCAGCAACATCTTTAAAGCGAACACGTTTCTTATCTTCGTTATACAGTTTCGCACGGCTTTTGCCAAAATTCATGACCCGACTGCCGCCGCCTTGCGCTTGGTTTAGTAAAAAGAAGAACAAAATAAAAATAATGATAAACGGAATAATGGACGTAAAAAACGTCACCCATCCGCTCGTTTCATCCGCAGGCAACACTTCTACTTTTGCCTGTTTTGCCGCCTCATCAATTCGCTGAAGAACTTGCGGGCTGTTGGCTACGTAAGTTGTAAAAAACTGTCCTTCTGCGTACGTTTTGAGTTGTCCACGAATTTCATAAACTCCTCGCTCTGGCTTCAACGAGACATACTTTACATCACCGTTTTCTAAATGGGTAATGAACGCATCGTACGTCATCCGCTCCGCCCGTTGATTGCCGCCATTCAAAAAGCTAACAACACCAATGACGACAAGAAAAATAAGTAAGTAAAAGATTGTATTACGGAAAATGCGGTTCATCTCCTACCTCCTCCCACACTTAAAACACGCTATAGTCAATAGTATCATAGAAAAACGTTCCAAAACAAACGATGTGCATGAAAAAATTATTTGCTGTACACTTCTGGTTTTAACACACCGATGTACGGAAGATTTCGGTATTTCTCACAATAGTCTAACCCATAACCGACAACGAATTCATCCGGAACGATAAAACCGACATAATCCGCCTCAATATTCGCTTTTCGACCAGACGGTTTATCAAGCAAAGTTACAATTTTAATCGATTTTGCTTTGCGATAACGGAATAAATCGGCTAAATAGCTTAACGTTAAGCCGCTATCAATAATATCTTCAATAATGAGTACGTCGCGCCCTTCAACCGATGTGTTTAAATCTTTTAAAATTTTGACTTCTCCTGATGATACCGTTGCATTTCCATAGCTTGATACATCCATAAAATCAATTTCTAAATATGTATCTACATGCTTAATTAAATCTGCCATAAACGGCATTGCGCCTTTTAGTACGCCAACCGCAAGCGGAAAGCGTCCTTCATATTCTTTCGTCAATAATGCCCCCAACTCTTTTACCTTTTGTTGAATTTGTTCTTCCGTAATTAAAATTTTTTCCATATCTTGATGCATACCCATATTCTTTCCTCCTACATCATTCATTGCTTTTTATAGTGTAATACAATATAGCGATTTTTTGTAATATTTGTTGCTGTATAAGCTGATTTTTTTACACCCGGAATCCATATAATGTTTCCGTTTGCATCTTCGACGATTGGCCATTGTGCCCGCTCGCTCGCTGGAATTTTTTCATCAATAAAAATACGCGATACCTTTTTCGGATGCTCCATTCCTTTTACTTTCATACGATCTCCATCATTTCGCGTTCGTACGCGAAGGGGTAGCCTTAACTGGTCAGCATCAAATACAACATAATTATCGCCTTCAACGAAAGGATAGTGATCAACCAACTGACTGATCAGTTGACATCCATTTGGTAATACGAGCGTATCAGGAACATGAAAAAGAAATTCATATTCATTCGTTTGTTCCTGTTGAAACGTAAATATACACACCTCATATTGACGAATAACTTTTAATCCGTTTGGAAAATGAAGCATACCTGAAGGATGTTGCCGTTTTAAAAATTGTAACGCTTGATTTATATGTATAGAAGATAATGACGATGGGACATTCCCATAAAGATAGTTTAATATTAGTTGAATCCCTCGTCTTTGTAAAGGTTTTGGCATGCTCATAAACGAAAGGATATCTATACGGACACATCCTTCTTTTTGGTCGGCAACATGTTTCAACGTTTCTTTTGTCAATTGTTCTAAAAACGCTTCATCTTCGCTCATCATCTCGCTAAACTGTTGAATATGTTCATGAACCCGACTGTTTTCCTGTTTAAAAAAAGGCAAAACGAAATGACGGAAACGGTTGCGCGTGTAATCATCTTTTTCATTGCTCGGATCTTGGCGAGGATGTAACCCGTTGTTTTGACAATATTGATCGATTCGCTGTCGATCAATACATAAAAAAGGACGAATAATATATCCATTACTAAATGGTCGCTTTACCGGTATGCCTGCATATCCTTTCGTTGTGCTTCCGCGTACTAGTCGCATAAGTACGGTTTCTATTTGATCATCACCGTGATGACCTAAAGCAACGTAATGCGCATGATATTTCGACATCACCTGCTTAAAGAAAGTATATCGACAGTCACGTGCTGCCTCTTGCACACCCTTCCCTGTTTGCTCCATATATGCCGGGACATTCAGTTGTGTTGCCTCACATATAATACTGCGTTGTTCGCAAAAATGTTTCACAAAATGCATATCTTCTTCTGATTGTTTTCCTCGCAACATATGGTCGACATGTGCGACAACAAGTTGAATATCGTAACGCTCCTTCTCGCTCCATAAAAAATGAAGCAATGCTAACGAATCTGGACCTCCCGACACGCCAACAACAACAGTTGTACCACGCTCAAGCAATTGATGCTTTTCGATAAATTCATGCACAACTTCTAGCATACTCTCCCTCTTAGTAACGTCGTTTTTTACAATGGTACCATATCTTATTGCCCACACTCAAAGCGAATGCAAAAAATTAAAGAATTTGAACATACAAATAAACCACATACATAAATAAAAGACAAACAAACAAGAACATCGTCTCTAATAAGCGGAATTTTTTCTTTCCTTTTACGCGCACCGTTCTTCCTTCTCGTTTTTCTTTCTGCTCAGTCGGCTGTTGCATACATTGCAGCAAATCTTTCCTCATTTCATGAGCGCAAGTATACTTCCCATCTAATGCACACCATAATATCTTCTCATATTTTTTTAAATAAGGATGAGAGGAGATCATAAGCTGTAGCTGCTCTCGCCCATTTTCTTTTCTTTCAAATCGTTTGGGATAGCACATATTCATCATAATCATCGCAACTGCAAATAAATCATACGAAGGCTCAGCTTTTCTCGTTCCCATGCCCCAATAACCTCGATCAAAAAACTCTGTAAATTCTTTAATCGCTCGCCCACGAATTGTCGTGCCACCTACATCAATTAATCGTACTTTTGGGACCGCCCCGGAAACAATTAAATTGTCTGGTTTTAAATCACCAAACACCCACCCTTTTTCATGTAATTTATGCAAATCGCCTAGTAGCTGTAATATAATAACGATTATCCATTCTTTCCCACGTTTCTGAATAAAAGTTAACAAATCATCCCCTTCAATATATTCCATTACATAAAATGAATAAATCTTTTTTTCATGTGGATGAAGCCAATCATCTACGTCTAATAAACAAGGCCCGAGGGCAATTCCCTGGACCTCCGAAAATCGTTTTAATACGTTTACCTCTGACATCATGGTCGTTGCTTCGTTACTTATCTTCAGCGCCACAAACGCTCGCCCTTCTTTCGCTAAATAAACAACGCCATTCGCCCCTTTACCGAGCGGTTTTATAATTTCATAGCGACGTTTATGCCACTTCCCTTGTATAACCGTCCCCGTTCGAATGTTACATAGATTGTTCGATGTATACATCGTCATCACCATCACGGGTAAATAAACTTTTTAATGAACGTCTTTTTTGGAATTGTTGTACCGCTTCGCGAATGGCTGGACCGGTTGGCGTAATACCACCAGATGTTAGTTTTGGAAATACACTTGAAATTGACTCCATTTTCGGCGTCCAATCTAAAATGCGATCCACCTCTCCCTTTTTCCCGGGAAATACAAAAACAGAAAATTCATTATTTCCCAAACGAGCATTTAAACTAATAGATAAATCTAATAACGCCTCTTTTACTGTTTGTAACTTTGTCTTCATACTTCCGCTTGTGTCTACTAATATTAAAACTTGTAAGTTAACGGTTTCCCCTAATTCTTCAACAACTTCCATCACTTCCCCTCTTTTTTCTGGCGGAAGCTGATCAATTGAAGCCTGGGAGCCTAAAATTTGTTTCAATTCTTGATTAATAACACCTTGTAACGTCTGTGTCATCGCTTTTCTTGTTACCATCTGTACGGTTTGCGATAATTGTTTAGCATATACGACTTGACTAATTCCACCACCCGATTGAGCAATACCTTCAATTTCACGTAGTCCTTGCTCATCAATAATATCTTGGTCAAGAACCCCGATTACATTAACTGTAATCCCTTGTTCTTTTGCTAATGCCGCCATAGCAATTGGATCCTCACCTTGATTAGAACAACCATCTGTAATTAATAAAATTTGACGCAACGTTCCTTTTCGCATATGTTTATCCCCTCCGAAAAAAGTAGTATACTTCCATCATCGACGCTCAGAGGGGATTTTATACCTTTTATTTCATATATTGATATGCTGGAATGACTGCCCATTTCGGTGTGTTATGTTTAATACGTGCAACAACGATCGTCATATCATCTTCAATTTCCCCACCATTAACACGGATCACTTCTTCTAAAAGCAATTCAGATACTTCTTGCGGATCATTTGTCTTTAATTCTTTAATTTTTCGTTTCATCCATACATCATGGTTCTCAATGTGGGAAACACCGTCAAAAATACCATCGCTCATCATAATGAGCAAATCGCCCGCTTTTAATTGTTCCTCAATCATCTCAAACTCTACCCCAGTAATAATTCCTATCGGCAAATTGCTCGACTCGATTTTCATGACGTTGCTTCCTCGTTTAATAAAGCTTGGCGATGAACCAACTTTTAAAAATTTTGTTGTCGCATTTTGCAAATCAACAATCGCTAAATCTAGCGTTGAAAAAATTTCTTCTGTCGTTCGCAAAGCTAAAATGGAGTTGATAGATTTAATTGCAATTCGTTCTTCAATCCCTGATTGTAAAATTTTTTGTAATAGTTTGAGCGTTTCTTTACTCTCATAATGTGCCCGTTCCCCATTTCCCATCCCATCACTAATAGCTAACGCATATTTTCCACCGCCAATTTCCATCATCGCATAACTGTCACCCGAGATGAAGCCTCCGCCCTTTGCAACATATGCAACACCTGTATCAATGACAAACGCTTTCGAAGAACTAAACGCAACACGACAATCCCCATTTGGATAGACAGAACAATCTTCTTTTTTTACAATGATCGTCTCACCTAAAATGTCAGATAGCATCGGTGCGATAAGCTTTTCGCATTCTCCCCTTCCATCGCAATATGGGATGACCATCTCAATGTCAACACTTCCTTTGTCCAAACTATAAATTTCTACATCGTTCACATCAACACCGAACTGTTGAAGGGCATGCAAAATCTGTTCTTCTTGCACATAATAATTTTCACGCTCTTTTTGAATTTCTTTTGCGAAATCTTCCATCACTTGCGACACACCTAATAACTGTTCCGCAACAAGCCTTCTACTTTCTTTCATTTGTTGCTTTAATTTTTTATTTGCTTTATAAAATGACACGTCTTTCTCAATGATCTGAACAACTTTATTTGCTTTCACACAATGTTTATTCCATTCGCGAAGCAACTTTGCGTTCGTCATTTGATCGTTTTCACTCGTCTCTTGCATAATTTTCTTCATGTAATCATATGTTTTATCAAAGTGGTTGAGCCAACATTGATCTTTCTTAAAACATGTTTGACATGTTTTAGCAGCAACATCGCTTAAGAAATAGTCAATTTCGCGCTCTTCTTCCTCTTCATGCGTAAGTACCCCATATGAAGAAAAACTTTTTGATAGCGCTTGAAACACGTGAGAAAATTGCTCGACTCGCTGAGCGGTAACATCGCGAATTTTCCGTACATATTGTTGTTGCTCATTCGTATGTTCAACCGTTCCTGGCACATATTTCGCCATCTTGCTCGTTAAAGATTGTGGAGTCATAAGAAACAGCAAAACGGCAAATAGAGACTCTACGATATTCGGGACAATGTCCGCCATTCCTTGACTGTAGAGAGTGATTAACAATGTTGCAACGATGAGGCCAAACGAAACACCTAACTTTCTCCCTTCTTTCAAAAGACCACCGAGCAACCCAGCAAACGCAAGCAAGCTCATTTGGTACAAATTCGATACATTCGCTAAACTTAAAATGAGGCCTGTAACGACACCAACAGTTGAGCCAACGGTCGCACCAGCGACAAAAGCAAATAACAACAATAAATATCGCGACGCAACATGTTCTAACGAAAGGGCATAAACCGACCAACCCACCATTCCGGTCAACATCGAAGAAATGAGGATGACAAAAGAAATAACTTCTTCTGGTTTTAACGTTTGTTTATACTTTTGATGATCAAACAACGGGACACATTGCAAAAAAATAAGCGTTAAAATAGAGGCAAGACCTGCTTCAATAAACATCGTCATTCCTTCGTATAGCGTCCATTCATGATCCCAGACGTAAATCATACCCATTTTCGCGAAAATGGAGGAAAAAAATACGACAACAGGCAATCTTTTCGGCAGAGCATCAATCCAGAAAAACAGCCGATAAAAGATAAGAAACATCACGATTGAAGCAACGATAAATAAAGAAGTGTAAAAAGAAACGGTCAACGATCCTGCAAATAAAGCGATAAACACAAATCCCAACTTATCGCGTCGAAGTAAATAAACTGCTGCAAAAAAAGGCAAAGCAAACGGTGTCATCTTTGTTAAAATGAGAGCTCGTCCAAGTAAAAAACCGATAACTAAAAATAAAAAGCCTTGTTGAAATAATAAATGACTTAAACGAACTGTAAACCTTTGAAACCATTGCGACAACGTTGTTCTCGTTCCACTTAAAGGTACTTCCGCCATTTGATTGACTAACTTCCGCTCTAATCTCTCCATGTTCATCCTCTCCCCTTTTCCATATATCTGTTTATTACTTGATATTATACAGACTGAATTATCAAAATTTTGTCAAAAAAAGAAGATGAATCATATAAATTTTTCGACGGAATATCACAAAAAATGGCTTATATAAACAAAAAGCACCAATTTCATGACGAAATTGGTGCTTTTATGACCCGTACGGGATTCGAACCCGTGTTACCGCCGTGAAAGGGCGGTGTCTTAACCACTTGACCAACGGGCCGCTTATGCAATTTGGTAGCGGCGGAGGGAATCGAACCCCCGACCTTACGGGTATGAACCGTACGCTCTAGCCAGCTGAGCTACGCCGCCACGCAACGACACTTGTAATGTTACTATGTTCCTTCGATAAAGTCAATAGTTTTTTCATAAAAAGCAAACGAAAAAGCATCCACTGACGAAATGGATGCTTGTATAAACTGCCTCATGTCCCATTCGGCAGCAAGTTAACCACGTCGAGCACCACGTCCTCCTCGTTTTGATTCGGTATGGCGTTTAAGGGATGCTAAACGATCTTCACTTTCTTTTAAGAAACGGCTAATTTTCTGCTCAAAGCTTTCTTTTGAAGCGCGATCGTTTCCTTTATTGCGCGGACGTGAAGCTTGTTCCTTTGCCTTTTTGATCGATAAGCCAATTTTTCCATCCTTCTCAACATTAATGACACGAACTTCGACAACATCGCCTACTTTAAGATGTTCATTGATGTCTTTTACGTAGCTGTCGGCTACTTCACTAATGTGTACTAAGCCTGTCGCGCCTTCTGGTAACTCAACAAACGCTCCAAATTTTGTAATGCCCGTTACTTTTCCCTGTAACTTGCTGCCTACTTCAATTGACATAAAAAAAGTGCTCCTCCTTAAAATCTGAAAAATCGTTTCTTTCATTATACATAATGAAAAAAACAAGTGTCAATAAGCCTTCTGCCTATCTTACTTACTCCTCAGGAGTAATAAAAATGATTTCTCCTTCTTTCGACAAAAAATATTGTTTTCGAGCCAATTCGGCAATATATTTATCATCATTTAATTTTTCGACTTCTTCTTTCAATCTTTTTTCATCTTGTTGCAGCGTGCGTAACTTTTCTTCTAACTGTTCTTTCGTTTTCAGTTGTTCATCAATTGCAGAAGATTGTACCATCATCGTATATAAAAATAGCGAAGAAGCGGCTAACGCCACCGTTGCCACAATACTAAAACGCACCATCTTCTTTTTACGACGTCGCGCCTTCTTATGTTCTTGTTTTTCTTGTTGAATGACATACGACGTTTGTATTTTCTTCACTTTACTTCTCTGTGGGGCGCCCATATTTTCACCGCTCCTTCTTTCATTACCCTTTTTTTCTAAATGTATTCGCTACTTTCAATAAAAACCCTTTTCCCATATGAAAGAAACGACCTACAGCTGCTTGAAAGCGAAAAGGAGTTCTTTTCCAAATGAAACGTCCGATCCATATAAATGGTCGCAATAAAAATTGTATACATCCATAGATTACTTTATATAAAATTTTACCAACTGACAAAACAACATGACAAGTAGTGATGAATAAAAAAATACAAAAACGGTAAAGAAGTCGGAGCGGAAGGATGATGATATAATAAAACATTCGGACGATTAGACGATATAACGTTACAAAAATGTGAATAATTTTTTGCAACAAACGAACGTACATACGTTGGAATAAAGCTTGATAAGTAGCATATCCACATAATATGGAAAAAAAAATGTACAAGCGAACTTGCCCATTGTTAATGACTAATAATGTGTAAAATACATATAACGCTTGCACGACCCAAAAAAGAATGTCTGCAATCCATACGATGAACCGATGACGCTCGGAACGATTGAATATGTGCGCGTATGTGTCAAAGCATGCCCCAATGATCATTCCGGTTCCGATCATCGCAAGCAAAGTTGTAAACTGCATATGCAAACTCATTTAAACAACTTGCTAAAGAATCCTTTAGCTTTCTCCGCATGATGCTCGTCTAAATAAATGATTTCAAAAATTTTACCTTTAATTGAGACAATTCCTTTGTCTACATCTAAGTTTTTCATTTGCAAATTTTGCCCTTTCACAGACAAAAAACCCATTACCGTTTCTAGTAAAAATTCTTCGTTATCGAAACTTTCTACTTGTTTTACACCGGTAATTTCTAACGTGCGCCGACTGCGCATGATAATGTCGTGTTCTTGAATCGGCCCTTTACTTCCCATGTTTTGAGTCATCAACGTCTCCCCCTCACAACGATCGTTTGTACAAGTGTATGAGGGGGAGAAATAGTTTAGAACAAGCTATTGTACTCGCTCTTCTTTTACAATTTCATATAGCGCACTCGCATCTTCTTTTTTGGCATGTTCTTGCAATTCAACCACTTTCACTGTCACATGTTTTTGGCCAAATTGAATCATAATTTCATCGCCTATTTTTACTGTTGAACTTGCTTTCGCTTGCTGACCGTTAATAAATACACGCCCTTGATCAGCGACTTCTTTTGCTAATGTTCTCCTTTTAATGAGCCGAGAAACTTTCAAAAACTTATCGAGTCGCATATTACAGCCCCTCCCTTTTCGCTTCTTCCCATATTTCATCTAATTGGTCTAACGAATATGTATTCCATTCTTTTCCTAACTGTTTCATTTTCTTTTCTATATATTGAAAGCGACGATAAAATTTTTCGTTCGCCATCGCTAACGCTTCTTCAGGATTTACTTTATAATATCGGCATACATTGATCAACGCAAATAGTAAATCCCCGAATTCTACTTTTAGTCTTTGTTCATCCATGTGATGAGCTTCTTGCTTTACTTCATTCATTTCTTCTTCCACTTTCAGCCACATCGACTCTACTTCCGACCAGTCAAACCCAACTGTTGCGGCTCTTTTTTGATATTCATATGCGCGCAACGTACCTGGTAACGCCTTGGCAACATCGTCAAGCAATGAATGGAATATATGTTCCTTTTCTGCTTGCTTAATTGCTTCCCAGTTACGTACGACCTGTTCCGCATGCTCGACATGAACATCTCCAAATACATGCGGATGACGGCGAATCATTTTTTCTGTAATAGATCGGATGACATCATCAATCGAAAACATTCCTTCATCTTCGCCAATTTGGGCATGAAGCATAACTTGCAATAATACATCGCCAAGCTCTTCAATCATATTTTCATCATCTTGCCGATCAATCGCATCAAGAAGCTCATACGTTTCCTCAAGCAAATACTTTTTCAGCGATTCGTGCGTCTGTTTCCGATCCCAAGGGCAACCGTTAGGCCCACGCAACGTCGCGATCACACGTCTTAACGTAGTAAAATCATGATATAACAACTCATCATCATCTACTTTTGGCACATAAACACTCGTTAAATTGCTTACGGTTATAACCCGATCTAGTTCGTATAGTGGCACTTTTTCGATGCGTTCTTGCTTGCTTCCTGCCGCATAAATAATAAAAACCGGATAATCGTGTGGTAATTTCTCTAATAAGGCTAATTTTACATCAGAAGCAATAAATGAATCATATACTTGGCAAAAAATGATATGATTTCTTAATTGAATTTCGTCCGGTTGAAACGAAGTAGCATCAATGAATTGAAACCCTTCAATCGGATCGAGACGAACAGCGGTAAATAACGCATCAAGAAAACTTTGTCCACCCTCTACACGAACAGAAATATGATCTTGTTTTTCAAGCAATAGCTTTACTGTGCGCTCAGCAACAAGCGGATGTCCTGGAACAGCGTATACAACATCCCCTTTTTTCACTTCTTCACATAAATATTCCACAATATGTTCGTATACTTGTTCAAACTGATCATATTTTTCATACATCTCGTCAAACGATTGAACGTGTATTCCTTCCTCCTCTAGTTGTGCGACAACAGGATGATCTTTTGTTCGTAAAAAGATGCGATTCGCCTGCTTTAGTGTACGGTACACCCCGAAAGACAACTGGTCTATATCTCCTGCCCCAAGACCGACGATTGTAATTGTACCCATGACTATCCAGCCTTTCTTTGTTTCATATTTATTAAATAACGCCCAAACGGAAAAGCTAATAAGTCGTTTTCCGCAAAAACTTCTTTTTTAACGATCATTATAATATAAACAAACGCCCCGATAAAAACGCCAATGACCGCTTGAAATGACGAAAATAAGCGCCCTTGATAAACTGGCAACTCGTTCGTCAATATGATATATCCAGCTAAAACTATTGCCATCATCATTGCAGCCTTTATCGTTTGAATGATTATAGAACGCGAAAGCAGAGGACGAGACATTCGCTTTTGTACATAAAAAAAGGCGATGGCGCACATGACAACATATGCAATAAATGTCGCTACAGCTGCTCCGATTGTATGCCATAAAGGAACGAACACGACATTTAGCAACCATTTTGCTATCATGCCGATACAAACGACGAAAAGCGGGCGAAATACATCTCCAAGTCCCTGCAAAATAGCAATAAACGTTAATGTTAAAGAAGTAAAAAGAATAGAAATAGATAAAATCGTCAGTTCGATTGCACCAACATGATCTTTAAACAACATCATATTCGCTTGTTTTAATATACAAACTAAACCAACTGCAGCCCCCATTCCGATGACAAACGCCAAGCGAACAGCCGTATATATTGCATGACGTTCCTTTTGTTCGCTCGATAACATCGGCACAAGCGCTAATGAAAAAGATGTGGCCGCTACAGTCCCAAGTTGAATAAATGGTTGACCGCGATCATAAATCCCCTTCGCCGTTTTAGCTAGCTCATGCAAGCCGGCTTGTTGTAATAAAGGTAAAAGGGAAAATGAATCGACGAGCTGAATCAAAATAAGTACCATATTTGCTAAACAAATCGTCACTCCGTGAACGGCTAAAAATAAAAGAACTTTTCTTTTTTCTTTTCTTGGAAGCCATAGCCGGGTATGAACATTCATTCGCTTTCGCAACATATATGCAACGAGTACAACGAGGGCAGCAAAACTCCCCATAAGTGAACCAACCATCGCCCCAGCCCCTGCTTCATAAACGGTAAATCCACGATGAAGCAAAAGGGAAGAAAGGAATAAAATAAAAAACACACGTACGAATTGTTCCACTACTTGTGAAACAGCTGTCGGAACCATCTCCCCTACCCCTTGAAAATATCCTCGAGAAACAGAAGTAAACGGGAGAAATAAAAAGGCAAATGAAATGGCTCGAATGAGCGAAGCTAATTGGTGATCCCCCATGACCATCGCTAGCGATGAAGCCCCAAAATAAAGAATAGAAAACATAATAACGCTCATACATGATAAAAAATAAAAAGAAAGCCGGACGACAGCAAACGTATATGTTGATTGTTTATTTTCAGCAATAAGTTTTGAAATCGCAACTGGATAACCATACGTTGACAAGGCGATAAAAATGCCATAAAAGGGGTAAACTTGTTGATAAATATAAAATCCAATATCGCCTACAATATTTTGATACGGAATTCGGTAAAAAGCACTTAATATTTTTGTAAATAAGGCAGCGACCGTCAACACAAGTGCACCGCGCAACCAATCCCTTTTTTCCATATACTTCACCTTTTTTCGATTACATATAATTATACATCAAAAAAAGGTAGCGAGATGCTACCTTTATTGTTCCATTTGCCGAGCAAGGAAACTCGCCGCAGTTTCTGCTGCTTTATGCTCTACTTCACCAAGCGTCTTATCTTTCGAGAAAATAATGACTGCTCCGATTGGATCTCCTCCAGCAATAATTGGTGCAACCACGTATGATTTCATATGTTCCTCATGACCTTGGGCAAATGATACACTTTTTTCTTCTGTATGCAAAATAGACTGACGATCTTCCATCACTTTCTCAACAAGCTCACTTACGCTTCTATTTAAATACTCCTTTTTCGATCCGCCTGCTACGGCAATAAATACATCGCGATCACAAATAAGAACAGGTTGTCCTAAACTGTCAAAAAGAGCCTCAGCGTACTCTTTTGCAAAATCACCTAGCTCACTAATCGGCGAATACTTTTTCAAAATGACCTCGCCATCTCGGTCAACAAATATTTCAAGCGGGTCTCCTTCACGGATGCGAAGTGTTCTGCGAATTTCTTTCGGAATTACAACTCGTCCTAAATCATCGATTCGTCGAACAATACCTGTTGCTTTCATCTATCGATGCCTCGCTTTCATCTAGTGATTAAAAATGGCACTGGTGAAGCAGTTGAATAATTCACCATTGTTGTGATTAGTATCCGTCACAAGCGAAGTTATATACACAGTGAAGGGGGATTTTTTTTAAAAAGTGAAAATCCCCCATCTTCATCATTGCCACTTATTTATAAACAATAAACATGAAGCAATCAATTATTTTTTAGCATATTTTAACCCTTTTAGCAACTCATAAACGATCATTAACCATTGTTGCGGTTTCATTCCTTTTACATGAACGACAATTTTGAAGCAATCTCCATCCATGCCGAAACCAACATCTCTGCCATACGGCTCGCCGAGCTTAAACAATTGACTGACATCAATTTGTTTTGTCGTTTCTTGTGAAAATAAAATTGTAATTTCTTGCTTCGTCTGCTTAATGGACTGAATGAGATGCTGTTTCGCGTATATTTTTATTTCGGCAATTTGGAATAAATAGGCCACTTCGTCCGGATAATCACCGAAGCGATCTAACATTTCTTCCCGTAATTGCTCGAGCTCTTCTAACGAATCAAGCCCACGAAATCTCTTATACATCTCGATTTTTTGTTGTTCGTTTGTAATGTAATGCTCTGGGATATACGCATCTATTTCTAAATCGATCTCCACTTCAAACGGCTTTTCTTGCTTCGTTCCTCGTCGTTCTTCAATCGCTTCTTTCAACATTTGAGAATAAAGCTCAAAACCGACGGAATCAATAAATCCATGTTGTTGTGCCCCTAGTAAGTTTCCTGCACCACGAATGGATAAGTCGCGCATCGCGATTTTAAAACCGGATCCTAGCTCTGTAAACTCTTTAATGGCTTGCAATCGTTTTTCTGCTACTTCATTCAACACCTTATCTTTTCGGTAAGTAAAATATGCATAAGCAATGCGATTAGAACGTCCTACACGCCCTCGCAATTGATATAGTTGGGAAAGACCCATTTTATCTGCATCATAAACGATCAACGTATTCACATTTGGAATGTCAACACCTGTTTCGATGATCGTCGTGCTCACTAATACATCATACTGACCTTCTAAAAACGCAAGCATGACCGATTCGAGTTCATGTTCGGACATTCTTCCGTGCGCATATGTCACGCGAGCATCAGGTACGAGCGCTGAAATTTCTTCTGCCTTCCGATCAATGTCTTCAATGCGATTATAAAGAAAAAACACTTGTCCTCCGCGCGCCATTTCGCGTTCAATCGCTTCTCGCACAATGATCGGGCTATATTCCATCACATATGTTTGTACAGGAAAACGATTTTCCGGAGGTGTTTCGATGACAGATAAATCGCGGACACCGATAAGCGACATATGCAACGTACGCGGGATCGGTGTAGCGGTTAATGTTAATACGTCGATATTTGTTTTTAGTTGTTTAATTTTTTCTTTATGAGCAACACCGAATCGTTGTTCTTCGTCAATAATTAATAAACCTAAATCTTTAAATGATACGTCTTTAGATAAAAGCCGATGTGTTCCAATAACCATATCAATCGTGCCGTCTTTTAAGCCTTGAATCGTTTCCGCCTGTTGTTTTTTCGTACGGAAACGGCTTAATAAACCGATGTTAATCGGATAACCCTGAAAACGTTCACGAACTGTTTCGTAATGTTGTTGCGCTAAAATTGTCGTTGGTACGAGAAATGCAACTTGTTTTCCATCCATAATCGCTTTAAATGCTGCTCGCAACGCAACTTCTGTTTTTCCGTAACCAACATCTCCACATAACAACCGATCCATCGGACGTTCGCTTTCCATATCGCGTTTAATTTCACGAATTGATCGAAGCTGATCTTCTGTTTCTTGATATGGAAACGCTGCTTCAAACTCTCGTTGCATTTCATTGTCAGGTGAAAACGCATACCCTTTGCTCGCTTCGCGCTCGGCATATAACTTCATTAAATCTTCGGCAATATCTTGAACAGATGACTCGACTTTCTTTTTTACTTTCTTCCACTCTGTTCCACCTAATTTATAAATTTTCGGCTCTTTTCCTTCTGAACCAACATATTTTTGAACGAGGTCCATTTGATCAACAGGAACATATAACGTATCATTCCCTTGATATTGAATATGAATGTAATCTTTATGAATGCCGTTAATCTCTAACGTTTCGATTCCTAAGTATTTTCCGATCCCATGATTAACATGAACGACATAGTCACCGACTTTTAAATCTGTATAACTTTTAATTCGTTCGGCGTTCGACAACTTTTGACGCCGCAAAGGACGCTTCATTCGCTTTTTAAATAGCTCTTCTTCTGTAATGACGGCCAGTTTTTGCATCGGCAATTCAAAACCTGCAGCTAAACTAGACGGAACAATTTGACATTTCCCATGTAACAATGCATCGTCTTTCCCCAATTGAACGGCATTAATCTCATAATCTTCTAACGTCTGTTTCAGTTTTTTCGCTCGTTCTTCATCTCCTGCTAGTAATACAACAGCATAATTCCCTTTTTGCCATCGCTCGATTTCTGCCTTCAACAATTGCATCTGACTATAAAACACTTGCATTTGTTTACAAGATACATTAACAACGTTTTGGGGATGCGTGTATGGAATATGACGTAAAAATAAAGATAAATAAATCGTTGATCTCATCCGTTTTTGCAATACTTCTGGGAACGAATGAGAAATCGAGACACTTTGCACAATTTTTCCTTCCTCTAATAAATTTGTGTACCATTCTGCCTCTTCTTGCTCCAATTTTTCTGCTACTTCTTGAATGCGACTCATTTCATCAATGACAACAACACCGTGCTCCGGAATATAATCTAGCAAACTTGCAGCCGAAGGATAGAAGAGTGAGAAATATTTGTACATTTCTTCAATTGATTTCCCGTTTTTCAACTGCTCTAATTCAAACGACACATGTTCAAATAAACGATTTTTCGTTTTTTCATCGTGAATATGTTGCAGCGTATCATGAAATTGTGCCTGTAACTGTTGAATCGCCTGATTTATATTTTGTTGTTCAACGATCAATTCTGTTGCCGGTCCGATTAATATTTCGTCCATTTCAGCAAATGAACGTTGATCGTCGACTGAAAACGTCCGAATCGACTCGATCTCTACGTCAAATAGTTCAATACGATAAGGAAGATCGGCTGTAAGCGGATAAATATCAATAATGCCCCCTCGGACGCTAAATTCCCCAGGAGTCGAAACAACAGATACACGCTCATATCCCATTGCAACAAATTGTTTCAAACAATGTTCCACATCCATTTGCTCACCGACGCGAAAATGAAGTTGATAACGTTGCCATACATCTTTCGGTGGCAATAGTCGTCGAAGCGCAGCAATAGGAGCAATGACGATTCCTTTTTTTCGTTCACACCAATAGTTTAACACTTCTAAGCGTTGCGCCCGTAATTCTGGACTAGCTACAGCTAATTCAGCTGCAATTAATTCGTTGACAGGATAAAGAAACACTTCTTCTTCATCAATTAATTGAATGAGATCGTCATATATTTTTTGCGCTTGAAATAAATTGTGCGTCACAATACATATAGGACGCTCAGTGTTTTCGTATAAAGAAGAAATGAAAACAGAACGAGCAGAGCCAGATAAACCGGTGACAAGCTGCTCCTTTAATCCATTGCGAATCCCTTCCGCAACCGATTGCATGTCCGCATGGTTGATAAAATATTGTCGTAACCCTTGCAAAAAATTCCCTCCTCTCCAAACATAAATACAAAAATGCTTTGGGTGCCCCAAAGCCAATCATTGAATAAATTTTTCATATTGATGAAGATCCGGATTCCGATCTAACGCCTCTTGACAATCTTCGCAAATCGTCTTAACATAAATTTCCCCTGTAGGAATATATTGGATCATATCTAATCTTTCTTCTTCTGTTAGTCGATGAAAGCCCAATTGCTCACTCTCTAGCTCGAGTGCATCAATGGTTCCAATTTTCACGCCACAGTGTCGGCAATAATAGTGTAATGCCATACTTGCCCCTCCTAAATGGTTGTTTTAATCGAATACATTTTGAACCATTTAGTCGGGAATTATTCATTACTTGTTAAATTCGTTCATCACTTGCACAAACGGAATTTGCAACGACCGTTCGCACGCATCCGCCGCCTTCTGAATAGCTTGCTCGATTTGTATTTTCTCTTCCTCTGTCCATCGGCCTAATACATAATCGCTCACTTTCATGCCGTTTTTCGGTCGATCGATGCCAATGCGAATGCGTTTAAATTGCTCTGTTTTCAAGTGATGAATAAGTGATTTCATGCCATTATGACCGCCGGCGCTTCCCTTTGGACGCAAGCGAACCGTTCCGGTTGGCAAATCTAAATCGTCATAAATGACAATGACTTCATCGACACCAATATCATAATAATCCACCAACGGTCGAACACATTCGCCCGATAAGTTCATATATGTAAGCGGTTTGCATAATATAACCTTTTCACCTAAAACGATGCCACTTGCAAGTATACCTTGGAACTTTGTTTGATTAAGCACGAGCCCCCAGCGACGGGCGAGCTCGTCAATCACCATAAACCCTACATTATGTCTCGTTTGCTCGTATTCTTTCCCTGGATTACCTAAACCAACAAACAGTTTTGCCATTTCCCCTGCTCCTTCTCTCCATACTGCAAAAGACGTAACCAATGATGGCTACGTCCGTCACGGCGTTGTTTCCCGTCCTTCTTCCGATTCTGGTTTTCCCGGCTCTTGTTCCTCACCGCTATGAATTTCTTCTTCTTGTTTTGGTGGCAAGATGGACGCAATTACTTCTGTCGGATCGTGATTAATTTTATAAGCACCGTTTGTTTGAATATGTGAAACTGTAATAACATCGCCTACTTGCAAATTCGTTATATCTACATCAATGGATGGCGGGATGTTTGACGGTAATGCTCGAATGGACAATTGATGCATCGCCTGTTGCAATACGCCCCCATCTTTGACGCCAGCTGCTTCACCAATGAGATGAATAGGAACGTCAACATCTATTTCTGTTTTTGCATCAACAGCTAAAAAGTCAATATGAATAATATCATGGCGAATCGGATGTTTTTGCATATCACGAATGATAATGCGAATATGATTATCATTTATTTTTGCGTCTAAAAGGCCGGTGCCACCTGTAGCCCGCAACTGCTTCAAAAACTCAGCCGCATCAACAAAAATCGGTTGGCTATTCGTCGTTTTTCCGTACAAAACGGCCGGAATATGACCTTGTTTTCGCATTTGTTTTACATAAGAGCGTCGATGATCTGAACGTAATTGAAGTTGTAACAATGAAATCACCTTCCTATTTTAGAATCGCTCATAGCTTCCCCTAAAATAGGAAGGTCTAAACATCATTAATCGAACAACGCGCTAATCGATTGTTCTTCGTGTACGCGAATAATTGCTTCACCGATAAGAGGAGCAACGGACAGTTCAACAATTTTATTCGTTTTCTTTTCTTCAGGAATAGCAATTGTATTCGTGACAACAAGTTCTTTAATTTTCGAGTTTTGGATTCGTTCAATCGCTGGACCTGATAAAACTGGGTGCGTACAACACGCATACACTTCTTTTGCCCCATGCTCAGCTAATGCATTTGCTGCTAAAGTAATTGTACCAGCTGTATCAATAATATCGTCCACTAAAATCGTTGTTTTTCCTTGTACATTCCCAATAATGTTCATAACTTCTGCTACATTTGGTTTTGGACGACGCTTGTCAATAATGGCAATCGGTGCTTTTAAACGATCTGCCATTTTCCGTGCACGCGTCACGCCACCATGGTCTGGAGAAACGATAACGATATCATCAAGCTGCTTTTCTTTAAAGTAATCTGCTAAAATCGGAACTCCCATTAAATGATCGATTGGAATATCAAAAAATCCTTGAATTTGCGGCGCGTGCAAATCAAGCGTAATGACGCGAGACGCACCAGCTGTTTCTAACAAATTAGCAACTAATTTTGCCGTAATCGGCTCACGAGAACGCGCTTTGCGATCTTGACGAGCATATCCGTAGTACGGCATAACAATGTTTATTGTTTTAGCAGATGCTCGCTTTAATGCATCTATCATAATAAGTAACTCCATTAAATGCTCATTCACAGGAGCGCTTGTTGATTGAATAACATAAACATCGCATCCCCGAATGCTTTCCTCAATGTTAATTTGAATTTCCCCATCACTAAAACGAGAAACAGAGCACTTTCCTAATTCTACACCAATTACTTTTGCGATTTCTTGAGCTAAGATCGGATTAGAATTTAACGAAAATAACTTTAAATTCGAATTCAAATACTGAGACATGGGTCAATAAACCTCCATTAGGATTTTTTCTTCGCCTGTAGACGTTCAACATAATGTTCTTTATTTGTTTGTCGAGCACGAGCAATAGCTAGAGCTTGGCTTGGTACATCGTCGGTAATTGTTGAGCCGGCCGCTACATACGCCCCACTTCCTACTACAACAGGAGCAATCAAATTCGAATTACAGCCAATAAACGCGCCATCTTCAATTTTTGTCACGTATTTATTCATACCGTCATAATTTACTGTAATGGTTCCACAGCCAATGTTGACATCCGCACCTACCTCAGCATCTCCAATATAGCTTAAATGCGATGCTTTACTTCTATTCCCAAACGTCGCTTTTTTAATCTCAACGAAATTTCCAATTCTTACATCATCACCAATTTTAGATAGTGGACGAATATGAGCAAATGGGCCGATCGTTACGTCTGACCCTACTTCACTATCATGTACAACCGAATGCCGAATCGATGTGTTATGACCAATACGGCTATTTTTAATTTCACTATTCGGTCCGATCATGCAGTTTTCACCGATCACCGTATGCCCCTCAATCCATGTCCCTGGATAAATGATTGTATCCTGTCCAATGCTTACATCAGGTGCTATATACGTATGCTCAGGATCGATGATTGTCACACCATTTGCCATATGTTTGCGATGAATGCGCGCCCGCATAATTTTTTCTGCTTGTGCAAGCGCAATGCGGTCATTTACACCTAGCGTTTCTTCAAACATCGGTGTTTCATATGCTGAAATGATTTCGCCTTGTTTTTTCAAAATTTCGATCACATCTGGTAAGTAATATTCTCCTTGCGCATTGTCATTTGATACTTTCGTAAGCGCTTCAAATAATGCACGATTATCGAAACAATACGTCCCTGTATTAATTTCTCGAATCTTTCGCTCTTCTTCTGTTGCGTCTTTATGTTCTACAATTTTTTCAACATGTCCATCTTTATTACGGACGATGCGACCATATCCTGTTGGATCTTCTGCAAGGGCGGTTAAAATCGTTGCTTTCGCTTTCGTTTGCAGATGATGATGTAAAAGCGCTTCCATCGTTTCTGAGGTGATCAATGGTGTATCCCCGCAAACAACGAGAGTCACACCATCTTTATCAGCTAAATGAGGTGCTGCTTGCATTACGGCATGCGCCGTCCCAAGCTGTTGTTCTTGAATGACATATTCACTTTGATTGCCAAGCTGTTCTTTCACTCGTTCTGCTCCAAAACCAACAACGGTAATTAGTCGATCTACATGCAATGTAGAAATCGCATCCACTACATGTTGTACCATCGGCTTGCCACAGACAGGGTGCAACACTTTATACAGCTTTGAACGCATACGCGTCCCCTGCCCAGCCGCTAAAATGATCGCATATCGTTTCATCGTAAGGCCTCCATACCTCTCTTTATCCATATTGAATATATATCAATTATGTATGTATTTCAAGGAAACATTGTCATCTACCAAAAAAATTCATCATTTTCATCATATGTTCTTTACGAATAGAGTAAACATGATTTTTCATATAAAAAGGACCCTTTTTTAAGCGAAAGGGTCCTTTCTTATGATTACGAAGCACCTGCTTCTTCAAGCTCTTTTTCCAACTCACCAGCACGGTGATATTCAGCTAAAACAGCCTCTTGGATTTTCCCGCGGGTTGTTGAGTTAATTGGATGAGCGATGTCACGGAATTCCCCGTCAGGAGTACGCTTGCTTGGCATAGCGACAAACAAGCCGTTATTGCCTTCAATCACACGGATATCATGAACGACGAATTCATGATCCAACGTAATCGAGGCAATCGCTCTCATACGTCCTTCGGTATTCACGCGGCGTAATCTCACGTCAGTTACTTCCATTCTGTTCACCACCTTTTCCCTATATAAGAACTTAAGTGAATTTATTCCACACTGTTTTTTATTTTCCTGCTAACATGAAAAAAATTTTTTTACGATTGTTTGACAAGTGCAACCACTTCAATTTCAATTAACGCATCTTTCGGTAAGCGCGCAACTTCAACAGCAGAACGCGCTGGTTTATGATTACAAAAATATTGTCCATATACTTCATTCATCGCCGCAAAATCGTTCATGTCTTTTAAAAATACTGTTGTTTTCACAACCGTTTCTAAGGACGCTCCTGCTGCTTCAAGCACTGCTTGTAAATTTTTGAACACTTGATGCGTTTGTGCTTGAATATCTCCTTGTACCATCTCTCCTTCTGGTGTTAAAGCAATTTGACCAGAGCTGTAAAACATGTTGTTAACAATAATGCCTTGTGAGTATGGTCCAATCGCTTGTGGAGCTTGATTTGTGTGTACAACTTTCATGCCTCTTCCTCCTGTATGTAAAAGTCGTTTTATTTATTTGACAAAATGAAAGTAGTTTCCTTCTTCTACTGTAATTTGTTTTTCTTTCACATTAACCGATGTCAGTTTCACAAGGGAAACGTATTCATCGACAAGTCGTTCTTCTGCTTCTTCCGACTCAACGAGCACACCAATACCAACAACATTGGCGCGAAATTCTGCAAGCAAACTAATCATGCCATTAATCGTTCCGCCCGCTTTCATAAAGTCATCTACAATTAATACGTTGGCTCCTTCTTTTAAACTTCGCTTCGATAGCACCATCGTTTGAATACGTTTCGATGAACCAGATACGTAATTGATACTGACCATTGACCCTTCCGTCACTTTACTGTCGCGACGAATAATGACGACAGGTACATTTAAAAAGCTCGCAACAGCATAGGCTAGGGGAATCCCTTTTGTTGCAACTGTCACAACAAAATCAATTTGTTCATGCGCAAACGCAGAAGCATATAATCGTCCAATTTGGTTAACGATGCGCGTATCACCAAGTAGATCAGTCATATATAAATAACCTCCTGGCAATAAACGATCGGGATCTGCTAGGCGTGTACATAATTGTTGAATAAATTGTTTCGCTTCTGCTTCTGACATTTTCGGTACGTATTGTACTCCCCCTGCTGCCCCAGGAAGCGTGCGCAACAAACCGATCCCTTGTTGTTCAAATGTCTGCTTAATAATAGCCAAATCTTCGCTAATTGACGATTTCGCTGATCCGTATCGTTCCGCAAAAAAGGTAAGCGGGACGAGCTGATGTGGATGGTAAAGCAAATAATGCGTCATATCTACAAGCCGACTACTCCGCCTTAATTTCATGTAATAACCTCCTTATTGTTCGTGTCTTTCTCCAATTAATCGAACAGCATATACTTGTTCACAAAAACCGCGCAAACCGTTATATACTCGTTGTAAACGTGAATCGTGTTGAATAAGTCCAAATACGGTTGGTCCGCTTCCACTCATTAACGATACATCTGCACCAAAACGTTTCATTTGTTCTTTAATTTGCGCTACTTTAGGATGCATGTTTAATGTAACACTTTCTAAAACGTTCCCAGCAAGCGCACAAATTTTTTCATAATTTTTCTCTTTAATCGCCGCAACCATACCATCTACATCTGGATGATGAACAGATTGTAATTGTAAATTTCGGTATACATCTGCTGTTGATACACCGATTGTTGGTTTTGCTAAAATGACCCAACACGGTGGGGGGGCCGGAATATGCTCAATTTTTTCCCCACGTCCTCTCGCAACCGCTGTCCCCCCATATACGCAAAACGGAACATCCGATCCGATCTCCGCTCCAATTTCTGCAAGTTCGTCTAAACTTAAACCTAGTCCCCAAAGTTTATTCAAACCGCGCAACGTTGCCGCTGCATCGCTACTTCCACCTGCAAGACCTGCCGCAACAGGAATATGTTTCGTGATAGAAATCGCCACACCACGACGAACACCTAGCTTTTCTTTCAGAAGTTTAGCTGCTTGATATGCTAAATTTCGTTCATCATCTGGTACAAAGCGATTGTGTGAAATAATTTGAATCGTATCACTATACAAATCCGTTAACTCCACACGGTCAGCTAAATCAATCGTTGTCATCACCATATTTACTTCATGGTAACCGTCTGAACGCTTATGTAACACATCTAGAGATAAATTAATTTTCGCTGGTGCTTTCACTAACAACCTCAAACTGTTCACCTACTTTTCCGACTTCAAACTCCTATCGACATTTTACCACAAAAAATAGTGAACAAATACGTACCTTTTCCATACACATAAAAAAAGAGACCACCGATATTGGTCGCCTCCTTAACCATCATGAATGTGAGCTGCTCATCGCTACTTGTTCATCATCTAAAAATGTCAGCTGTACCGTTTCCGTCAACACATCTGCATAACTATATGATACACGTTCAAAAGCGTTTTCTTCTTGATCCAGTTCAACAACAAATACGGACGGATATGTTTGGGCTAACACGCCGCAACGCTCGACTGTCTTTCGACGCCCACCGTTCGCTTTTAACGTCAATCTTTTACCGAGATTCGAATCCAACACTTTTTTAATTTCCGACAATGTTTTTCCCATCGTATCCACCTCACTATTAAGTAGTATAACAAACGAAATGTAATAAGTCAAAAAATAAGAATTATATCAACAAAGAATATTTTATGTCAATACTTTTGTCTTTATTATGGACAATAATAAAAAAATTATGTACAAAAAGTGTTAAAAAATAAAATGATATTCTTGTCTTTTTACCACGATGGCAAAAAGACAAGAAGTATGTTATGTTTGCTCATCTATCGTCCGAAATGGCATTCCCGTTCGCAAGACGCCTCGCGTTTCAACACCGCCCAGTCCCTTCTCCCCCGTTAATGTATTTCGTAGCACATCCCATACGTTGACACGATCCATAAAAGGAGTGAAGCTAATGCGTGAAACGATATATACAGGGTCAAGTGCATGAATATTGACACGCGCAGGGGAGCTTGCAAAGTTAGCACCTGCTCGAATAAGTGATTCAAAATGAGATTGACACGCTCCAGCGAAAATCACAAGTTGGTCGAGATTCGGGATTTTTTTTCGGGCCTGCTTCACCGTCTGTACGAAATATTTCGAATGACGATACGCTTTTAAATCATCGATCGCTCCTTTTGATTTTGAATACGCATCATGCCCAGTTACAACTAAAATATCAGGACGAACTTGTTCAAGTAGTGGAATAATGCGATCAGGCATGTCTGTTTCATGGCAATGGACACCATATACCGGAACTCCAATTCGCTCATACAACTGCATACATTTTCGTAAATAAAGCGGATCACCGTCTATATGAAGCACTCGGCCAGGAAGTTGAAAAAAATCCATTTTTACTTCGTATCCACCTGTTGATTCATATTCGCTTTTTTCTCGTAACAAACGATAATCTTGACGCAACAATTTGTAACATTGCTCAATATGTTGTTTTTCTTCTTCTTTCCGTCTCTTTTTTTCACGTTCATCAATAACAACTAAATCGGAAAAAGGAGCATCAGCTATGAGTCGAACATCTTCTCCATATAAGATCGCTTCTTTTTCTCCCTCTTGTTCTTTAATATCAATAACTCGAAACAAAACATCACATTCATACGATTTCCGCGCAACAATGTCCCCAACTTGAATCATACACGTCCGCCCTTTCGTCTGTTTTGTTTGTAACATATGCAACGAAAGGATAGAACGTGTAAAAAAAGAGGCGTTATGCCTCTTGATAAAAAATGTGATATAGTTGTTCGCTTAATGTAGCAAATTCAGCAATGTTGAGCGTCTCTCCTCTACGTTTTGGATCAATACGAGCATTTTCAAGAGCTTTTTCAATTTGTACTTTTTTCTCCTTGCCGTTTGGCAATTGGCTCATTAAATTATTTAAAATCGTTTTCCGCCGTTGTCCAAAACTCGCACGAACGACCATAAAGAAAAAATCTTCATTTATAACAGAGACAGCAGGTTGTTCGCGCTTCAATAACCGAATGACTGCAGAGTCCACATTCGGTTTTGGCATAAATACAGTTCGTGGCACATGCATCACTGTTTCAGCTTGTGTATAATATTGCACAGCAACCGTCAAAGAACCATAATCTTTCGTTCCTGGTTTTGCTGCCATGCGCTCGGCTACCTCTTTTTGTAACATAACGACCATACCGCGAATAGGTAGACGATCAGTCAACAGTTTCATAATGATCGGTGTTGTGACGTAATACGGTAAATTAGCAACAACCATAATATCGTCAACATCCATAAATTGTTCTGCAATAACTTGTTGCACATCTGCTTTTAAAACATCTTGATGAATAATGGACACGTTCGGATATGGAGAAAGCGTATCAGCTAAAATGGGAAGAAGCCGTTGATCAATTTCAAATGCGACTACTTTTTTCGCTCGTCGCGCTAGTTGCTCTGTAAGCGCCCCGATTCCCGGTCCAATTTCAATGACACCTGTTCGCTCAGAAAGCTCAGCAAAATCGACGATACGATGTAAAATATTTGGCTCAATCAAAAAATTTTGCCCAAGACTTTTTTTGAACGAAAACCCATATTTCTCTAAAATTTCTTTCGTGCGAGTCGGTGTAGCAATATCTTTATACATGTTGTTCCTCCTGCATGACGTGCTTCATCGCTTCTATAAATTGTTCTTTTGAAATTTGAAACATTTGTAACCGTTTATGCAGCTGTTTTCCGTTTGTATATCCGATTTTTAATAATTGTCCTAACCGTTCACGGCGAGCGCGTGCTAGTGGACCACCAATTAATCCTGCATCGACAAGCTGTTGGAATGAAATTTCTTCTTTCGGATCAATCATTTCTTCATACACGCTTAATAGCGCTGTGCGGATCGCTTCAACAGAAGCATGCTCAACCCCTAGACCTTTACCGTGTTTCCCTCGCGCTTCTTCACGCGTTAAAAATGCATGTTTGCATCCCGGAACACGTTCAGCAATTGTTTTCCGAATTTTTTCACCCGGATAATCAGGATCCGTAAAAATAATCACCCCGCGCTGTTGTTGTGCTAAACGAATACGCTCGATCGTTTCATCATTAATGGCTGCTCCATTCGTTTCAATCGTATCAGCATCTACCGCACGACGAATCGCTACTGTATCATCGCGCCCTTCGACAACGATAATTTCCTTAATTTTCATAAAATCCTCCATCTTTCAGTCGTTCTTCACCCATTATAACGAAAAAAACAGAGGATCGTGAAATCCTCTGTCGTTATTTTATAATTTTTATTTTCACACGTTTCGTTCCCCAGCGATATGCAGCTGATTGATCTGGGAAAAATACGTCGATTTTATATCCCTTCACATTTGCACCTGTATCGGCTGCAACAGCGTATCCATATCCTTCTACGTATACTTTCGTTCCAAGCGGAATGACCCGCGGATCAACCGCAATCACTTTTGCGTTTGGATTTGAACGCAAGTTGACACCCGTTGCCGTTGTACCAGAGCATCCACCACAATATGCTGTGTACGCTGTAGCAATCACGTAAAGTTCCTCAGCCGCTTCATTACCTCCACGAGAAGCTAATATTTTCGGAGCTGGTTTCGTTCCAATCGCAACAATACGATTTTTGCTTGGCTTGATCGTCTCTGTTTTAATAAGCTTTCGCGATACTTCTTTTCCGTTTTTTAGAATAACTTCATATTGCTTAGCGACAAGCCCTTTTTCTCCTTCGCTAATTACCTTTTGCTTACCTTTTTCTAGTTGTGCGTCTTTCTTTTTCACAACTGTATAATTTACTGGTTCTTCCACTACATCGGTGACTTTTTCAACTCGAACAATGTTTATTTTTGTGTTTGGTTGAATCATTTCATTCAATTTGGGTTGAACGCGATCCATCTCCCGCAATGTGATATGCTGTTTAGCTAAAAAGTCAGCGACCGTAGTCGAAGTAGACCAAACTTGTTGTTGTTTGCCGCCGTCATTTAATGTAATTGGAAATGCTTTGCTTACTACAATCTTCATGTTTTCTTGCACTTGTTCATGAACGTTCGGTGATACTTGATCGTAATCACGAAGTTCGATTTGTTGAATATGCAATACATCCTTGACAGTTTTAGCCGTCGTTCTTAATTTCTTTTCTACCCCATCAACAATGAGTACAATCGGCTTGCTGGCTTCCCATTTGACAGTCAAATGATCAACAATTTTTGTTTGTGGGGAAGGGGAGATAGCATCTTCTTGTTTTAACTTAATATTTTGTTCTTTCAATAACTCAGCAACTGTATTGGCGTGTGTACGCACTTTTTGCTCTTTTCCATTCGTATATAACGTGACTGTATCTTTTGTCCATTCATAACTCGCATATCCTGTCATGCTACATAGAGCCAAAAATCCCCCTGTAGCTAGCGCAATCTTCTTCTTTGATGCTGATTGCAATAATGTTTTTACATACGTAATCAAAATAAAAACGCCTCCTTTTCCGATAGATAACCGTGACGACCCTCCCTTTCTATGAAGCTTATTATCTATTATTCAAAATATTCTTTCATAAGGGAAGAAAGACTTGTCGACAAGCTTATTCTATGCTTGTGAAAAAAGATGTAGAACGATCACGTTTCATCTTTTCTTTAGACAAGTCTTCCAATCAATCGACACGTTTCTCTATCAAATAATGCCGAATAATCGCTTGGCGTTGTCGGACGTTTTTTGAGCAACTTCTTCAAAAGATAACCCTTTTAATTCGGCGATCGCTTCAGCAACATACTTTACATAGCTTGGTTCGTTCCGCTTCCCCCGAAACGGATGCGGCGTTAAATATGGACAGTCCGTTTCAATAAGTAGCCGATGAAGCGGAATTTCTTTTGCTACTTCTTTCGGCTTTTTCGCATTTTTAAACGTAACAGGACCGCCGAACGAAATATAAAAATTCATATCTATACATTGGCGTGCTACTTCTATACTGCCGCTAAAACAATGCATCACGCCTCCGACTTCCTCTGCGTTCTCTTCTCGTAAAATATGAACGATATCAGCAGTTGCATCACGATTATGTATAATAATCGGGAGCTTCACTTTTTTCGCTAAACGAATTTGTTTTCGAAACACTTCTTTTTGTACTTCTTTCGGTGATTGATCCCAATAATAATCTAACCCCATTTCACCAAGTGCGACGACTTTCGGATGTGATGCTAAATGTTCAATCATAGTGAGATCTTCATCCGTCATATGAATTGCATCAACAGGATGCCATCCGACAGCTGCATAAATAAAAGAGTATCGCTCAGCTAATTCTATTGCCCGCTGAATGGTCGGGCGATCAAAACCGACAACGACAATATGTGACACACCTTCTGCACGTGCTCGCTCAATGACTTGTTCAACATCTTCGTTAAATTGTGTCGCATTTAAATGTGCATGTGTATCAAATAACATATAACCCCTCTTTTCTTCCGATGTTCAGTTTACCACACAATATCGTTACATAAATCACAGCTATATAACAATTGCATTACAAAACAGAAACAAAGAGGTGTCTTTGCAACACCTCTTTACTTTACTTTTGCTCCGTTTGGAAGCGATCCATCCACTGTTGCCAATGATAATACACCATCTTTTTCTCCTGCTAAAATCATGCCTTGTGATAACTCTCCGCGCAATTTCACAGGTTTTAAATTTGTCACGCAAATAACTTTTTTCCCGATCAAATCTTCAGGTTTGTAATATTTCGCAATGCCCGATACAACTTGACGTTTTTCATATCCTAAATCAAGTTGCAGTTTAAGCAGACGATCTGCTTTTGGAATCGGCTCAGCGTGAACAACTTGTGCCACACGCAAATCTACTTTCATAAAATCGTCAATTGTAATTTCTTCACCTGTTTCCTCGCTTTGTTCTTGTTTTTCTTCTGTATTTGCTACTGTCCCTTTCATTTGTGATTGAATGTATTGTACTTCCTCTTGAACGTCTAAACGCGGAAACAGTGGTGCACCTTTCGCAACCGTTCGCTCCTGTTGTGAAGCGCCAAACGTTTGTAAACTATCCCAACTCATCAGCTGTTCATCTTGAATACCAAGTTGAGCAAACATCTGTTTTGGCGTTGCCGTCAAAAACGGCTGCAATAAAACAGCTACATAGCGGAGAGATTCTGCTAAATGTGACATGACGGAAGCCAATTGCTCACGTGCAGCTTCGTCTTTTGCTAGTACCCATGGTTGTGTTTCATCAATATATTTGTTCGTGCGACTAATAAGCTGCCAAATAGCTGTTAGAGCTTGGGAAAATTGCATTTGTTCCATCGCTTCCTCATACTGTTTTACCGTATCATATGCCGTTTGCACAAGCTGTCCGTCAAATGATGTGTGCGTGCCGCTATATACAGGAATGCGACCGGCAAAATATTTTTCGATCATCGCTACTGTCCGATTTAACAAGTTTCCTAAATCGTTCGCTAAATCATAGTTAATGCGTTCGACAAAACCTTCTGGTGTAAACACACCATCTGACCCAAACGGCACTTCACGAAGCAAATAATAGCGCAACGCATCCAATCCATACCGATCAATTAACGTAACGGGATCAACGACATTTCCTTTCGATTTCGACATTTTTCCGTCTTTCATAAGCAACCAACCGTGTGCAAACACTTTTTTCGGAAGCGGAAGATCTAAAGCCATCAACATAATTGGCCAATAAATTGTATGGAAGCGAACAATCTCCTTGCCAACGAGGTGAACATCAGCCGGCCAATACGTTTTATATTTTTCATCGCTGTCTGTTCCATATCCCAACGCAGTAATATAGTTTGACAACGCATCAATCCATACATAAATGACGTGCTTCGGATCTCCAGGAACAGGGATACCCCAGTCAAACGTCGTTCGTGACACAGCTAAGTCTTCTAATCCCGGTTTGATGAAATTGTTGATCATTTCATTTTTCCGCGATTCTGGCTGAATAAATTGTGGGTTTTCTTCATAAAACGCTAATAAACGATCGACATATTTGCTCATGCGGAAAAAGTACGATTGTTCTTTTACTTTTTCTACAGAACGCCCGCAGTCTGGACAATTCCCTTCAACTAATTGTCGCTCGGTGTAAAACGATTCACACGGGGTACAATACCATCCCTCATATTCGTCTAAATAAATATCCCCTTGTTCTAAAAGGCGAGCAAAAATTTTTTCAACAACTTGTTTATGGCGTTGTTCCGTCGTACGAATAAAATCATCATAAGAAATATCAAGCTTTTTCCACAGCTCCTTAATCCCTGCAACAATTTCATCGACGTACTGTTGTGGAGTAACCCCTTTTTCTTCCGCTTTTCGCTGAATTTTTTGACCATGTTCATCCGTTCCTGTTAAATACATCACGTCGTAGCCACGCATCCGTTTATATCGCGCCATTGCATCACCAGCAACTGTCGTATAAGCATGACCGATATGTAATTTATCGCTCGGATAGTAAATAGGTGTAGTAATATAAAACGTCTTTTTCGTCACTTTTACCCCTCCTTGTTGCACGTGTAGTAGAAACGCTCCCGCCCAAAGGACGAGAGCGATTACATACTTGTATTCTTGATCAATACATCTATTCCTCTTATCTCACCAAAATATACATAAAAATAGAGAGCGCTGTCAACTATTCGACATGAGATTGTCGGTAAACAGCTCACTTGTGTCGAATTTTGTCGAAAAAATAACGAGGATTTTGTCGAATTTATGTTGAATTTTGTCGAATAATCCTTATAATAAGGTTTGTATCGTCTTGAAAAGTAGTTAAAAACTGTTATGCATCTCTTGTAAAATCATTTGGTTTTTGTCATTTCAACTATAATTTTGTCGAATTTTATATGCAACGACATGTAAAACATACATTTTTTTTTATTGTTGCATATAAAAGGATTGACGCTTAATGGAAAAGTTGTTATGATAAATCCATAGAGATTTTGTCGAATATTGACGAAAAAAGATGAAAAAAAGGAGAGGAGAAAGAATATGAAATCAACAGGTATTGTTCGTAAAGTCGATGAATTAGGTCGTGTTGTTATTCCAATCGAATTGGCCGTACATTAGGAATCGCAGAAAAAGATGCGTTAGAAATTTATGTAGATGATGAACGCATCATTTTGAAAAAATACAAGCCAAACATGACTTGCTTAGTTACTGGGGAAGTATCTGATGACAACTTTAAACTTGCTGATGGAAAAATCATTTTAAGCAAAGAAGGCGCAGAAGCATTATTACAAGAAATTCAAAACCTTCTTCAACAATCAAAATAAAAAGTTTCTCTAGATTTTTCTAGAGAAACTTTTTTACTTATGATACGCTTCATATATATCCCGTTTTGGCAATTGTCGATCTTTCGCTACTTGTTTAATTGCTTCTTTCGAAGTATATTGTTTCGCTTCCATGTAATAGTTGACATGTTCAACAATCGTTAAATTATCCCACCATACTGATTCTTCATCTGGCATATGATTCCCTTCCACAAGAAGGCAAAACTCTCCTCGCACTTCATGATGCTCTGCCCAATGGATCACTTCTTCAATCGTTCCGCGAATAAATTGTTCGAATTTTTTTGTTAATTCACGCGCTATAGCCATTTTTCGATTCCCGAATATATGATGCATGATCGTTAACGTTTCATGGAGACGATGCGGTGCCTCATAAAAAATAAGCGTATCTTTTATATGTTTTAATTGTTCAAGTTCTTTCTTCTTTTCTTTTTTATGACGGGATAAAAATCCGTAAAAATAAAAATGAGTTGTCGGTAGTCCAGAAGCCGTTAGCGCTGTGATGGCTGCATTCGCACCGGGAAGAGGCACAACTTTACATTGGGCTTGTAACGCTTCAACAACAAGTTCGTGACCTGGATCAGAAATGGTTGGCGTCCCTGCATCACTAACTAAGGCAACGTGTTTGCCTTGCAAAAGAGAGGCAATAATATGCTCCCCTCTCGCTTGTTTATTATGTTCATGGTAACTCACAAGCGGCGTATGAATGTCGAAATGATTCAGCAGTTTTTTCGTTTGCCGTGTATCTTCAGCCGCAATGAAATCGACCGTTCGTAACGTTTCAATCGCGCGTAACGTCATGTCCTCTAAATTGCCAATCGGCGTCGGGACAATATATAAAGTCCCTTTTTCATCTTCACCGATAAAACTTTTTTGTTCGTTCATATCATCTCATTCCCCATATAAAATATGTTTTAACTCGCTCGTGTACTCGCCATTTTGTGCATATACGACGAGAGGTGGTAATATTTTCAATCCTCTATTCCCATCTTTCGTTCCTTCAATTAAAATGGTATTTGCTTCTTTCCCTTCCTTTGGATAAACAAAACGTAAGCGCTTCGGCTCTAAACGGTATTGTCTCATTAATGTCACGATATCTAATAACCGCTCCGGCCGATGGACAAAAGCAGCTTTCCCACCTTGTTTGAGCAATTGACTGCTGACGCGGATAACATCCTCTAGCGTGCAATAAATTTCATGACGTGCAATAGCAAAATGTTCATTTTTATTGATCTCTTCCTCATTTGGCGTTGGAAAATAAGGAGGATTACACGTCACGACGTCAAATTTGCTATGTCCAACATAAGCCGGCATATGTTTAATATCTCCGTGAATGATTTCAATTTGCTCTTCTAATTCGTTGTATTGCACGCTTCGTTTCGCCATGTCATAAATCTTTTCTTGAATTTCCACACCTATAATTTTTCCTTTTGTTCGTTTACTTAATAGCAACGGGATGACGCCATTCCCTGTGCATAAATCAACTAAATTACCTTTTTGAATCGGGACATATACAAAATTTGCTAACAACACCGCATCAAGTGAAAACGCAAATACAGATGGGCTTTGAATAATTTTCATATCTTCTGCTAACAAATAGTCAAGCCGTTCGTCTTCACGCAACATATTTCATCCCTCTTTCTACAACAAAATAGCCTTCCAGACCATTCGTCAGAAAGGCTATTTTTTATTTAAAAATGACAAACAAAACAAGCAATCTCCATCGGTCCGCAAACTGCCGTAATGTACATTACAAATGTGAAAACCTTCTTGATACAGACGAGCTAAGTTGTCATATCCTTCACCGATATCAACTAATTTTGCCTTCGTTTGTTTTTTGCCTTGTTCCACTTTTTGCTCAGATAATTGTTCGAGACGTCTACGCAAATGATCATTTTCAACTTGAAGATGATGATTTTCTTCGATTAGCTCTCCAAGATAACTTTTCAGCTCCCCTAGCTGTTTATACAAATGAGCAATTTGCTCCTCGATACTTGTTACAGATTGAAAAATCTCTTTTTTATTCACGCGCCATCCACCCCATCACTCTGTGGCTTGAGTAGGAAGAACTTTTTCTTTTATCAATTCGTCAATTGTATACTCGACCACCCGTTCTTTTTCAACTAACTCAACTTGTAGCACTCGTTCTAAAATATTTAGTCCAACCACTTTCCCTAATCCAAGGGGAGTTTCAATCATTTCTCCTAAATCAGGTAGCTGTTCTTTCGCAGTCTCATATTCGTCGTTTTCATATTTTAAACAGCACATTAATCGACCGCATAATCCTGATATTTTTGTCGGATTTAACGATAAATTTTGATCTTTCGCCATTTTTATAGAAACAGGATCGAAGTCGCCTAAAAACGTCGAACAACAAAGCATACGCCCACACGGACCGATACCACCTAACATTTTCGCTTCATCGCGAACACCAATTTGTCTTAACTCAATTCTTGTACGAAAAATAGCTGCCAAATCTTTGACAAGTTCACGAAAATCAACTCGTCCATCAGCAGTAAAATAAAAAATGATTTTATTACGATCAAATGTATATTCCACATCGACGAGCTTCATCTCTAGTCCGTGTTCTTCTACTTTTTTCAAACAAATGTCGTACGCTTCTTCTGCTGCTTTTTTATTTTCTTCTACAACAAGTTTGTCTTTTTGATCGGCCAAGCGAATAACTTTTTTTAACGGTAAAACAATATCTTTTTCATCGACTTGTTTTTTAGCTACAACAACTTTTCCAAATTCAATACCACGAACCGTTTCAACAATAACATAGTCACCGTTTGAAATTGGTAAGTCTCCCGGATCGAAATAATAAATCTTTCCTGCTTTTTTAAAACGAACGCCTACAACTTCATACAAACGCAGATCCCTCCCGCAACTGCAATACTAACTGTTCCATTAAAAGCTGCGGATTCATATTCGTATGCAACCGCGCTTTTGCCTGTAAAATCGCTCTCATATGTTGAGCAATTTGCTTTTCAGAATAAAGAAAACGCGACTGCTGAAATTCATTCATGCAATCATCATATGCAATTTGTTGTTCTTCTCCAAGTAATACATATAACAAGTCTTTATATAAATATAATAATAAGTCTAACCCTATATTCATTTGCTCTTTATTTGTAAAATGAGTGAGCCAATGTTGCTGAATGACAAGCAACGCTTGTACATATTGCTTGTTTAATGCTTCATATAATTGTACCACTATTTTTCGTGCTTGTGCAAACCAATCATCTTGGCTTAGCTGAAGTGCTTCTTCCAAACTGTTCGTTACTCTTGCAGCCAATATAGCTAACCCCCGCGCTACACCTTGTTGTTGTAAATAAGCGTATATTCGCTCTGTTGGCAATGGATGAAAAGAAATCACTTGGCAACGTGAAACAATTGTCGGAAGTATGCGATGAAGCTGCTCTGTTAACAAAATCGCTACCGTTTTCGCTGACGGTTCCTCTAAAAATTTCAATAAACTATTGGCTGCTTGAACAGTCATTTGATCAGCATGTTCAATAATATATAATTTACGGCTCGATTCAACAGCCGTTTTTGTAAACTCCTCTTGTAACTGTTCAATTTGTTGTTTTTTGATGGAGTTTCCATCTGGGGAAACAAGATGAACATCTGGATGATTACCAGATTGAATGCGTCGACAGTTGACACATGCTTCACAAGGCTCATCATATACATTTGCTAAACAAAAAAGGCGTTTAGCAAATAAAAGAGCCGCTTCCTTTTTGCCTGTCCCTTTTTGCCCTTCAAATAAATAGGCGTGAGCCACTCTTTCTTTTCTAGTGCTGTTAACGATCATTTTTGCTACATGTGGTTGATTTGTTTCAAGCGTTTTCCAAGACATAACAACCCCCTCACTTTCTAATCAAAGGCTCCATCAGTGCCCATACGTCTTCAAACACTTTTGTTACAGACTGCGTAGCGTCTACTTTTTTTATACGATTTGGAAAACGATCTAATAACATCATATATCCGTCACGTACTCGTTCATGAAACGCTAGCTTCTCTAAATCAAGTCGATTGACTTCACGCAATCCATTTTCGCGAATGCGCGCTAATCCAAGCGCTGGGTCAATATCAAAATAAATCGTTAATATAGGCATCCAATTCTCAACGGCGAACGCATTAATAGCTAATATCTCATCTATCCCTAAACTGCGCGCTACACCTTGATAAGCTAGAGAACTGTCAATAAAGCGATCACAAAGAACGATCTTTCCTTCTTTCAACGCAGGAATTACTTTTTCAACTAAGTGTTGTCGCCTCGCTGCAGCATAAAGCAAAGCTTCTGTTCGCGCATCCATTCGTTCATTATGAGGATGTAAAATGATCGCACGAATTTGCTCAGCAATATCGATTCCTCCTGGCTCACGTGTCGCCACAACATCAACATGTTGTTCGGTTAAATAATCCTTTAACATGCGGACGATTGTTGTTTTCCCTGCTCCCTCGGGACCTTCAAATGAAAAAAATAAATAGTTCATATCATACCTCCTGAAACACTTCGATGTAATCTCCGTCTATATCTGTTTGAAAATAGGCATTGTTTTTCTTCAAATGTTGAATGATCTCAATATGCTGCTTTGTTACAATTTCCCCGATAAGTAAAATAGGAATCCCAGGTGGATAAGGGACGACCATTTGAGCGCAAACACACCCGATTGCATCACGAAGCAAAATTTTTTTTGTTTGGCGACCTTTCGTCCATTCGTAACTTACTGCTTGACAATGCTTTGGTAACTGGAATTGCACTCGTTCGTTTTTTAGTTCACTACGAATGGATTGCAGCACACGCTTTATACGATTTGCGACGTCTGGTAGTTGTTTCATTTTTGCAAGCGGGTAGACAAGTAATACGTTATACGGATCAGCCATTTCTGTAAATATTCCGTTTTTTTCTAGTAACTGTTGTAACTCATATCCTGAATGTGCGCTACGTGTTTGTAACGTAATCTTTAATAAGTCTGTTCGGATAAGCGGATGTCGTGATTCCACAACATGAATTGCTTCAATTGTCTGCAATTCTTGTTTAAATAATTGAATTTGAGCGATTATTTCATCAATCGTTTCACGCGTTTGTCGCGCTACATAAGCCCGTGCCAAATCGAGCGAAGCCATAATTGGATAAGACGGGCTACTCGTTTGGAAAACTTGCAAAAAGTATCTCAACATACGTTCATCAATAAGGTCGCTATTAAAGTGTAGAAAAGATCCCATTGTCATTGCTGGAAGTGTTTTATGGGCCGATTGTACAACAATGTCGGCTCCACACTCAACAGACGATTTTGGAAAAGGTTCTCCGAGCACAAAATGAGCACCATGTGCCTCATCAACTAAAACTGGCACTCGATAAGAATGTGCCAATTGAACGATTGTTGTTAAATCAATCGCCATACCGTAATAGTTTGGATTTGTTAAAATGAGTGCAGCAGCATCAGGATGCTCGCGCAACGTATTACAAATTGTTTCAAAAGACACAAAAGACATCACTTGAACATCTTCATCAAACTCTGGGGAAATAAAAATGGGTGTTGCCCCAACAAGATGTAGCGCATGCAAAATAGATTTATGACAATTGCGTTGTACGATGACTTTTTTATTTTTTTCACACGCGGCTGCAATCATAGCCAAATTACCAGCCGTAGAACCGTTAACTAAAAAATATGTGCGTTTTACCCCGTACAAATTTGCCGCTAACTGTTGCGCTTGTTCAATTGCTCCTGTTGGATGATGTAAATCATCTAAATGTGAAAGCTCAGTTACATCTAAATGCAACAATGGCGCAAAAGAAAAAAGAGCTTCTTCATAAAACACAGCTCCATATTTATGCCCTGGCACATGAAATGAAATAGGTTGTTTTGAGGCATGTTCGCATAAAAGCGTATATAAAGGTGTGTTTGTCTGATCCATCTTTATCCGCTTCCTCACTCATGTTGTTTTATACATTTATATTAAAATAAAACAGGCCCTAATCATAGTAGGGGCCTTGAGTTATGAATATATTTTATTCTCTCCTATTTTTTTCAACCGATCAACGTAAAATTTATATTTCTCATCATTCGTTTCAGTTTGAATGAGATCGTTATGACAATCCATACATATGAAATGATGAAAAATATAAATTCCATTTTTATTTTGTTCGTTACATATCATACAAGTTTTACTATAAGACATCCGTTCTCCACCTCCCGCTAACAGTTTTCCCAGTTTCATATAACAATATACTTAAAAAACGATCATTTGGTGCGGGAAGGTAAAAAAAGATAAAAGACCAAGACTAAATTGTCTTGGTCTTTCTATTTGCCCGGCAACGCCCTACTCTCGCAGGCGGTGTCCCGCCAACTACCATCGGCGCTGGAGAGCTTAACTTCCGTGTTCGGGATGGGAACGGGTGTGACCTCTCCGCCATCGTCACCGAGCAA
>NZ_LIOK01000020.1:0-46916 GCF_001418025.1 Anoxybacillus suryakundensis
CGCGTTAGAAAAACGGGTACCGGTCGTCATCCCAGCGTTAGAGAGCCTTCCGCATATGCCGGCACGTTGGGCAAGGCTCATTGTCATGGCTCAAGAGATGTTGACCCAACAAGCCGCATCCTAAGGACGGATTCGGCGGAGCGTACCCTTGACCATCCGAACCTCGCCAAAGGTAAAATCAGGATAGGGCAAGGGCTGCTTTCCTATGCCCTTCTTTTCTGCCCTTGCCCTTACTGACCGTTTTTCTCCTTTGGCGAGTGTTGGTCAAGGGCGAATCCGATTCCACCATCCCCTTTATTTCCCTTCAAAAGGTAGCCCGTGATGACTTTTCATAGATTTTTTGACGCTACCCTTTTTTGTGTAAAACGTGATACAGTGAGTATAAGCTGATTATAATGGAAGTAGTGTAAAGAAAAAATATTGACAAAACCGTTGTTCAAACGTATAATTTTCTTTGTTGTCTTGAGGTGATTATCATTGAGATGGTCTATTCATCAGCTTCATCAGTTGCAACATAAAGGGTTGACGATTGACGAAATGGCCGATGTGTCCGAGCTAAAAGAAGTGGACGCTTCCATTCGCGACATTTCACCTGTTCGTATTCACGGACGGGCAGATGTGAGCGCGAAAAAGTTTACGTTTCACTTAACGATCGAAGGGACGATGCAACTCCCTTGTTCTCGTACGCTTGTAGATGTGTCGTATCCATTCGCAATCGAAAGCACAGAAACGTTTTTTTTGAACGATTATGATGCAACAGATGAAGAGTCGCATGTTGTTCAAGGGGATGCGATCGACTTAATGCCGATCGTCAAAGAACTCATTCTCCTTGAAGTGCCGATGCAAGTGTTTAGCGAGCAACCGGATCATCCCGATGCCGTTCCGCAATCCGGAAAAGGATGGACGGTCATTTCGGAAGAAGAATATGAAAACAAAATTGATCCGCGCCTTGCGAAGCTAGCAAAGTTTTTCGAAAACAACAATGAATCTTAAGGGAAGATCCGGAACTACACCGGCCTCCATATTCGCCTAAATCTCTTTAAGGAGGTGGAAATGATGGCAGTACCTTTTAGAAGAACATCGAAAATGAAAAAGAGACTACGTCGTACGCACTTCAAATTGCGCGTACCTGGTATGGTAGAATGCCCAAACTGCGGTGAAATGAAACTTGCTCATCGCGTATGTAAAGTTTGTGGAACATACAAAGGAAAAGACGTTGTAAACAAATAAGAAAAGCGCGGGGAATTGCCCTTGCGCTTTTCTTATTTTGAAGGGAAAAAAGCGCGCGGGAGCGAATAAAAAGGGCGTACATACAGTAAAGGGGAGAGGGGAAAATGATTGAAAAACAACATCATATCGTCTGGTTCACGATTTGTCGTCCGGCAAGACGAAATGCGATTGATTATGCAGTCATGGACGAACTCGAGCAAGCGCTTACGCTCGTTGAACACGACGATGATGCGAAAGTGCTCGTCATTACAGGTGAAGGAGAAGAGGCATTTTGTGCGGGCGGTGACTTGCAAGTGTTTCATCAACTCAAAACAAAAGAAGAAGCGCATGCGATGTTAGCGAAAATGGGTAACATTTTATATCGACTGTTGACGTTGCCAAAACTAACGGTTGCTTTAATCAATGGAACGGCTATTGGCGGAGGTTGTGAATTAGCGACAGCATGCGATTTTCGTTTTGCACGTGCTGGGGCGCGCCTTGGATTTGTGCAAGCGAATTTAGCGATCACAACTGGTTGGGGCGGCGCTGCGATGTTGTTTGAAAAAATGCCGTACGATAAAGCGCTCGATGTATTGTTGCGCGCGCAAACGATGACGGCGGAAGAAGCGGCGCATATCGGCTTCGTTCATCGCATTTTTCCTGACTCGTTGCGCGAACGATGTGAAAAAGAGTTAACGGACTATACGAATAAATCAACGGCCGTCTTGCGCGCTTACAAAGAAGCGGCGGTTGCACGTTGGAAAACAGAAGCATTTCGCCAACGTTTTTTCCTTGAAATTGAACGATGTGCATACTTATGGGAAAGCGACGAGCACAATGAAGCAGTACAATCATTTTTAGCCAAACGAAACAAATAATCGTCTATCTTCTCTATTAGCTGCATACTCATATAGTAAAATGCAGCGAGGAGGGATAGAAATGATGCGCCAAGATGCATGGACAGAGGAAGAAGATGTATTGCTTGCTGAAACGGTGTTAGCTTTTGTGAAGGAAGGTAGCACACAATTACGAGCGTTTGAAGAAGTAGGAAAAAAACTATCGCGAACGGCAGCAGCTTGTGGTTTTCGTTGGAACGCATACGTTCGCAAAAAATATGAAGAAGCGCTAGAGATGGCTAAACAACAAAGAAAAAAGAAAAAAGAGCAACAATCGCCCGAACGTGACATGACGTTACAAGATGTTATTTCCTTTTTACAAACGTTGCAACAACGTGGGGAAGGACAACAAGAAATTGAACAATTGCGTCAACAAGTACGAATGCTCGAAAAAGAAAAAGAAGAGCTTGAAAAGCAACTACAAGCGGTACAACAAGAATACCAAGCGGTCATGCACATTTTAGAGCGTGCACGCCAATTGTCTGTATAGTAGCTGATAGACGCCAGCTACTTTTTTTTATACAATAAAACATAGGAAAAAAAGAGGAGGATTGTTGGGTGCGCATCGGAATTATAGGGGGCGGAGCGGTCGGATTGTTGGCGGCGGCTTACTTTAGTAAAAAATATGATGTGACGATTTATACACGCCGATATGAGCAGGCAGAACAATTACGTACGCATGGGCTGACGGTCATGTATGGCAATGAGCGGACGACGCATCGTGTCCATGCTGAACCGTTCGTTCGAGCCATTGAAGAAGATGTGTTGTTTCTCGCGGTCAAACAATACGATGTAACAAACATATTAAACACGCGCATACATATGCTTCAAGCAAACGCCATGATGTTTTTGCAAAACGGCATGGGGCATGTACCGTATTTACCGCATTTGCCACATAAGCATATTGCGCTTGCTGTCGTTGAACATGGCGCCTTAAAAATCGATGATACGACCGTTTCGCATACCGGCATCGGACGAACGAAATGGAGCGTATGGCGAGGAGAGAAAGAAACGTTTTCATTTTTATCCGAAGTAGATGCGCGCTTTCTATTTGAATACGTTGACGATTGGGAAACGATGTTAATTGAAAAATTAATGGTCAATGTATGTATTAATCCACTTACCGCTTTATTGGGTGTTCCAAACGGCATGTTAGTGACACATGTGCCGTATCGACAAGCGATGGAACAATTGTTTCATGAAGTGGCGTCTATTTTTCAGCTTGAGCAACAGGAGCGCATATGGCGGCACATTCAAACGGTTTGTGAACAAACAGCCGCTAATCGCTCATCGATGTTGCGTGATATCGAGGCAGGGCGGAGAACCGAACTAGATGCGATTTTAGGCTATGTCATCGAGCGGGCGAATGAGCGACACGTTCCAGCCCCAATTAGCACGTTGTTATATGCGCTTGTGAAAGGGAGAGAACTAGAGGGGGAGAAGAAAAAGTGAAAGATGTACTCGCCTCTTTCATTGCAGTAATGATTGTTATGCCGTTTTTTTCGTTTTTTTTCATGTTTGTGCTTGCCAAAACCGTTTTTCGGCGAAAAGGAAAACGTGCGTTTCATTTTGCTGTGAACGGATCGACGATTTTTTTTATTTTTGCTGTTCACGTTTTATTACAAGCCATTTTTCAACGATCGTATATCGTTGAATTGCTCATTTTTTTTATTGTAACATTTATGATTGGAATGATTTTATATTGGAAAAAAACAGGGGATGTATCGTTACAACGAACGTTTAAGCTATATTGGAGAATGCAATTTTTATTATTTACAACCGCTTATATTGGATTGTTTATATATGGGATCATTCATCGTGCCGTGATCGCATTTTCATCATGAATGAGAAAGGAAGTTTACCATGGAAGTCATCGAGCTGTCATTGCCAGCAACGAACCGTTTAGCAACGGAATATATTGAAGGGACGTTTCCCGTTCACGAGGCGTTTCATCCTTGTTCGTTTGAAGAGCGTTTGCAAAAGTTACGAAAACGGACGTACTTACGCGATGCGCTCGTTCATCATTTGCTTGCGTATCATAAGCAGTTTCAGGCAAGCGATCAAACGATTGCAAATATTGAAAAATTGCGCCATCCTGACAGCGTTGTCGTCATTGGAGGACAACAAGCCGGCCTTTTCACTGGACCGCTATATACAATATATAAAATCATTTCTATTATTACATTAGCGAAACAGCAAGAACAACAGCTTGGCGTTCCTGTCGTTCCGGTGTTTTGGATGGCTTCTGAAGACCATGACATCGCAGAAATTAATTATGTGCATGTTGCTGAAGACGGCAAAGTAAAAAAATATGTATATTCCCCATTAGCGAAAGAAAAGCGAATGGCCGCCCACATTGAACTTAATGCAGACGAGCTAACGGAATGGGTTGATGATATATTAAAAACATATGGTGAAACAAATGTGACGAATGAGTTGCGGACATACATACATGAATGTATTGCAAAATCGAGAACGGTGGCGGAATTTTTTGCAAACGTTATTTTCACGTTGTTTGCCAAAGAAGGAATCGTCGTTGTCGATGCGGCTCATCCACAATTGCGAGCGATAGAGCGCGAATGGTTCATGACGCTCGCTCATGAACATGAGGCCATTACACACGCCCTTCAAAACCAACAGCAACATCTCGAACGACTAGGCTACAAAAAAGCGATTGATGTGACGCCGATGTGCGCGCATTTGTTTTACGATGACGGTCAACGTCGCTTGTTGTATTACGACGATACTCAACATTGTTTTTACACAAAAGATGGAGTGTACCGTTTCACACATGATGAACTAAGACAACGAATTGAAAGCGAACCGCAATCGTTTAGCAACAACGTCGTTACACGACCGCTCATGCAAGAATGGTTATTTCCGACGCTCGCTTTTATTGCCGGTCCCGGTGAAATCGCTTATTGGGCGGAGTTAAAACAAGTATTTGAACATTTCCAATGGCATATGCCGCCGATTGTACCGCGCCTTTCGGTTACGCTTGTTGAACGCCACATTGCTACGGATTTGGCGGATGTGCATATGACGGTAGAAGAAGCGTTAACGACTGGCACGAAGCGAGCGCTAGAGGAATGGATACGCAACAATCAACCAGCGGCATTTGATGAGACGTTTCGTGAAGCAAAAAAACAAATGGCACTTATTCACGAACAACTTCGCCAACTCGGCATGCAAGTGGATCCGCATCTGGAGGAAGTGATGTTGAAAAATGCCGAACGAATGGAGACACAAATCGATTATCTTCAACAATTGATTACACGTCGCATGTTACAAAAACATGACGTACATGTGCGTAAATATGAGCGTATTGAGCTGTCGCTGTGCCCGAACAATATGCCACAAGAACGCGTTTGGAACGTGCTTTACTATATGAATCGGTACGGTCTAGACTTTGTTGACCGTCTGCTTCATGTCGATTATCGTTGGAACGGCATGCATAAAATTGTATATATTTAACTATTTTCGTCGATAAAAAAATCCTGTCGCGTACAGGATTTTTTTTGTATACAATAGAATAGTTCGGAAGTAAGTAGTGAATTTTGTGAAATGATGGTACAATACAATTGCACTCATTTTTTACGTATTTTTTAGGTAGGTGACATCGTTGTTTCATCATGTAACGGTATTATTAAAAGAAACTGTTGACGGATTAAATGTTAAAAAAGATGGTACATATGTAGATTGTACGCTCGGCGGAGCTGGACATAGCGAATATTTATTATCGCAATTATCGCCAGAAGGACGATTGTTTGCTTTTGATCAAGATGATGTGGCGATTCGTCATGCACAACAAAAACTCGAACGATATAGCGGACAGTTTACAATCATTAAAAGTAACTTTCGCTATTTGAAACAACAGCTAGCGCTTTACGGTGTGCATGAAGTAGACGGCATTTTATTTGATCTCGGCGTATCATCACCGCAGTTAGATATGCCTGAACGCGGCTTTAGTTATCAACATGAGGCACCGCTCGACATGCGCATGGATCGCGACCAAACATTAACCGCATACGACGTTGTCAACACATGGCCATATGAGCAACTTGTGAAAATTTTTTTCCAATATGGCGAAGAAAAATTTTCAAAGGCGATTGCTCGTAAAATTGAGCAAGCGCGCAAGCAAAAGCCAATTGAAACGACAACGGAGCTTTCAGATATTATTAAAGAAGCGATTCCGGCACCAGCGCGTCGCACGGGAGGTCATCCGGCAAAACGCGTGTTTCAAGCGATTCGCATCGCGGTCAACGATGAATTGCGCGCGTTTGAAGAAGCGATTGAACAAGCGATCGATTTATTAAAGCCAGGGGGACGCATTAGCGTCATTACGTTCCATTCGCTTGAAGACCGCATTTGTAAGCTAGCGTTTAAACAAGCAAGTGAAACACCGCACTTGCCGCCAGGATTGCCGGTCATTCCAGATGAGTATAAACCGAAATTAAAAATGATTACAAAAAAACCGATCGTTCCGTCCGAAGAAGAATTGCAACGTAATCACCGCGCACGATCTGCAAAATTGCGCATCGCTGAAAAACTGTAAAAGGGGGAATGGTGTATGGCTGCTGTTCGCATGCAACAAAAAGTACAAAAAGTACAACAAGAACAACACGTTCAACGTGTACCGAGAAAAAAACCGAAACGGAACATACGTTGGACGGCTGGAGAGAAAATCGTATTTGTTTCGTTTCTTGCCTTTGCGCTATATAGTAGCGTCACGATCATCTCGAATCAATTTACAATTTATCATGTCAATAAAGAAGTGCAACAGTTGCAAACGAGCATTGAAGAGCAAGAAAAACGAAACCGTGATTTATATGTGCAAGTACAAGAGTTAAGCACATATGAACGTATTTTAGCGAAAGCGAAAGAGCTCGGCCTTACATTAAACGAAAATAACGTAAAAGTTGTGCAGGACTGATGCCAGATGAGAAAGCATAAACATACGCATAGAGGAGCAGCTATATGTTTCGGTTTTTTTAGCTTGCTCTTTTTTCTATTGTTTGGACGTTTCGTTTATTTACAAGCAACAGGTGTTGCGGACGGACAAGTGTTAGCGGTCGAGGCGCAAAAACGGTATTTAAAAAAACAAGTGCTTGAAGCGAAGCGCGGAACGATTTTTGATCGAGACGGGGAAATCATCGCTGAAGACATTCCTTCATATACAGTTGCCGCCATTCTCGATCCGGACATGCCACAACATGTGACCGATCCTGAAAAAACAGCACAAAAGTTGGCACCGCTATTAAAGATGGACGTGGCGGATGTTGAGCGCATTTTAAAAAGGAAAGCGAAGCAAGTCGAGTTCGGTCCGAACGGTCGAGGAATTACCCAAACGTTGAAGCAAAAAATTGAGGCGTTAGAGCTTCCGGGCATTACTTTCATACGTGACTCGAAACGATTTTACCCGAACGGCACATTTGCTTCGTACGTTGTCGGCTACGCACAAAAAGATGAAGCAACGAACGAAGTGGAAGGAAAAATGGGCATTGAAAAGCAGTTTAATGAGCAGCTGAAAGAAAAAGATGGACACGTTGCTTATGAAGGCGATCCACAAGGATTTAAACTCCCGTATGCAGACGAACAAATCGTCCCACCACAAAATGGAAATAATATTTATTTAACGATCGATAAACACATTCAAACGTTTTTAGAAGATGCGATGAACGCTGTTGAAAAACAATATGCACCGAAAAAAATGATCGCCATTGTTGCCGATCCGAAAACAGGGGCGATTTTAGCGATGAGCACGCGCCCAAGTTTTGATCCGAACAAACGAAACATTGAAAACTACTTTAACGATGCGATTTCTTATCCGTACGAGCCGGGATCGACAATGAAAATTTTTACGCTCGCTGCGGCGGTGAATGAAGGAGTATTTCAGCCGAATGAAACGTACCAGTCCGGTTCATATCAAGTCGGTTCTCATCGCGTTCGTGACCATAACAAAGTCGGTTGGGGGCAAATTACGTTTCTTGAAGGGGTGCAACGTTCATCAAACGTCGCATTCGCAAAAATTGTGCGCGAAAAATTAGGAGAAGATCGCTTTTTGCAATACTTACATCGTTTCCACTTTAATGAACCAACCGGCATTGAGTTGCCGGGTGAAAAAACCGGAAACATTTTATATCGTTATCCGATCGAAAAAGTGACGACAGGCTTTGGACAAGGGACGTCGGTCACACCAATTCAACAAGTTCAAGCAGCTACCGCCATCGCAAACGGTGGGAAAATGATGAAGCCGTACGTTGTCGATCGTATTGTCGATCCGGAAAGCGGAAAAACGGTCGTAAAACATGAACCGACTGTTGTCGATACGCCGATTTCAAAACAAACAGCCGAAAAAGTACTCGACATTTTAGAAACGGTCGTCACATCTGAAAAAGGAACAGGACGTCCGTATCAAATTGAAGGCTACCGCGTCGCAGGAAAAACCGGAACGGCGCAAATTCCAGATCCGAAAGGCGGGTATTTAACCGGTCATCAAAACTATATCTTTTCGTTTTTAGGAATGGCACCGCGTGAAAATCCGCGTTTAATTATGTATGTTGCGGTGCAACAACCAAACATTTCATATACGGAAACAGGAGCAGCTCCCGTATCCATGATTTTTAATTCTGTCATGAAAAGTAGTTTACAATATTTAAACATTCAACCGACGGTGGAGAAAAAACGAGTGAAAAAAGAAAAAAGCATTTCGCTGCCTTCCTATGTCGGTCAATCGGTTGAACAAGCTACGCAGTCATTGAAAAATCAAGGGTTACACGTAACGATCATCGGAAAAGGAACGAAAGTGCGTGCACAATTTCCGAAGGCAGGGGAACACGTCGTCGCCCCAGATCGCGTCTTGTTGCAAACGGACGGAAACGCCATGATGCCTGATGTCACAGGCTGGTCGCTGCGCGATGTCATGAAGCTTGCGGAACTGTTGCAGTTAAAGCCAAGCTTTATCGGCAATGGATACGTATTTAGGCAAAATATTACGCCGGGGGCAGTGATCAAACGAAACGACTATATCATTGTCGAGCTGGCGAAACCATCGGAAATCGATGAAAAGCAGCAAACCGAAACAGAACAACAAGAAGCAGACGGTCCGGTCGATTAGTTCTATATGAAACGGTACAAGCATATAGTGGAACGAGCCGAAACATATAAGGAGGTTCCGCTATATGCGTGCAGTAACTGTTCGAAAACGATTGACGGTCGTTTTGTTGATTGGATTTCTCATTTTTGCGATTATTGACATTCGTCTCGGTTATGTGCAATTTGTTTTAGGAGATATGTTAACAGAGCGGGCGAAAGATTTATGGAGTCGAAATATCCCATTTGAGCCAGAGCGTGGAGAAATCGTCGATCGCAACGGGGTGCCTTTAGCAACAAACATGAGTGCCCCATCTGTGCTCGTCGTCCCAAGACAAATTGAAAACCCATCGGAAGTAGCAAACGAGCTCGCGCGCATATTGCACATGCCGGTAGAAAAAGCATATAAACATGTGACGAAAAAAACATCAATTGAACGCATTCATCCAGAAGGGCGAAAAATTTCGAACGAGCAAGCGAAACAAATTCGCGACTTAGGGATGAAAGGAGTATACATCGCTGAAGATTCAAAACGGTATTATCCGTTCGGAAGTTATTTATCGCACGTGCTTGGCTTTGCCGGAATTGATAACCAAGGATTAATGGGGCTTGAGCTTTATTACGATAAACAATTGAGCGGCAAGCCAGGTTCCGTTCAATTTTATTCCGATGCAAAAGGGAAGCGCATGCCAGGGATGGCCGATGCGTATACGCCACCTGTCGATGGACTTGATTTAAAATTGACCATCGATACACGCGTCCAAACCATTTTAGAACGAGAACTGACGATTGCAGAGGCGACGTATCGCCCGGACGGAATTATTGCGATTGCGATGAATCCAAACAACGGTGAAATTTTAGGAATGGCAAGCCGTCCGACATTTGACCCCGCTGACTTTCAAAACGTGCCACCTGAAATTTTTAATCGCAATTTGCCTATTTGGAGCACGTACGAACCGGGATCAACGTTTAAAATTATTACGCTGGCTGCAGCTTTAGAGGAAAAAAAAGTTGATTTATTAAAAGAACATTTTTACGATCCAGGATATGTTAAAGTTGCTGGGGCGACGCTTCATTGTTGGAAACGTGGCGGCCATGGCGATCAAACGTTTCTTGAAGTCGTTCAAAACTCTTGCAACCCCGGATTTGTAGAGCTTGGTGACCGACTCGGTAAAGAAAAACTATTTGAATATATTCGTGCATTTGGCTTCGGTGAAAAAACGGGCATTGATTTACAAGGGGAAGGAAAAGGTATTTTGTTTCCACTTCATCGTGTCGGACCGGTCGAACAAGCAACGACCGCTTTCGGTCAAGGAGTAGCCGTCACGCCGATTCAACAAGTGGTGGCGGTCGCTGCTGCTGTAAATGGAGGTATTTTATACCAACCTTATATTGCAAAAGAGTGGCTTGATCCAGTCACAGGAGAAGTTATACAACGACAAACGCCAAAAGCAAAAAGAAGGGTTATTTCCGAGGAAACGTCAAAACAAATTCGTTATGCGCTCGAAAGCGTTGTAGCACAAGGAACAGGGAAGGGTGCGTTTGTCGATGGGTATCGTGTCGGTGGCAAAACCGGAACAGCCCAAAAAGCAAAAGACGGTCAATATTTAAAAGACAACCATATCGTTTCATTTATCGGCTTTGCGCCAGCGGATGATCCACAAATTGTTGTATATGTGGCGGTCGATAATCCGAAAGGGACAGTGCAATTTGGTGGCGTTGTGGCGGCACCGATTGTTGGAAATATTATGGAAGATAGCTTACGTGCACTCGGTGTGAAACCGCGTAAACAACAAATTGAAAAAGAAACGACGTGGCTCGATCCGCGCTATGTAGAAGTGCCAAATTTAATCGGTTTAACAAAAAAAGATTTGCAACAGCAGCTTTTTCACTTAAAATTAGATGGTAGTGGCGAAGGCGATACAGTCATTGAACAGGCGCCGAAGCCTGGAGTCAAAGTGAAAGAAGGAGCGACGATCCGGGTTTATTTTGGAACGAAACGGTAAAGCCTAGAGGAAGTATCCTCATGGCTTCTTTTTCTGTTTATATAAAGAAGAAAGGAACGATCGGTATGAAGTTACAAACGTTGCTTCAACATTTACATAGCTTTACCCCACTTACAACAGAAAATCCGACGATCACATCGATCGATATGGATTCAAGAGACGTACAGCAAGGTTCGTTATTTGTTTGTATCAAAGGATTTACAGTAGATGGACACGATTTTGCTGAACAAGCGGTCGCCCGCGGAGCCGTTGCAGTCGTGGCCGAAAAACCGCTCACATTGCCTGTGCCGGTCATTTACGTGAACGATAGCCGCCGTGCACTTGCTGTATTAGCCGATGCATTTTACGGTCAGCCGACGCATCAGCTGCATGTCATTGGTGTAACAGGAACAAACGGAAAAACGACGACGACACATTTCATTGAGCGCATATGCCGCCATGCTGGAAAAAAAACCGGGCTCATCGGCACGATTAACATGAAAATTGGTGATGAAACGTATGATGTAAAAAATACAACACCTGAATCGCTCGTTTTACAAAAAATGTTTCGTAAAATGGTTGACGCGCATGTGGACATTGTTGCGATGGAAGTATCATCTCACGCGCTACATATGGGAAGAGTACACGGATGTGACTTTGATGTCGCTGTGTTTACCAACTTAACGCAAGATCATTTAGACTACCATCAAACGATGGAGCATTATCGTTGGTCGAAAGGGTTATTGTTTGCGCAACTTGGCAATCGTTTCGATCATCAACGTCCGAAGTTTGCGATATTGAATGCGGACGATGCTGCCTCAGAAGAATATAAAAAAAGCACAGCAGCGACAGTTGTAACATACGGCATTCATCATCAAAGCGACATTATGGCGAAACATATTGAGATAACAACGAGTGGCACAACATTTCAACTTGTTACTCCGATCGAAACCGTACAAGTGAAAACGAAGCTCATCGGCATGTTTAATGTATATAATTTGTTAGCTGCGGTAGGCGCTTGTCTCGTCTCAAACATTCCGCTTCGTGCGATTGTGGAAGCCATTGCTGACATCGAAGGCGTTCCGGGGCGTTTTGAAGTCGTTAATGCCGGTCAGCCGTTTACCGTCATCGTCGATTACGCTCATACGCCAGATAGTTTAGAAAACGTATTGCAGACCATTCAACAGTTTGCCAAAAAGCGTATATTTGTCGTTGTCGGTTGCGGTGGAGACCGCGATCGGACGAAGCGACCATTGATGGCGCAAATCGCTGTTAAATATAGCGATGTCCCGATTTTTACGTCGGATAATCCGCGTTCAGAAGATCCGATGGCCATTTTAAACGACATGAAACAAGGGGTAGCTGAAGACGTTGTGTGCATTGTCGATCGAAAAGAGGCAATTACATATGCGATTGAGCAAGCCGAAAAAGACGATGTCGTTTTAATTGCGGGAAAAGGTCATGAGACGTATCAAATCATCGGGAAAGACGTGTTATATTTTGATGATCGTGTCGTCGCACGCGAAGCTATTCAACGAAGAACAGATCAATAGAAGATGAGGAAGGTGCAACGATCATGAACGAAAAAGTCATTTTGTTTACGGCAGGGCTTGCCTTTATGATTACGGTTGTGCTATCGCCAATTTTCATTCCATTTTTAAGGCGATTAAAATTCGGGCAAAGTATTCGTGAAGAAGGACCAAAATCCCATCAAAAAAAATCAGGCACGCCGACGATGGGCGGATTAATGATTTTATTGTCGCTCTCGATTACAACGTTTATGATGAGCGATGTATTTTTTGAACGAACGCCACAAACGTATTTACTGTTGTTTGTGACACTTGGCTACGGATTGCTCGGCTTTATTGACGACTTCATTAAAGTGGTCATGAAACGTAACCTTGGTTTAACGAGCAAGCAAAAACTAGCCGGACAACTATTGATTGCGCTCATCTTTTACTTTTTCTTTCAACATTACAGCATTTCAACGGTCGTCTCGATTCCTGGGACGGATATGTCTATAGACTTAGGCGTCGCTTATATTTTGCTTATTATTTTTATGCTTGTTGGCGGCTCCAATGCGGTCAATTTAACGGACGGCTTAGACGGGTTGCTAGCAGGAACAGCAGCGATTGCGTTTGGTGCATATGCTGTATTAGCTTGGAATCAAGGGCAATATGACATCGCCATTTTTAGCGTTGCTGTCGTTGGTGCCTTGCTCGGATTTCTCGTCTTTAACGCGCACCCTGCGAAAGTGTTTATGGGTGATACCGGTTCGCTTGCGCTTGGCGGGGCGATTGTCGCCATTGCGATTTTAACGAAACTTGAAATATTACTGGCGATTATCGGTGGCGTATTCGTCATTGAAACGTTATCGGTCATCATTCAAGTCATTTCGTTTAAAACGACAGGGAAACGTGTGTTTCGTATGAGTCCGTTGCACCATCATTACGAGTTAATCGGCTGGTCAGAGTGGCGCGTTGTCGCGACATTTTGGGCGGTCGGCTTATTGTTTGCCATTTTAGGAATTTATATTGAGGTGTGGGTATAATGTACAACGGAAAAAAAGTGTTTGTATTAGGTTTAGCAAAAAGTGGATGGGCAGCAGCAAAACGGCTTCGTGAGCTCGGTGCTGATGTTGTTGTCAACGATCGCAATGAACCGAGTGAGCAGGAAAAGCAAGAGTTAGAAGCGCTTGGCGTCCGTCTCGTATGTGGAGGTCATCCGCTTGAGTTGCTTGATGAGCCGTTTGATTTCGTCGTAAAAAATCCCGGCATTCCGTACTCCAATGCGCTCGTTCAAAAAGCGCTCGACAAACACATTCCGATTATTACGGAAGTCGAAATTGCGTATGAAACGTCAAAAGCTCCGATTATCGGCATTACAGGGTCAAACGGAAAAACGACGACGACGACCTTGATTTATCACATGTTGCAAGAAGCGAAACGGCGACCGCTCATTGCAGGAAATATCGGAACCGTTGCGTGCGAAGTTGCTAAACACGCGACAAAAGACGATGTCATCGTGATGGAATTATCTTCGTTTCAACTGCTCGGAACGATCCGTTTTCGTCCACACATCGCTGTGTTGTTAAACATTTTCGATGCGCATTTAGATTATCATGGGACGAAAGAAGCGTACGCAGAAGCGAAAGGAAACATTTTTAAAAATCAAACGGAAACGGACTATGCTGTCGTCAATGCGGATGATCCGATTGTCATGCAATTAGCGGAAAAAAGCCGCGCAAAAAAAGTGCCGTTTTCAGCAACTACACCATTATCGTACGGAGCAACGGTGAAAGAAGGCGCCATTTATTTTCATGACGAGCGAATCATCGACATTACCGACGTGGCGTTACGCGGAAAGCACAATCTCGAAAATATATTAGCCGCTGTTGCCGCAACGAAGCTCGCAGGTGCAGACAATGAAGCGATTCGCCGGGTATTGACGACGTTTACAGGCGTTCCTCATCGTTTGCAGTTTGTCGCTGAAATCAATGGGCGAAAATTTTACAATGATTCAAAAGCGACAAACATATTAGCGACACAAAAAGCGTTAAGCGCTTTTCATGAGCCGGTCATTTTGCTTGCCGGTGGATTAGATCGCGGCAACGAGTTTGATGAGTTACTTCCTTACTTTCAACATGTGAAAGCCGTCATTACGTTTGGACAGACGGCGCCAAAAATTGAACGCATCGCGCGCGAAGCAGGAATACAGCAAGTGAAACGTGTCGATAATGTGGAACAAGCAGCTTTTGCCGCATATGAATGGTCATCACCGGGCGATGTCATTTTACTTTCCCCAGCGTGTGCAAGTTGGGACCAATATAAAACTTTCGAACAACGTGGGGACATGTTTGTACATGCGGTGCATAAGCTTAAATAAGACGAATTTTAAGTAAATTGAGGTGTTCCGCATTGCATGGAAAAAAGTCTGCACCTGATTTTTTGTTAATGATTATCACGTTTTCGTTGTTGGCGATCGGGCTTGTTATGGTGTATAGCGCTAGCGCCATTTGGGCGGATTACAAGTTTCATGATTCGTTTTTCTTTGCTAAACGCCAACTATTGTTCGCAGGGGTTGGCATTGTTGCGATGTTTTTTTTCATGAACATCGACTATTGGACGTGGCGCACGTGGGCGAAAGTGTTGCTTATTGTTTGTTTTATACTTCTCGTTCTCGTCTTAATTCCAGGCATCGGCATGGTGCGCAACGGTTCACGCAGCTGGATTGGCGTTGGCGCATTTTCCATTCAGCCATCTGAATTTATGAAAATGGCGATGATCGCATTTTTAGCAAAATATTTATCTGAAAACCAAAAAAAAATCGCATCATTTAAACAAGGGTTACTTCCGTCTTTAACGCTCGTGTTTATTGCATTTGGTATGATTATGTTGCAACCGGATTTAGGGACGGGAACGGTCATGGTTGGCACGTGCATCGTCATGATTTTTGTCGCTGGCGCGCGCATGAGCCATTTCCTCGTCCTCGGTTTGCTCGGATTGGCAGGGTTTGCCGGACTTGTATTATCCGCTCCGTATCGTATTAAGCGCATTACGTCATTTTTAAATCCATGGGAAGATCCGCTAGGTAGCGGTTTTCAAATTATTCAATCGCTTTATGCGATCGGGCCGGGCGGGCTGTTTGGGCTTGGACTCGGGCAAAGCCGCCAAAAGTTTTTTTACTTGCCCGAGCCACAAACCGACTTTATTTTTGCTATTTTAGCAGAAGAACTCGGATTTATCGGCGGTTCGCTCGTGCTGCTTCTTTTCAGTTTATTGCTTTGGCGTGGCATTCGCATTGCCTTAGGGGCGCCTGATTTGTACGGCAGTTTTTTAGCTGTCGGCATCATTGCGATGGTCGCGATTCAAGTCATGATTAATATCGGAGTCGTGACCGGATTAATGCCGGTGACGGGCATTACATTGCCTTTTTTAAGCTATGGCGGTTCGTCATTGACGCTCATGCTTATGGCGATTGGTGTCTTGTTAAACATTAGCCGTTATGCGCGATATTAAAGGCTGACTTCACGGAAGTCAGCTTCTTCTGTTACTTTCGATGAGGGGGAAAAACGATGAAAATTGTAGTGAGTGGTGGCGGAACAGGAGGTCATATTTATCCTGCGCTTGCGTTTATTCATGAAGTAAAAAAACAACATCCAAACGTCGATGTATTATATATTGGGACAAAAAAAGGGTTAGAAAGCACGATCGTTCCAAGGGAAAACATCCCGTTTCATGCGATTGACATTAGTGGATTAAAACGTAGTCTTTCATTGGAAAACGTCAAAACGCTTGTGCGCTTTATAAAAAGTGTTCACGCATGCAAAAAACTGTTGAAACAATACAACCCAGACGTTGTGCTCGGCACAGGGGGATACGTATGCGGACCTGTCGTATATGCAGCAGCGAAATTAGGCATCCCGACGATCATTCATGAACAAAACAGTATCCCGGGATTGACGAATACGTTTTTAAGCCGTTATGCCGATAAAGTTGCCGTTTGCTTCGAAGAAACAAAGGAATATTTTCCAAACAAAAAAGTTGTATTAACAGGAAACCCGCGCGCGTCAGAAGTCGTAGGAAAAGACGGACGAGAAGCGAGACGGTCGCTCGGATTAGATGAACAGAAAAAGACGGTACTCATTGTCGGTGGCAGTCGCGGTGCCCGTCCGATCAATGAGGCGTTTTTACAAGTGCTTCATGAAGTCGAACAAAAACCGTATCAATTTTTATATGTTACAGGCGACGTTCATTATGATAAAGTAATAAAGGCAGTAGGAGATGTCGGCAATCCGCCAAATGTCATTATTCGTCCATTTATTCACAACATGCCGGAAGTGTTAGGTGGGGTCGATGTGATCGTTGCGCGTGCAGGTGCAACGACGCTGGCAGAAATTACAGCGCTTGGCATTCCGAGCATTTTAATTCCGAGCCCGTATGTGACAAATAATCACCAAGAAAAAAATGCCCGGGCGCTTGAGAAAAAAGGGGCAGCGATCGTTCGTTTAGAAAGCGAATTGACAGGTGTGCGTTTGCTTGACGATATCGACCGCATTTTGTTAGACGAACAGACGTTGACAAACATGAAAGAAGCGGCGTTTCGACTAGGTATTCGCGATGCAGCGGAACGTTTATATCGCGTCATGGTGGAGATGATTTCATAAATTGCATACGATATAGGAAAAAGGTAGAGGAGGTAAAACATTGGAAAAACTACGTGAAGAGCTCCTGCAAGCTAACGTTGGAACAGTGAAAGAAAACGAGCGTATGGCCAGTCATACAACAATTAAAATTGGCGGACCTGCTGACCTTTTCGTTGAGCCAAAAAATATAGATGGTTTAAAAAAGACGATGGAAATCGTCCGAAAATATGATGTACCTTGGCGTGCGATCGGTCGCGGTTCGAACTTACTCGTATTAGATGAAGGGATTGAAGGTGTTGTCATTAAACTTGGTGAAGGATTAGATGATTTATACATTCATGATACAGAAGTGACAGTTGGCGGAGGATATTCGCTCATTAAACTGGCGACCGTCATTAGTAAACAAGGATTGTCCGGCCTTGAGTTTGCGGGAGGCATTCCGGGAACGGTGGGCGGAGCGGTATATATGAACGCCGGCGCTCACGGTTCCGATATGTCGCGCATCGTGAAAAAAGCACAAATTTTGTTTGAGGACGGAACGATTGAATGGCTAACAAATGAAGAGATGGAATTTTCGTATCGTACGTCCGTCCTACAAACAAAGCGTAAAGGCATTTGCATCGCAGCCACGCTTGAAATGAAAAAAGGAAACCGCGATGAAATTGTGGCAGCGATGCAAAAAAATAAAGATTATCGCCGCGAAACACAACCGTGGAACTACCCGTGTGCGGGAAGTATCTTTCGCAACCCCCTTCCACAATACGCTGGTCAGTTAATTGAACAAGCGGGGCTAAAAGGATATACGATTGGCGGAGCAAAAATTTCTGAACAACATGCGAATTTTATCGTCAACGCAGGCGGAGCAACGGCAAAAGATGTACTTGAGCTCATCGATTATGTAAAAAAGACGATTCACAACTTGTATGGTGTATCATTGCAAACAGAAGTTGAAATTGTTGGACGGAAGTAATACATTTTCCCCATCCTAATTTTTTCTATATTATGCTATAATAGAAATAGAGACAACGAACTAACGGTTGCTCATATGCACCGTTAGTTTTCTTGTTATTTTGATTTGGTCCATCGACCGAGGTGGAGTGAATGGGAAAAGGAAAAGTTGTTGTTCTTGAAGAACGTGTACCAAAATTAAAAGAGCAGCGAAGACAACGTGCAAATCGCTTACTCATTGCATATATCGCTTTATTTTTTATGCTTTTGCTAGGCGTCGTTTATGCGCAGTCGCCACTAAGCAACGTTGCTGTCATCCACGTCGAAGGAAATCATCATATCGCTTCCGAAGATGTGATTCAATTAAGCGGCGTGACGAAAAAGACGAGCTTTTGGAAAGTAAAAAAAGCAGAAGTGGAACAACGGATTAAACAACATCCGGAAGTGGAAGAAGTACATGTAAAAAAACGAATCCCGAATCGCATTGATATTGTTGTCGTTGAACGAAAGCGGATCGCTTACATTTTGGACAAGCATTCCTTTTTGCCGATTTTAGATAACGGAAAAGTGCTGACGCATGCCAAACGAACGATTCCAAGCGATGCGCCGATTTTAGTCGGATGGAAAGAAGGGGAGGCTATTCAAGAAATGGCCACCCAATTGGCAAACACGCCAAGTTCGATTTTAAACCTCATCTCAGAAATTCATTATACCCCAAACTCATCGGATCAAAGGCATATTACTGTCTATATGAATGATGGCATAGAAGTGAGTGCTACCGTCGATCGTTTTGCGGAAAAAATTGTTCATTATCCTTCGATTGTCAGTCAGTTACAGCCAGGGGCAAAAGGCGTCCTTCATTTAGAGATGAGCACATATTTCAAACCATACGAAGCAGATGAAGGGAATGACAAAAACGATGAAAATAAACGGTAGCCATGTCATTTTATCGTTCGTTTGTTTAGTTTTAGGGTTTATGTTGGCATTCTCGTATCAACTGACGAAAAAAGAGACGGCCAATCGTCAGCTTGAACGCCAATGGAGTAAAGAATATGAGTATCGTCAACAGCTTATTGAACAGCAAGAACAAAATCAAAAGCTACAAGCAGAGTTGTTTAAAAAGCAACAACGCGTTCGAGAAATGGAAAAAGAATTAGCAAGCGAGGAGCGAGTTTATTTTAACCTTGTCGAAGATGCGGAACGATTGCGCATGTATCTTGGCAAAGTGAAAGTAAAAGGAAAAGGAGTAGAAGTCATGCTATCTGATGCTTCATACATCCCTTCCGAAGCGAACGCCACAAATTACATTGTTCACGAACAACATGTGTTTCAAGTTGTCAATGAACTATTGATTGCCGGGGCGTCTGCGATATCCATTAACGGTCAACGATTATCGCACCGATCGTATATCGTTTGCAACGGCCCGGTCATTGAAATAGATGGGATGCAACACCCCGCCCCGTTCGTTATTCAAGCGATTGGTGATCCGAACGTACTGATCCCTGCGTTAACGATCGCTGGTGGCGTCAAAGACCAACTAACGAGCGACCATATTGTTGTTGACATTGTAGAAAAATCGGAAATTACAATGGAACCGTTGATGCAAAAATAAGAGGAGGAGCGATGTTGACGCGAAAAACGACATGGCATTTTACGTTTGTCTCGCTTATTATCGGTTTCATGTTGGCGATCCAATTTCAAACGAGCCACGAACCAGATGTGCGCGACACACGTGACATATGGGAAATACGACAAGATTTAAAAAAAGAGCAAGAGTTACATAAACAACTGTTACATGAAATACGAAAATACGAAGAAACGTTAGAAAAATATGAGCAACAGCGTTCAGAAAATAAAGGAGCGATTCTTCGTCAAACGGTAGAGGAATTAAAAAAAGAAGCAGGGCTAACGGAAGTGGTCGGGGAGGGTGTCGTGCTTTATGTCGAACAAATGTATGATGAATCGTACGTCGGTCCGGTTAGCGATACAGTGTCTGCGGAGTTGCTTCGCCGGCTCATGAACGAATTAAATATGTATGGCGCTCAATATGTATCGATTGCTGATCAACGCATCGTCAACACGACGGTCATTCGCGACATTAACGGTGTGACGAAAGTGGATTCGTACCCGCTACGCTCTTTCCCTTTTGAAATTAAAGTGATTGCGGCAGACGCAGAAAAAATGTACAACCGGCTCAAAGCGTCGACGATTGCCGATGACTTTGCCCTTGAAAATTTACTTCTTACGATTTCAGAGCCACAACAACGTGTCGTCATTCCTCCATACGATGGGACGGTGCGCGTCAAACAAATGGAAGCAGTCGAAGATGCTAGGAGGTGAACATGATGTGGCTTCCGTTGCTCGGCCTTGTCGTTGGCATATTGCTCGGATTGTTGACGGATTGGCGCATTCCGAGCGAATATGCGAACTACTTATCCATCGCGGTGCTCGCAGCGTTTGATACGCTCATAGGCGGCATTCGTGCACATTTGCAAAATATTTACGATGAGCACGTATTTGTATCTGGATTTTTTTTTAATATTATTTTAGCAACAAGTTTAGCTTTTCTCGGTGTGCATCTTGGTGTAGACTTGTATTTAGCAGCTGTATTTGCGTTCGGTGTGCGCCTGTTTCAAAACATCGCTGTCATCCGCCGAATTTTGCTAACGAAATGGTTAGAAAGCCGTCAAAAAAATCGTTTATAAAAAAGGGAATGCTGTTCGAATGTGGAATATAGTGTTGATATACATAACAACGTTCATTTTGTAAAGGAGGTGCCACCAGAATGAACAGCAACGATTTTTATGTTAGTCTTGACATCGGTACGTCCAGTGTAAAAGTCATCATTGGCGAAATGATTAACGATCAGTTAAACATTATCGGTGTCGGCAATGTGAAATCGCAAGGGCTGAAAAAAGGCTCCATTATTGATATAGATGAAACGGTACAATCGATTAAACGAGCGATTGAACAAGCGGAACGGATGGTCGGCGTAACGATTAAAGGCGCCATTGTCGGAGTAAACGGCAATCACATTCAACTTCAACCGTGCAACGGGATTGTCGCTGTATCAAGCGAAAATAAGGAAATTACGAATGAAGACGTCACGCGCGTCATCGAAGCAGCACAAGTCGTTTCCGTTCCACCAGAGCGCGAAATTATTGATGTCATTCCAAAACAGTTTATCGTTGACGGGCTTGATGGCATTAACGACCCGCGCGGCATGTTAGGTGTCCGATTAGAAATGGAAGGAACGATGATTACCGCATCGAAAACGGCTTTACATAACGTGCTTCGCTGTGTTGAACGAGCGGGGTTAGAAGTGCTTGATGTATGTCTTCAACCGCTAGCGGCAGCCTCAATTGCGCTATCGAAAGATGAAAAAAACTTAGGTGTGGCACTCATTGATATCGGTGGCGGTTCAACGACGGTCGCTGTGTTTGAACAAGGGTTTTTACAAGCAACGACCGTGCTTCCGATCGGTGGTGAACATATTACAAAAGATTTATCGATCGGCATGCGTACATCGACAGAAGATGCAGAACGCATTAAACTAAAACATGGACATGCGTTTTACGATCTTGCGTCTGAAGAAGAAGTATTTAGCGTTCCAATTATCGGCACGGACCAACATCAACAATTTAGCCAATTAGAAATTGCGGATATGATTGAAGCGCGTGTAGAAGAAATTTTACAAATGGCACAAGCAGAAATTCGTCGACGCGGATTCCGTGATTTGCCTGGTGGCTATGTGTTAACGGGTGGGACAGTCAATATGCCGGGCGTATTAGAACTTGCCGAAGCGATTTTTGAACATACTGTTCGCGTGGCGATGCCGGATTATATTGGTGTTCGTGATCCACAATATACAAACGGTGTCGGTTTAATTCAATTCGCCTATAAAAATGCGAAGTTACAAGGAAGACACGTTCCTGTTCTTTCTTCTAGCGCGGCAAACGATTTCCAGACGGAGAAAAAGGCGCATAAAGCGCCAGCAAAACCGAAACAAAAAGAAGAACATTTAGGACATAAAGTCAAGAAATTTTTCGGATACTTTTTTGAATGACAATTTGAATGGCTAGGAGGATTATCATGTTGGAGTTTGACACGACTGTTGATCAGTTAGCGACAATTAAAGTAATTGGTGTCGGTGGCGGCGGAAATAACGCTGTCAATCGCATGATTGAACACGGAGTACAAGGTGTTGAATTTATTGCAGTCAATACAGATGCTCAAGCGTTAAACTTATCAAAGGCTCCAATTAAGCTGCAAATTGGCGCGAAGTTGACACGTGGATTAGGTGCAGGGGCAAATCCAGAAGTAGGAAAAAAAGCAGCAGAAGAAAGTAAAGAACAAATTGAAGAAGCGCTCAAAGGTGCCGATATGGTATTCGTCACAGCCGGTATGGGCGGAGGAACAGGAACGGGTGCGGCTCCAGTCATCGCTCAAATCGCGCGTGATTTAGGTGCGCTTACTGTTGGTGTCGTGACACGACCATTTACATTTGAAGGAAGAAAGCGTGCGATGCAAGCGGCAAGCGGTATTGCGGCGATGAAAGAAGCAGTCGATACACTCATTGTCATTCCGAACGATCGTCTGTTAGAAATTGTAGACAAAAATACGCCGATGTTAGAAGCGTTCCGCGAAGCAGACAACGTGCTTCGTCAAGGTGTACAAGGCATCTCTGACTTAATTGCCGTACCGGGATTAATTAACTTAGATTTTGCTGATGTGAAAACGATTATGTCAAATAAAGGTTCAGCTCTGATGGGAATCGGTGTAGCAACAGGAGAGAACCGTGCCGCAGAAGCAGCGAAAAAAGCGATCTCTAGCCCGCTATTAGAAACGTCCATCGACGGTGCGCAAGGGGTATTAATGAACATTACAGGCGGTACGAACTTAAGCTTATACGAAGTGCAAGAAGCAGCTGACATCGTCGCATCAGCTGCCGACCAAGACGTCAATATGATTTTTGGTTCGGTCATTAACGAAAACTTAAAAGACGAAATTATTGTGACTGTCATCGCGACAGGATTTAACGAAGAAGTGAATCAAGTGAAAGCAACACGACAAGCGGTTGTCAAACCGAACGTTGGCGTCAAACGCGAGAAAAAAGAAGAGCCGATTGACTACTCGCCAACGCGCGGACAACAAGCAGAAGATCCGCTTGACATTCCAGCTTTCCTGCGCAACCGCAATCGTCGTCGTTAAAAAAACGCTCACTACGTGTGGGCGTTTTTTATTTTCATCATCTGACAAAATCTCTAAAGAAATGACGTCATCGTTTGACATACTTTTCTATTGAAAGTGCTATATACTAGTTTCAAGATAAGGAGGGGATGCCGCTGATTTATGCCGATCTTGTATGGTTATTAAATCTTTGTTTTGATGCAATGTTACTATGGCTTGCGGCGATTATGTTAAAGCGCCGTGTTCGGTTATGGCGGCTTATGCTTGCGGCATTATTCGGCTCGCTGCTTGTGTTGCTTATTTTCACGCCTTTTGCCTATATGATGTCTCATGTCGCAACAAAACTCATCGTCTCTTTTTTCATCGTTTGGATTTGTTTTGGCTTTCATCGTTTTCGTTTTTTTATCGAAAATGTGCTCGCTTTTTATTTTGCCACGTTTATGATGGGCGGAGGGCTCATTGCATTTCACTTTTTACTACAAAGTGAAATCACAGCTTATTCATCACGATGGATTTTGCATTCCACTTCGGTTAGCTGGTTGTTTGTCGTCATGATGTTTCCGATTTTATGGTTGTTATCTAAGGCGCAAATGGGAACGATTCGGGAAAAAAAATTACGCTTTGAACATGTCATTGACGTACGTGTGACATGTTTTGGACAAACGGTATGTTTAAAAGGATTAGTCGATAGCGGAAACCAGTTGCGCGACCCGTTAACAAACACACCGGTCATGATTGTGGAATTGCAACCGTTCGCACATATATTTCCTCCAACCGTTTTACAAATGATTCACAACCGGACGTACACAGATGACATCCCGAGCGAATGGGTTAGTCGTATACGTTTCGTTCCATATCGAGCCGTTGGTGTCGAGCAACAGCTATTAATCGCAATGAAACTAGACGACGTGCAATGGTCGGACGGAAAACAATGGACATCTGTTACAAAAGTGCTTGTTGGTTTTCACCCGTCGTCGCTTTCCGCTGACGGAGAGTACAACTGCATCGTTCATCCGCATATGGTCATGTCGCAAGCTTCGTAATTATTATGATTATACGGCCGATTGTGCCGAAATAGAAGGGGGATTTTATGAAGTTATTCAAATTGCGCCTCACGTATTTATGGTACAAACTACTAAAAAAATTAGGGCTCAAAGCGGACGAAATTTATTACATCGGTGGAAGCGAAGCGTTGCCACCTCCGCTCACTAAAGAGGAAGAAGAAATGCTTTTAAAAAAACTTCCTTCTGGAGATGAAACGGCTCGTTCACTACTTATTGAACGAAATCTTCGCCTTGTCGTTTACATTGCTCGAAAATTTGAAAATACCGGCATTAACATTGAGGATTTAATTAGCATTGGTACGATTGGATTAATTAAAGCGGTCAATACGTTTAATCCGGAAAAAAAAATTAAGCTCGCTACATATGCGTCGCGCTGTATTGAAAATGAAATTTTAATGTATTTACGGCGCAACAATAAAGTGCGCTCGGAAGTATCGTTTGATGAACCGTTAAACATTGACTGGGACGGCAATGAACTGTTGTTGTCTGACGTATTAGGCACAGAAGATGACGTCATTACGAAAGATTTAGAGGCAAATATTGATCGCAGTTTACTATTTCGCGCCCTTGACCAATTGAGTGACAGAGAGAAACAAATTATGGAACTTCGCTTCGGGCTAAGTGGTGGCGAAGAAAAAACACAAAAAGATGTTGCGGATTTATTAGGCATTTCTCAATCGTACATTTCCCGTCTAGAAAAGCGAATTATTAAACGATTGCGAAAAGAATTTAACAAAATGATGTAATGCATATTTTTCCCTTCGAAGGAGATACTGAAAGCTGACAGCATCTCCTGTAAGGAGGGAAAGACATGGCAAGAAACAAAGTTGAAATTTGCGGCGTTGATACATCGAAACTTCCCGTACTGAAAAACGAAGAAATGCGTGAATTATTTCGGCAAATGCAAGCCGGTGACATATATGCACGCGAAAAATTAATTAACGGGAATTTACGGCTCGTATTAAGCGTCATCCAACGATTTAACAATCGTGGTGAATATGTCGACGATTTGTTTCAAGTCGGCTGTATCGGACTTATGAAATCGATTGATAACTTTGATTTAAGTCAAAACGTGAAATTTTCAACGTATGCCGTACCGATGATTATTGGTGAAATTCGCCGATATTTACGTGACAATAACCCGATTCGTGTGTCCCGCTCGCTGCGCGACATTGCATACAAAGCGTTACAAGTGCGCGAAAAAATGATGAGTGAAACAGCAAAAGAACCGACGGCAGAAGAAATTGCAAAAATTTTAGACGTCCCACACGAAGACATTGTATTTGCGTTAGATGCTATTCAAGATCCTGTGTCGTTATTTGAACCGATTTACAACGATGGTGGCGACCCTATTTACGTGATGGATCAGCTGAGCGATGAGAAAAACCGCGATACAAACTGGATTGAAGAAATCGCGCTCAAAGAAGGGCTTCGTCGCTTAAACGAACGGGAAAAAATGATTATTCGCAAACGATTTTTTCAAGGAAAAACACAAATGGAAGTTGCCGAAGAAATTGGCATCTCGCAAGCACAAGTATCTCGTTTAGAAAAAGCCGCCATTAAACAAATGAATAAAAATATTCAATGGTAAATAACCCCCATGCAGTTGGGGGTTTTTCTATGTGACTACACCCCCTCCCTTATGCATACATATAGAAGATAGAAAGAAGAAAAGGAGCGGGGGAACATGGTGAAAATTTCTGAACTACAACAAAAAGACGTCGTCAATGTTGCCAACGGCAAACGCCTCGGAAATATTGGAGATATTGATATTAATTTAACGACCGGTCAAATTGAAGCCATTATTATTATTGGTGCCGGGAAAGTGCTCGGCTTATTCGGACGGACGGATGAAATCATTATTCCGTGGCGCGATATTGTCAAAGTCGGCGCTGATGTCATTCTCGTTCGATTAGATGGCGATGAATAGTTCAGGTTTTCGGCAAGCTGTGATAAAATAGGAAAAAAAGTGATAAAATTGTACAAAGGATGTCGGACGATGAATGAAATATTTCGACAAGCGCATGAGTCATTGCTTATGTTTGACGACTGGGAAAACGTCATTGTTGCGTTTACAACAAAACGAGGTGGAGTAAGCAGCGAGCCGTTTGCGACGTTAAACGTTGGCATGCACGTCAACGATCATCGACATGCGGTGTATGAAAATCGGAAAAAAGTAGCCGAGCAGTTAAACGTTTCGCTTGATCGCTGGGTATGTGCCGATCAAGTGCACGGCGTACACATCGAAAAAGTGACGAACGAACATGCAGGCAAAGGGGTGCGCACGTACGATACCGCTTTGCCGCATACAGACGGGCTGTACACGCGCGAGCAACAACTCATGTTAGCGCTTTGTTTTGCGGATTGTGTTCCGCTTTACTTTTTTGCCCCAAGTAAAAAGCTCATTGGACTTGCACATGCCGGTTGGAAAGGAACGGTGCATAACATCGCTGGTGAAATGGTGAAGCGGTGGAATGAAGAAGGAGTAGATGCGCGTGATATGTATGTCGTCATTGGGCCATCGATCGGTCGCTGTTGTTATATCGTCGATGATCGCGTCATCACATTCGTTCAAAAGGCGCTAGTCAACTCGTCTCAATCTCTTTATAATGAAACAAGTAAGGGACAGTATGCGCTCGATTTAAAAGAAATGAATAAACAGCTTTTGCAGCAAGCAGGTGTTCCGAGTGAACACATCGCTATTTCATCGTATTGCACAAGCTGTGAGCAGTCATTATTTTTCTCCCACCGTCGCGACGGTGGACAAACAGGAAGAATGATGGCGCTTATTGGCTGGAGGTGATGACATGTCTGTGAAACAACGGTTACAAACGATTCAACAACATATTGCTGAAGCGTGTGAAAAAACAGGACGCAACGCCGCAGACGTTCAAATCGTGGCAGTGACAAAATACGTAAGCATCGCACGCGCAAACGAAGCGGTGAAAGCAGGCATCGTTCATTTAGGTGAAAGTCGTGCCGACGGTTTTTTGCAAAAATATGAAGCAATCGGAAAAGAAGCGACGTGGCATTTTATCGGTACGTTGCAATCGAGAAAAGTAAAACAAATCATCGATTACGTCGACTACATTCATTCGCTTGATCGTCTTTCGTTAGCGGAAGAAATCGACAAACGAGCGAATCGAACAATGAAATGTTTTGTGCAAGTGAACGTCTCAGGAGAGATGTCTAAACATGGATTAGCGCCAGAGGATGTATTTTCGTTTATTGAAACATTATCCGCTTTTTCGCGTATTGAAGTTGTTGGATTGATGACGATGGCGCCATATACGGATGATGAAGCGACGATTCGTCGTTGTTTTCGAACGTTGCGTGAGTTAAAAGAGCGCGTGCAAGAAAAACAATATCCGCATGCTCCATGTACACAACTGTCGATGGGAATGTCAAACGATTACGTCATTGCCGTTGAAGAAGGAGCTACGTTTCTTCGACTTGGTACATGTCTTGTCGGTGAAGAGGAGGTGGAATGATGGGATTTGTGAAAAAAATTCGCGATTTTTTCGATTTAGATGAAGAAAAATGGGAAGAGGATGAATACGAGCAAGAAGAAGTTGCTCAACAACCAAAAGCCGAACAAAAGCAAAACGTCGTCAGTTTACAAAGCGTGCAAAAATCGTCCAAGCTCGTTTTATTTGAACCACGTGCTTACGCAGAAGTACAAGAAATTGCCGACCATTTAAAAAATCGACGTGCTGTTGTCGTCAATGTTCATCGTGTCGACCGCGATCAAGCGCGACGCATCGTTGACTTTTTAAGCGGAACGGTATATGCGATTGGCGGAGACATTCAGCAAGTCGGCTCGACCATTTTTTTATGCACACCGGATAACGTCGATGTGAGCGGCTCGATTTCCATTGTTTCTGATGATGAACCGACAATAAAGAGGTGGTAAATGTGTATTCAATAGCAAACTTTGTAGCAACAGTCATTGAAGTATATTCATATGCGATTATTATTTACATTTTAATGTCTTGGTTTCCAAATGCGCGCGAAACGAAAGTGGGGCAATTTTTTGCCAACATTTGTGAGCCGTATTTAGAGCCGTTTCGTCGCTTCATTCCACCGATTGGCATGATCGACATTTCGCCGATCGTCGCCTTGCTTGTGTTACGCTTTGCGACGGCAGGCGTTTACGGATTAGTCGATATGGTTAGTCGAGGATTGTAATGGATATTTATCAACATTTTCGAAAAGAAGAGCATCATTTTATCGATCTCGTGTGCGAATGGAAGCGGCTTGTGACGGAACAGTACGCTCCGAAACTCACGGACTTTTTAACTCCGCGCGAACAACAAATCGTCCGCTCGATTGTCGGCAACAACGACGAGGTGCACGTTGCTTTTTTTGGCGGTTCATCATCTGTATCTGTTGAACGAAAGCGTGCGCTATTATATCCGCCGTACATGCAACCGAATGAAGATGATTTTCAACTATCGTTGTTTTCCATTCGCTATCCGAAAAAATTTGTGACGCTCGGGCATCGTGATGTGCTCGGTGCCCTTTTGTCACTCGGTGTGAAGCGTGAAAAGTTTGGCGACATCGTCATCGTTGATGATGTCATTCAATTTGTCGTTGCTAAAGAAATTGCACCATTTGTAAAAATGAACGTCACAGCGATTGGAAAAGCAAAAGTATCGTTAGAAGAACAACCACTTTCCCAGCTTCTTGCTGTGAAAGAAGAATGGGAGGAAGAAACGTTTACTGTTTCTTCTTTGAGACTTGATGCGATTTTAGCCCAATGTTTCCGAATATCGCGTCAAAAAGCGCAAGCGCTCATTACTCAAAACTATGCAAAAGTAAATTGGAAAACGGTCGACCAAGCTCATATGGAGTGTCAGGAAGGGGATTTGCTTTCGTTGCGCGGGTATGGCCGCTGCCGACTGCAAGCGGTTGTTGGACAAACAAAAAAGGAAAAATGGCGCATCGTTGTCGAAAAAACAAAATAAAAGCAGGATTTTCGCAAAACATGTCGAAACATACGGTACGTACATAAGATGGAGGTGGGCTACATGCCGTTAACGCCGTTAGATATTCATAATAAAGAATTTAGCCGAGGCTTTCGCGGATATGATGAAGATGAAGTAAATGAGTTTTTAGACCAAGTCATTAAAGATTATGAAATGATCTTGCGTGAAAAAAAGCAGCTTGAAGAAAAAGTAAAAGAGCTGACAGAGCGACTCAACTACTTTACAAATATTGAAGAAACGTTAAATAAATCGATTTTAATCGCCCAGGAAACAGCAGAAGAAGTGAAGCGAAACGCGCAAAAAGAAGCGAAGCTCATCATGAAAGAGGCGGAGAAAAACGCAGATCGCATCATTAGTGAAGCGCTCGCTAAAACGCGGAAAATTGCGATGGAAGTGGAAGAATTAAAACGTCAAGCGAAAGTGTTCCGCAATCGTTTTAAAATGTTAATTGAAGCACAGCTCGATATGTTAAACAACGGCGATTGGGATCATTTATTAGATTACAAGCTTGATGATGAAACGGTGCAAGAAATAACCGAGTCTTGACGGACGACATGGTTATTGCCTATAATATCGAATACAGTTATATCGCAAAAACGATGAAGGGGACAGTAGTTCTTTCATCAGCTTATTTCAGCGAGCCGAGGGCGGTGGAAGCTCGGCATAAGCGAAAGAATGAACATCACCCCGGAGTTCCGTGCCGAACGAATAGTAGGCCACGGCGCGTCATTCCCGTTACGAATGTCGAGTGGGCTATGTTTACATAGTCAATAAGGGTGGTACCGCGAGACCTTCTCGTCCCTTTTGGGCATGAGAAGGTTTTTTTATTTACATAAAAGGAGGTTGATATAATGGATTACAAAGATACGTTACTTATGCCAAAGACCGATTTCCCGATGCGTGGAAATCTTCCACAACGGGAACCACAAATGCAAGCGAAATGGGAAGAGATGGACATTTATCGTAAAGTGCAAGAGCGCACGAAAGATCGTCCGCTGTTTGTGCTGCATGACGGACCGCCGTATGCGAACGGCGACATTCATATGGGCCATGCGCTCAATAAAATTTTAAAAGACTTTATCGTGCGCTATAAATCCATGAGCGGTTATTGTGCCCCGTACGTGCCAGGATGGGATACGCACGGTTTGCCAATTGAAACGGCGCTCACGAAAAATAAAGGCGTCAATCGGAAAGAAATGAGCGTTGCGGAGTTCCGCAAGCTATGCGAACAATATGCATACGAGCAAATCGACCGCCAGCGCGAGCAATTTAAACGACTCGGTGTGCGCGGCGATTGGGACAATCCTTACATTACGTTAACGCCAGAATACGAAGCACAACAAATTAAAGTATTTGGCGAAATGGCGAAAAAAGGATTAATTTATAAAGGATTAAAACCGGTCTATTGGTCTCCATCGAGCGAATCGGCGCTTGCTGAAGCTGAAATTGAATATAAAGATAAACGCTCGCCATCGATTTACGTTGCATTCCCTGTCAAAGACGGAAAAGGGGTGCTTGAAGGCGATGAAAAAATCATCATTTGGACGACAACCCCATGGACGATTCCAGCGAACTTAGGCATCGCTGTTCATCCACAGCTGCAATATAGCGTTGTTGAGGCAGACGGTGGCAAATATGTCGTTGCATCCGAGTTATTACAATCGGTGCAAAAAGAAATCGGTTGGGAACATGTCGCTGTATTAAAAACAGTCAAAGGAAGCGAACTTGAGTACGTCGTTGCGAAACATCCGTTTTACGACCGTGATTCGCTCGTCATTTGCGGCGAACACGTCACAACAGACGCCGGAACAGGTTGCGTCCATACGGCGCCAGGACACGGGGAAGATGACTTTATCGTCGGCCAAACGTACGGCTTAGGTGTCCTTTGCCCTGTCGACGAGCGCGGATATATGACAGAAGAAGCGCCAGGGTTTGCCGGCATGTTTTACGATGATGCGAACAAAGCAATTACAGAAAAGCTACAAGAAGTAGGTGCTTTATTAAAATTATCGTTTATTACCCACTCATATCCGCACGACTGGCGGACGAAGCAACCGACGATTTTCCGTGCGACAGCCCAATGGTTTGCGTCCATTGATAAAATTCGGGATCAATTGTTGCAAGCGGTCGAAGAAACAAAATGGGTGCCAGCATGGGGTGAAATTCGCATCCATAATATGATTCGCGATCGCGGTGATTGGTGCATTTCACGTCAACGTGCATGGGGAGTACCAATTCCAGTCTTTTATGCGGAAAACGGCGAGCCAATTATTACAGATGAAACGATTGAACACGTATCGAACTTGTTCCGCCAATACGGCTCAAACGTTTGGTTTGAACGTGACGCGAAAGATTTACTGCCAGAAGGGTTTACGCATCCAGGTAGCCCGAACGGACGGTTTACGAAAGAGACAGACATTATGGACGTATGGTTCGACTCAGGTTCTTCTCATCAAGCGGTATTGGAAGAACGTGACGATTTACAACGTCCAGCCGATCTTTATTTAGAAGGGTCCGACCAATATCGCGGCTGGTTTAACTCGTCGCTTTCAACCGCAGTTGCCGTCACCGGAAAAGCACCGTATAAAGGGGTATTAAGCCACGGATTCGTGTTAGATGGCGAAGGACGAAAAATGAGCAAATCGCTCGGTAACGTCGTCGTGCCTGCGAAAGTAATGGAACAACTCGGCGCCGATATTTTGCGTCTTTGGGTTGCTTCTGTCGACTATCAAGCAGACGTGCGCATTTCTGACAACATTTTAAAACAAGTCGCAGAAGTGTATCGCAAAATTCGCAACACGTTCCGCTTTATGCTCGGTAACTTATTTGATTTCAACCCTGCGGAACATACGGTGGCGATCGATCAATTGCGCGAAGTCGACCGCTATATGCTCATTAAATTAAATCGTCTCATCGAAAAAGTCAAACAAGCGTATGAAACGTATGAATTTGCGACGATTTACCATGAAGTAAACAACTTCTGTACTGTTGATTTAAGCGCATTTTATTTCGACTTCTCGAAAGACGTATTGTACATCGAAGCGGCAAACAATCATGAACGTCGCTCGATTCAAACGGTGTTGTATGAAACGCTTGTTGCGTTAACAAAACTTGTTGCGCCGATTTTACCGCATACAGCAGATGAAGTATGGTCGTACATTCCGCACGTCCAAGAAGAAAGCGTCCAGCTCGTCGATATGCCGGAAGCAGTGCATATTGATGATGCAGATCGCATCGTTAAAAAATGGGATGCGTTTATGGAATTGCGCGATGAAGTATTAAAAGCGCTAGAAGTGGCGCGCAATGAAAAACTGATTGGTAAGTCGCTTACAGCACATGTCATTTTATATCCGACCGATGAAACGAAAGCGCTCATCGATTCGATTGAAGAAGATATGAAACAGCTATTAATCGTTTCAGCATTTTCAATTGGCGGCGCATTTACAGAAGCACCGAGCGAGGCGCAAACATTTACGAAAACAGCGATTGTCGTCAAACAAGCGGAAGGAAAAACGTGCGCGCGCTGCTGGGTTGTCACACCAACAGTAGGAGAAGATGCAGACCACCCAGAACTATGTCCACGTTGTGCGACAATTGTCAAGCAATAACACCCATCCCCCTTCGCTTTTGAGGGGGGATTGTTTTATGATAAAATGAAAAAGAATTTCGCTTTGGAGGGGTATGATGTTATATTATTTGCTTGCTTTTGTCGTTATATTGATCGACCAATGGACGAAATGGCTTGTCGTTCGCTATATGGAATTAGGCGAAAGCATTCCGATTATCGAAAACGTGTTATACATGACGTCGCATCGCAATCGTGGCGCGGCATGGGGCATGTTGCAAGGGCAATTTTGGCTGTTTTATGTCATTACCATCGTCGTCGTTGTCGGCATCGTCATATACATTCAACGGTTGCAACCGACGCAGCGACTATTTGGTATCGCCCTTGGACTCATGCTTGGCGGCGCGCTCGGCAACTTTATTGATCGCGTGTTTCGAAAAGAAGTCGTTGACTTTGTGCATACGTATATTTTTAATTATAGCTTTCCGATTTTTAACGTCGCCGATGCAGCATTAACGATCGGTGTTGCGCTCATGTTTATTTATACATGGATCGAAGAAAAACAACGAAAGGGAATGAGCGATGGAGCAAATTCAACTCACGATTGAAGAACAACATGATGGGGAACGCATTGATAAAGTGATTGCTGAATTAAATGAACAATGGTCGCGTTCTCAAGTACAACAATGGTTAAAAGAAGGGCATGTGCTCGTTAACGGCAAAGCAGTGAAACCGAATTACAAATGCCATGTCGATGATGACGTGGTTATTTCCATTCCTGATCCGGAGCCGTTAGATGTGAAACCGGAGCCAATTCCGCTTGACATTTATTATGAAGATGCAGACGTGCTAGTTGTCAATAAGCCGCGGGGCATGGTCGTTCATCCAGCACCAGGGCATATGCACGGGACGCTTGTCAACGCATTGCTTGCTCATTGTCAAGACCTTTCAGGCATTAACGGTGTATTGCGACCAGGCATTGTTCATCGCATTGATAAAGATACGTCTGGTTTATTAATGATCGCAAAAAATGATTTGGCGCACGAGTCGCTTGTTAATCAACTTGTAAACAAAACGGTGACGCGCAAATATGTTGCAATTGTTCACGGCGTCATTCCGCACGATTACGGGACGATTGATGCGCCAATCGGGCGCGACCCACGCGATCGTCAAAGTATGGCGGTCGTTGAAAACGGAAAAGAAGCGGTGACGCATTTTCGCGTTCTTGAACGATTTGAACATTATACGTTTGTGGAGTGTCAACTCGAAACAGGGCGAACACATCAAATTCGCGTCCATATGAAATATATCGGCTATCCGCTTGCGGGTGATCCGAAATACGGTCCGCGCAAAACGTTACCGATTGATGGACAAGCGCTTCATGCCGGCGTATTAGGATTTCATCACCCGCGCACAGGCGAATATTTGCAGTTTGAAGCCCCGATGCCTCATGAATTTGAACGATTGCTCGACATGTTGCGAAATAATCGTTGACAAACGAAACAAGGAAACGTAAAATGAACTCAAGTGAACAAAGACCTTTAAGTTCAGTCCCGTGAGGCTGAGAAGGTGTCGGATCTAGGTGACGTATGCCTACATGTACCCTCTCGCCAAACGGTGAGGGGGTTTTTTTGTAAAAGACAAGAAAGTATAAAATTTCAGATTTAGGGAGCTGTCTAGCTCCAAGCGCCATCGGTGTGATGCGCTCCGCCCTTTCTTTCGGCGGCAGCCTCCTCGGTGGGGCTTGTGCGCTCTTCGCGGAGCCAAGGATGGCGACATTTCGCCGTTGCCCGCAGGATGCGGGCTGCCTTTAGGTGAAATTAGGGCGCTTTGCGCTTTTCTTATGGAGGTGAAACGATGCAAAAAGCGATCGTATTAGATGAACAAGCGATTCGACGCGCATTGACGCGCATTGCCCACGAAATTATTGAGCGCAATAAAGGGATTGACGGCTGTGTGCTCGTCGGCATTAAAACGCGCGGCATTTACTTAGCAAAACGATTAGCCGAACGCATTGAACAAATTGAAGGAACATCCATTCCTGTTGGCGAGCTAGACATTACATTGTACCGCGACGATTTAACGGTAAAAACGGACGATCGCGAACCGCTTGTGAAAGGAACGGACGTCCCGTTTTCTGTTACGAATCAAAAAGTCATTTTAGTTGATGACGTATTATTTACAGGCCGAACGGTGCGCGCAGCAATGGATGCCGTGATGGATCTTGGACGTCCGGCACAAATTCAATTGGCGGTGCTCGTTGATCGCGGTCATCGTGAATTGCCAATTCGCGCTGATTTTGTCGGCAAAAACATTCCGACGTCAAGCTCGGAAATGATCGTCGTCGAATTGAAAGAAGTAGACGACATCGATCAAGTCAGCATACATGAATAAAGCACCCTTTTTAAAGGCAGTCCAGTGAGGCTGACAAAGGGGATTCGTTTCCTACACCCTCTTTGTGCCTTTGTACGGACAAAGAGGGTTTTTTATATAAAAGAAAGGGAGAGAGAAGATGAACAAACCAGTATTAGACGTGAAAGATGTCCCTTCTTTCGGGCAGCTTGTTACACTTAGTTTACAACATTTATTTGCGATGTTTGGTGCAACGATTTTAGTGCCGTATTTAGTCGGACTAAGTCCAGCGATGGCGCTCATTTCAAGCGGACTCGGCACACTCGCCTTTTTAATCGTCACAAAATGGCAAGTTCCTGCGTACCTCGGTTCATCATTTGCGTTTATTACACCCATTATTGCAGCCAAAGCAGCTGGTGGTCCGGGTGCGGCGATGATCGGCAGCTTTTTAGCCGGACTCGTATATGGCATCGTCGCTTTAGCGATTAAAAAAGCAGGGTATCGTTGGATTATGAATTTACTCCCGCCAATCGTTGTCGGTCCAGTCATTATCGTCATCGGTTTAGGATTAGCCAACGTCGCCGTCAGCATGGCGATGAACGGTCCAGACGGAAAATATAGCTTGACGCACTTTTCTGTTGCAGTTGTGACGCTTGCCGCAACAATTATGTTCTCGATTTTATCGCGAGGAATGTTTAGTCTTGTGCCTGTCCTTATGGGCATTATCGTCGGTTACGTGTACGCGTTAGCTGTCGGTGTCGTCGATTTATCAGGGGTGGCGAAAGCAAAATGGCTTGAGATGCCTGATTTCTTATTGCCGTTCGTTCATTATGACGTGCGTGTGACGCTCGATATTGTGCTTTTGATGGTGCCTGTGGCGATTGTGACATTATCTGAACATATCGGTCATCAGCTCGTATTAAGCAAAGTCGTTGGGCGCGACTACATTAAAGAACCAGGTTTACATCGCTCCATTTTCGGTGACGGATTAGCAACGATGATTTCTGCGCTCATCGGTGGTCCACCGAAGACGACATACGGCGAAAATATCGGCGTATTAGCAATTACACGCGTATATAGTGTGTACGTGTTAGCTGGCGCCGCTGTCCTTGCGATCGCGTTCGGATTTCTCGGTAAAGTGACAGCGCTCATTAGCTCCATTCCGACGCCGGTCATGGGTGGTGTATCCATCTTATTGTTTGGAATTATCGCTTCTTCTGGTTTGCGCATGCTTGTCGATAGTAAAATCGACTTTGGAGATAAACGAAACTTAGTCATTTCATCTGTCATTCTCGTCATTGGCATCGGGGATGCTGTTGTCAAAGTATCAGAACAATTTGAAGTGCACGGTATGGCGCTTGCAGCCATCACAGGTATCGTATTAAACCTCATTTTGCCAGGTCGCCCGAAAGTGTCGGATAGTGTATTTGAACAAAAACATGATGTCGCATAACACACCTTTTAAAAGAAGTCCAGCGAGGCTTACAAAGGTGTGACAGAGGAAATCCGTTCATTGAAACGGCCTCTTTCCTCATGCTTTTGAAACACCTTGCCTCGCTCGGCAAGGTGTTTTTTACTAAAAAGGAGGAGTTTTATATGCATTTACTTACGTTAACAGAGTTATCAGTTGATGAAGTGCTTGCCATTTTGCATGAAGCGGAACGATTTGCAAACGGAGAGACGTGGCGAGTGAATAAACAAACGTTCGTTGCCAACTTATTTTTTGAGCCGAGCACGCGCACAAAATGTAGCTTTGAAATTGCGGAACGAAAACTTGGGCTTGAAGTCATTCCGTTTGATGCAGACATGTCGAGCGTCCAAAAAGGCGAAACGTTGTACGATACGATTCGGACGTTGCAAGCGATCGGTGTGGAATCAGTCGTCATTCGCCACCCATCTGATCATTACTTTGACTCACTTCGCGAAACGATTCATATCCCGATCATTAACGCCGGTGACGGATGCGGTCACCATCCGACCCAATCGTTACTGGACTTAATGACGATTCGTCAACAGTTTGGCACATTTATAGGGCTTCATATCGCAATCGTTGGTGACATTCGTCATAGCCGAGTGGCACGTTCCAATGCTGAAATATTAACAAGGCTAGGCGCAAATGTCTTATTTTGCAGCCCGCCTGAGTGGCAAGATATAACGAATCCGTATGGCACGTACGTCGAATTCGATACAGCCGTAAAAGAGGCAGATGTGATTATGCTTCTTCGCATTCAACATGAGCGGCATGAAGAAAAAATGGGATGGACGAAAGAACAATATCACGAGCAATACGGCTTAACGATCGCGCGGGAAAAACAAATGAAAAAAACGAGCATCATTTTACACCCAGCTCCAGTCAATCGCGACGTAGAAATCGCAAGCGAGCTCGTTGAGTGTGAACGCTCACGCATTTTTAAACAAATGGAAAACGGCGTATACGTGCGCATGGCTGTATTAAAACGAGCAATACAAAAAGGGGGAACAAAACATGACTATCATTTTCAAACGTGCACGCTTGCTTAATCAACAAGGCGAGCTGACGTTAGCTGATATAAAAATGAACGACGGGCGCATCGTTCAAATCGCACCTCACATCGCTGTAAGCGATCATGACGAGGTGATCGACGTGTGTGAACAGTTTGTCGCGCCGGGATTTATCGACGTACACGTTCATTTGCGCGAACCGGGTGGGGAACATAAAGAAACGATCGCTACAGGTACGCTTGCTGCTGCCAAAGGCGGATTTACGACGATTGCGGCGATGCCAAACACAAAACCTGTACCCGATACGAAACAACAAATGGCATGGCTCGTTAACCGCATTCGCGAAACGGCGCACGTGCGCGTGTTACCATATGCTTCGATTACGATACGTCAAGCAGGAAAACAGCTCGTCGATTTTGCCGCCTTAAAAGAAGCAGGGGCGTTCGCATTTACAGACGATGGTGTTGGCGTGCAAAGCGCACGTATGATGTATGAGGCGATGAAACAAGCCGCTTCTCTCGATATGCCAATTGTCGCGCATTGTGAAGACGAAACGCTCACGTATAAAGGATGCGTGCATGACGGATCATTTGCAAAGCGGCATGGGCTTTTAGGCATTCCTTCCGTTTGCGAATCTGTACATATTGCACGCGATGTGCTGTTAGCGGAGGCGACAGGATGTCACTACCACGTTTGCCATATAAGTACGAAACAATCGGTGCGCATCGTTCGCGAGGCGAAGCAAGCAGGCATTCGCGTCACTGCCGAAGTCACACCGCACCATTTACTGCTTTGCGACGAAGATATTCATTCGTTAGACGCGAATTTTAAAATGAATCCACCGTTGCGAGCGAAAGAAGATCAACAAGCGTTAATCGAAGGATTACTTGACGGAACGATTGATTTTATCGCAACTGACCATGCCCCGCATACAGAAGAAGAAAAAAGCGAAGGGATGGCACTTGCTCCGTTTGGCATTGTCGGATTAGAAACCGCCTTTCCGCTCTTATATACGCATCTTGTTGAAAAAGGGATATGCACGTTAAAACAGCTCGTCGATTGGCTTTCAAAAAAGCCAGCGGAGACGTTTCGCATCGAAGGCGGGGAACTAAAAGTTGGCGCGAAAGCAGATGTAGTTGTCATCGATTTACATCATGAACAAGTCATTGATCCTCATACATTTGCTTCAAAAGGAAAAAACACACCGTTTGCCGGTTGGACATGTAAAGGATGGCCGACGATGACGATTGTAGATGGAAAAATTGTTTGGCAGAAAGGAAGAGAGAGATGAAACGACAACTGATTTTAGAAGATGGGACTCGCTTTGTTGGCGAGGCGTTTGGAAGTGAACGACAAACAATCGGTGAAGTCGTGTTTAACACCGGGATGACAGGATATCAAGAAATTTTAACCGACCCGTCATATTGCGGGCAAATCGTGACGATGACGTATCCTTTGATCGGAAACTATGGCATAAACCGCGACGACTTCGAATCGATTGAACCGCATGTGTTCGGTTTTATCGTAAAAGAAGCGTGCGCATCCCCTTCTAATTGGCGAAGCGAGCTAACGATTGACGAATATTTGCGCATAAAAAACATTCCGGGGTTGGCCGGTGTCGATACGCGGAAACTAACGCGCATCATTCGCCAATACGGCACGCTAAAAGGAATGATTTGTGACATGGACGTGTCCGTTTCCGAGGCGGTCGCTTATTTAAAAGAAGCGGAACTTGCGCGCGATCAAGTGAAGCGCGTATCGACAAAAAGCCCATACGCTAGCCCAGGGCGCGGCCATCGCGTCGTTTTAATCGACTTCGGCATGAAGCACGGCATTTTGCGCGAACTAAATAAACGTCATTGCGACGTCATCGTATTACCATACAACGCAACCGCAGAAGATGTGTTGCAACTTCATCCCGACGGCGTTATGTTATCAAACGGACCAGGGGATCCGAAAGATGTACCAGAAGCCATTGACATGATTCAAAACATACTTGGTCACGTTCCGCTTTTTGGGATTTGCCTTGGGCATCAACTGTTTGCGCTTGCCTGCGGAGCGAATACGGAAAAAATGAAGTTCGGTCATCGCGGTTCCAATCATCCGGTGAAACATATTGAAACAGGAAAAGTAGCGATCACTTCACAAAATCACGGTTACACAGTTACAGAACAGTCACTCGTTCATACGCGATTAGAAGTGACGCATATCGCATTAAACGACGGAACGATTGAAGGGCTTCGTCATAAAGATGTTCCCGCGTTTACGGTGCAATATCATCCGGAAGCGTCGCCTGGTCCAGAAGATGCCAATCATTTATTCGATGATTTTATCGCGATGATTGAACAGTTTAAAAAAGAAAGAGGTGTCGTTCATGCCTAAACGTCAAGATATTGAAACGATTCTCGTCATCGGTTCTGGACCGATCGTCATCGGGCAGGCAGCGGAGTTTGATTATGCTGGGACGCAAGCATGTTTAGCGTTAAAAGAAGAAGGGTATAAAGTCATTCTCGTCAACTCCAATCCAGCGACGATTATGACCGATACACAAATTGCTGACAAAGTGTATATGGAGCCGTTAACGCTCGAATTTGTCGCGCGCGTCATTCGAAAAGAACGTCCCGATGCGATTTTGCCGACGCTCGGCGGACAGACGGGGTTAAACTTAGCCGTCGAATTAGCGAAAGCGGGAGTACTTGAAGAATGCGGCGTTGAAATTCTCGGCACGAAATTAGAAGCGATTGAAAAAGCAGAAGACCGCGAACAATTTCGCGCGCTTATGAACGAACTCGGTGAGCCGGTGCCAGAAAGCGCGATCGTGCATAGTTTACAAGAAGCGTATGCGTTCGTTGACCAAATTGGCTATCCGGTCATCGTTCGTCCGGCGTTTACGCTCGGCGGAACAGGCGGAGGCATTTGTACGAACGAAGAAGAGCTTGTCGACATCGTTTCAAGCGGCTTAAAAATGAGCCCTGTGCATCAATGTTTACTAGAAAAAAGCATCGCCGGCTATAAAGAAATTGAATATGAAGTGATGCGCGATGCGAAAGACAATGCGATCGTCGTCTGCAATATGGAAAATATCGATCCGGTCGGCATTCATACGGGCGATTCGATCGTCGTCGCCCCAAGCCAAACGTTAAGCGATCGCGAATATCAACTGTTGCGAAACGCCTCGCTTCGCATTATTCGTGCGCTCGGTATTGAAGGAGGTTGCAACGTTCAGCTCGCTCTTGATCCGCACAGTTTTCAATATTACGTCATCGAAGTGAATCCGCGCGTCAGTCGCTCATCGGCGCTTGCATCGAAAGCAACGGGGTATCCGATTGCGAAACTCGCCGCAAAAATTGCCGTCGGTTTAACGCTTGATGAAATGATGAATCCTGTGACAGGAAAAACGTACGCTTGCTTTGAACCGACGCTTGATTACGTCGTCACAAAAATTCCGCGCTTTCCGTTTGATAAATTTGAATCAGCGAACCGCCATCTCGGCACGCAAATGAAAGCGACAGGAGAAGTGATGGCGATCGGGCGCACGTTTGAAGAATCGCTATTAAAAGCGGTACGCTCGCTTGAAACGAACGTCTATCATTTGGAACTAAAAGAACAAGTCGATGATGCATTACTACAAAAACGCATTCAAAGAGCGGGAGATGAACGGCTATTTTATATTGCAGAAGCGTTTCGTCGCGGCGTAACGGTTGAACAAGTGCATGCATGGAGTCAAATCGATCCGTTCTTTTTAACGAAAATGGCAGGCATCGTACAGTACGAATTTGTTTTACGCGAACATGTTGGTGATATCGACGTACTAAAAAAAGCGAAAGAAATGGGCTTTTCCGATGTGGCGATTGCGAAATGCTGGCAAATGACAGAACGCGACGTCTATGAGCTGCGGAAACGCGCTCGCATAACGCCTGTATATAAAATGGTCGATACGTGTGCCGCAGAATTTGAATCGGAAACGCCGTATTATTACAGCACATATGAAGAAGAAAACGAATCGCTCGTTACGCCGCGCGAAAGTGTCGTCGTCCTCGGCTCTGGTCCGATTCGTATCGGGCAAGGGATCGAGTTCGACTACGCGACCGTTCATTGTGTATGGGCGATTAAAGAAGCAGGGTACGAAGCGATCATTATTAACAACAATCCGGAGACGGTATCGACCGACTTTAGCATTTCCGATAAGCTATACTTTGAACCGTTAACGATTGAAGATGTGATGCACGTCATCGATTTAGAACAGCCAATGGGCGTCATCGTTCAATTTGGCGGCCAAACCGCGATCAATTTAGCGGCGGAATTAGCGGCGCGCGGGGTGCGCATTCTCGGCACGTCGCTTGAAGATTTAGATCGTGCCGAAAACCGCGACAAATTTGAGCGGACGCTTGCGCAACTCGGCATTCCACAACCGAAAGGAAAAACAGCGTTTTCCGTTGAAGAAGCGGTACACATTGCTGAAGACATCGGCTATCCTGTTCTCGTGCGCCCGTCGTATGTGCTCGGCGGTCGGGCGATGGAAATCGTCTATAAAAAAGAAGAGCTGCTACATTATATGGAGCACGCGGTGAAAGTAAATCCGCAACACCCGGTATTAATTGACCGTTATTTAATCGGAAAAGAAATCGAAGTCGATGCGATTTCTGACGGGGAAGACGTATTCATTCCGGGCATTATGGAACATATTGAGCGCGCTGGTGTCCATTCGGGCGATTCGATCGCCGTCTATCCGCCGCAAACGTTAACAAAAGACGTTCAACAAAAAATTGTCGACTATACGATTGCGCTGGCGAAAGGGTTGCGCATCGTTGGATTGTTGAACATTCAGTTCGTGTTATATGACGGCGAGGTGTACGTGTTAGAAGTCAATCCACGTTCAAGCCGCACCGTTCCATTTTTAAGTAAAATTACGAACGTCCCGATGGCCAATCTCGCGACAAAAGTTATCTTAGGGGCGAAGTTAAAAGAACTTGGCTACTACACCGGATTGAAAGAAGAAAGCGAAGGCGTATATGTGAAAGCACCGGTCTTTTCATTTGCGAAATTGCGCAACGTCGATATTTCGCTCGGTCCAGAAATGAAATCGACGGGCGAAGTGATCGGGAAGGATGAAACGTTTGCGAAGGCGCTTTATAAAGGGCTTGTCGCTTCGGGGATTCACATTCGTCCGTACGGGGCAGTTTTATTAACGATTGCCGATAAAGATAAAGAAGAAGCGATCGACATCGCCCGTCGCTTTTACAATATTGGATATCAGTTGCTTGCGACAAATGGCACCGCGCAAACGTTGCGCGAAGCGAACATTCCTGTGACTGTCGTCGCGAAAATTCATACCGGCACACCGAACATTCTTGACGTCATTCGCCAAGGCGAAGCGCAAGTTGTCATTAACACGTTAACAAAAGGAAAAGAAACGGAAAGCGACGGCTTCCGCATTCGGCGCGAAGCGGTAGAAAACGGCATCCCTTGTTTAACGTCGCTCGATACAGCGAAAGCGATGCTTCTCGTTTTAGAAGCGATGACGTTTTCGACAACAGCGATGGCAGAAAAGAAGGTGGGCGTATGAACGAACATATGACAATCATCTCCAATCGCCAAATAGCGAAAGGCATTTATGAATTGACGCTCGCTAGTTCACTCGTTCAGCGCATGCACACGCCCGGGCAATTTGTGCATGTCAAAGTAGCAAACGTCGCCCCACTGTTGCGCCGGCCGCTCAGCCTTTGCGACATCAATCACGAAGCAGGCGAATGTACGATCGTTTACCGTGCGGAAGGGACAGGCACAACGCTCCTTTCGCAAAAACAGCCTGGGGAGACGCTCGATGTGCTCGGTCCGCTCGGAAACGGCTTTCCGCTTTCCGCCCTTTCTAGCGAACAGCGTGCCCTTCTTGTCGGCGGCGGCATCGGGGTGCCCCCGTTATATGAACTAGCGAAACAACTAGTGAAAAACGGTGTATGTGTGACGATCGTGCTCGGCTTTCAAACGAAAGACGTCGTCTTTTACGAGGAACGCTTCGCCTCGTTCGGCAAAACGTATGTGGCGACTGCAGACGGCTCGTACGGCATGAAAGGGTTTGTTACCGACGTCATTGAACATCACGCTCTTTCGTTTGATGTGCTATATGCGTGCGGACCGAAGCCGATGTTAAAAGCATTACAACAACAATTTCCGCATAAAGAACTATATTTGTCATTAGAAGAACGGATGGGTTGCGGTGTCGGCGCTTGTTTCGCATGCGTATGTCGCGTGCCGCATAGCGAAACAGCATATAAAAAAGTATGTAGCGACGGGCCGGTATTTCGAGCGGGGGAGGTCGTGTTATGAACCGATTAGCAGTTGAATTGCCAGGACTTTCGCTAAAAAATCCGATTATGCCTGCCTCAGGTTGTTTCGGATTCGGACGGGAATACGCGAAATTTTACGACTTAAGCGTCCTTGGAGCCATCATGATTAAAGCGACGACGCTTGAAGCGCGCTTTGGCAATCCGACGCCGCGCGTCGCCGAGACGCCAAGCGGCATGTTAAATGCAATCGGACTGCAAAACCCCGGTATAGACAAAGTGCTAGCTGAAGAACTTCCGTGGTTAGCGCAATACGACGTACCGATTATCGCTAACATTGCTGGCTCAACGGTAGAGGAATATGTAGAAGTCGCCAAGCGCATATCAAAAGCGCCAAACGTTCATGCGCTTGAGCTAAATATTTCATGCCCAAACGTGAAAAAGGGCGGCATCGCATTTGGAACAGTTCCAGAAGTCGCTGCGGAGCTGACGCGGGCGGTAAAAGAAGTGTCTGCCGTGCCTGTGTATGTGAAACTATCTCCAAATGTGACAAACATTGTCGCGATGGCAAAAGCGATTGAACGAGCGGGAGCAGACGGATTGACGATGATTAATACGTTATTAGGTATGCGCATTGACGTCAAAACAGCGAAGCCGATTTTAGCGAACGTAACCGGCGGGTTATCCGGTCCAGCCATTAAACCGATTGCACTGCGAATGATTTATGAAGTAAGCCAGGCGGTATCGCTTCCGATTATCGGCATGGGTGGCATTCAAAGTGCGGAAGATGTGATTGAGTTTTTTTACGCTGGTGCGAGCGCGGTCGCGATCGGAACAGCGCATTTTATCGACCCGTACGTTTGTCCAAATGTGATTCGCGATTTGCCACCGCTTTTAGATGAACTTGGCATTCAACATATTTCGGAATGTACGGGAAGGAGCTGGAACAATGGACAAACCGTTTATTGTGGCGCTTGATTTTTCATCCAAGGAAGAAGTGTGGTCGTTTTTACAGCTATTTTCTGATACGTCGCTCTTTTTAAAAGTCGGCATGGAACTATATTTTCAAGAAGGTCCAACGATCATCGACGAGTTAAAACAGCGCGGACATCATATTTTTTTAGATTTAAAGCTTCATGATATTCCGCATACAGTGAAACGAGCGATGAAAGGCTTGGCGAAATTAGGTGTCGATTTAGTAAACGTTCATGCATCGGGAGGATGCGCGATGATGCGCGCAGCGGTCGAAGGATTAGAAGAAGGGACGCCTCCTGGAATGAAGCGTCCGCGTTGCATTGCGGTGACGCAACTAACGAGCACAAACGAACGCATGCTTCACGATGAATTGTTAATTGACCGGACGATGAATGAAACGGTACTTCATTACGCTAAGCTTGCATACGATAACGGGCTTGACGGCGTCGTTTGTTCCGCAAAAGAAGTGCCGCTTCTTCGCGCAACTTTCGGGTCATCGTTTATCACTGTCACCCCAGGCATTCGCTTTGCGGACGATCAAGCGGACGATCAAGTGCGCATCGTCACACCTAATCAGGCGAAACAGCGCGGAACAAACTATATCGTCATCGGACGAAGCATCACAAAAGCGCATGATCCGTATGCGGCATATGAGCGGTTAAAACAAGAATGGGATGGTGGACAATGATGAAAAAAGAAATCGCAAAACAATTACTTTCCATCGGTGCGGTGTCGTTAAGCCCAAACGAACCGTTTACTTGGTCTTCCGGCATACAAGCCCCCATTTATTGCGACAATCGGTTGACGTTAGCGCACCCGACGACGAGACGAATGATTGCTGATGAACTAACCGCGCTTATTCGCACGCATTTTCCAACCGTTCAAGTCGTTGCTGGCACAGCTACTGCAGGCATTCCTCATGCCGCATGGGTGAGCGAACGGCTCGATGTGCCGATGTGTTACGTGCGCAGTCAAGCGAAAGGACACGGAAAAGGAAAACAAATTGAAGGGAAAATCGAAGCAGGTCAACATGTCGTCGTCATTGAAGATTTAATTTCAACAGGCGGCAGCTCACTCAATGCCGTACGCGCTTTGCGGGAGGCAGGATGTCACGTACTTGGCGTCGTTGCGATTTTTACATACGGATTACAAAAAGGAAAACGAGCGTTTGAACGCGAACACGTTCCGGTCTATACAGTGACTGATTACGATGCGCTAATGGAAACAGCGATGGAACTCGGCATCATTACCGAAGAAGAGCGAGCGACGTTACATCATTGGCGTGAGCAATTAGAAGCATAAAGAAAAGGGTGTCCAACGAGCGACACCCTTTTCTTACACTTATTTCGTGGAAATGACGTTTGTTTTCAAATAGTGGATATCGTTTGCTTGTTGAATCGAACGGAGTGATAACGCTTGTAGGATCGTTTCTTGATGAGCTATTTTCTCAAACCCTTCTTCCATTTGTTGCGACAACTGCTCGATTTGCTGTTTGATAGATGGAATTTCTTGTACATGCAACTCAACAACAGTCATTCGTTCCATCAACTGCCCAACCATTTCCCGAATAGCTGGCACAAGCGCCACATCGTCTTTCGTTGCCATATGTTGTTCAATACTTGCAATATCGTCTTTTGTGGCCATTGTCTGTTCGATATGCTCCACACGGTGTTCAAGCGCATGCATACTGTCTTCCAGAGCGGCCACATCGTCTTTCGTTGCCATACGTTGTTCGATGCTTG